>NZ_VMNX01000094.1 GCF_009377235.1 Streptomyces acidicola
CCCATCCCCTCCCCCCAATCCACTCCCCTGACCGACTCGACTCCGACGTGACGGGAGCCCCACGGATGAACACTGCCCCACCGGAGCCACTCCCCGGCGCGTCGGGCACGCCCGCGCGCCCACGCATCGGCCTGCTCGGCTCGTACGGCGGCTTCAACATGGGCGACGAGTCCATCCTGACCTGCTTACTGGGCTGTCTGCGCGCCCAGCGCCCCCAGGCCCGGCTCGTCGTCTTCAGCCGGAACGCCGCCCACACGCGTGTCCACCACCACGACGCCGACGAGGTGGTCGACTGGGAGGGCGTCAGCCGCAACCACGTGCTGGACGCGCTGACCGGGCTGGACCTGCTGGTGCTGGGCGGCGGCGGCATCCTCTTCGACGGCGAGGCACGCCGCTATCTGCGGCTGGTGCGGGCGGCGCAGGAACGCGGCGTGCGCACGTTCGCCTACGCCGTGGGTGCCGGGCCGCTGCGGGAGCCGGACGACCGGGAGGCGGTGCGCACCGTCCTCGCGGAGATGGACGACGTCGTGGTGCGGGACGAGGAGTCCCGGCTCGTCCTGGAGGAGGTCGGCGTCGAGCGGGAGATCGTCGTCACCGCTGATCCCGCGCTGCTGCTGGCATCGGAGACGTTCACCGACCGGATGATGAGCGACGAGGGCATACCCGCCGGTGCCCGGCTGGTGGGGATGTCCGTGCGGGAGCCGGGCCGGGCGGCGGAGAACCTGGACGAGGGCGGCTACCACGCGCTGCTCGCCGATGTCGCCGACTTCCTCGTGCGGCGCCTGGACGCACACGTGGTGTTCCTGCCGATGGAGCGCCACGACGTGCGGCACGCCCACGCCGTGCTGTCCCATATGACGGCCCCGGACAAGGGGCGGATCCTGCACGGGACCTACAGTCCGGGGCAGCTCCTCGGTTTTATGCGCCACCTGGACCTGGCCGTCGGTATGCGGCTGCACTTCGTGATCTTCGCCGCGCTGTCCGGGCTGCCGGTGCTGCCGCTGCCGTACTCCGGCAAGGTCTTCGACTTCGCGCGCCGGATCGGGGCGCCGGCGCTGGTGGGGGTGGCGCGGGAACAGGCCGGGCTGCTGCTGGCGGAGGTGGACCGGCTCTGGGACGAGTATCCGCAGCGCCGTGCGGTACTTCAGTCCCGGGTGCGGGAGCTGCGCACGCTCGCCGAGGAGACCTGCGTCCGGTGTGGGAACCTGCTCGACGACATCGAGACGGCTCGGCACGCGGAAGCGCAGCAGTCGCCGCCCCAAGCGTCAGAGGTCCGCCCGCTGAGCGCGTGACCTGCCCGGATGTGGACCGGACCCACCAGGGCCCAGCCCGCGGAGGACCCCGATGCCGATCCTGGAAGAGCCCCGAGAGCCCCGTACCGTCACGCTGCCGCCGCGGCCCGCCCGGCACGGGGGCCGTACCGGCGTCCTAGTGGTGGGCGGCGGGCCCGCCGGGTGCGCCGCCGCGATCGCCGCGGCCGACGCGGGCGCCGATGTCGTGCTCGTCGAACGCCACGGGTTTCTCGGCGGCAACGCGACCGCGGCGCTCGTCATGCCGCTGATGTCGTTCCACAACGAGCACAAGCAGGCCGCGTTCACCGAGTCCGGGGACATCACCCGGCTGCTGCCCACCGACCACGGCGAGGGCGAACCGGTCGTCGCGGGTGTCCTGTGGCGGCTGCTGGACCGGCTCACGGCGCGCGGCGGCTGCGTCCCGCCGTCCCTGAAGACCGGGTACACCGTGCCGTTCGACCCGGAGATCTTCAAACTGGTCCTGCTCGACCTGATGGACGAGGCGGGCGTGCGGATGCTGTTCCATTCCTTCGCCTCGGCCGCGCTGCCCCTGGACGACGGCTGGCGGGTGGTCTTCGAGACCAAGTCCGGGCCGGTCGTGATCGACGCCGGGGTGGTGGTGGACGGCACCGGCGACGGTGACGTCGCGGCCGCCTGCGGGGCGCAGTACGAGATCGGGCGCCCGGAGGACGGGCTGGTGCAGCCGATGACGCTGATGTTCCGCGTCGCACAGTTCCTGCCGGACCGGTTCGCCGAGTACGTGCGCGCGCACCCCGACCAGTGGCGCGGCGTGCACGGGCTGTGGGACCTCGTGCGGAAGGCCACGGCTGACGGCGAGCTGCGGCTGCCGCGCGAGGACGTGCTGTTCTTCGCCACCCCGCATCCGTCCGAGGTCAGCGTCAACAGCACCCGCATGACCAAAGTGCTCGGCATCAACGTGTGGGACCTCACCCGGGCCGAGTACACCGCCCGCCGGCAGATGGAGCAGATCGACCACTTCCTGCGCACGCACGTACCGGGCTTCGAGGACTCCTACGTCGTGCAGAGCGGCACCCACATCGGCGTCCGCGAGACCCGCCGTGTCGTCGGCGACTACCAGCTGACAGGACACGACGTCCTGGCCGCCCGGTCCTTCCCGGACGTCATCGCGCACGGCGCCTACCCGGTCGACATCCACAACCCGGAGGGCACCGGCACCCTCCTCAGGCGGGTGCCGGCCGGCCGTTTCTACGACATCCCGTTGCGCTGCCTGCTGCCCCGGGGGGCCGACCGCCTGCTGGTGGCGGGCCGCTGCATCTCCGGTACGCACGTGGCGCACTCCTCGTACCGGGTGATGCCCATCGCCATGGCGACGGGCCAGGCGGCCGGCGCATGCGCCGCGCTGTCCGTCCACGAGGGACGCGCTCCGCGGGACATGCCCGCCTTCCTCGTCCAGCAGGAACTGCTCCGGCAGGGCGCCCGGCTGCACACCGGGATGCCGGTGCCGCCCGGCTAGGGCCTGGCTCGTGCCCTCCGGCTATCCCGCGCCGTGCGGGGTCTTCAGCCGCTCGACGCACCACTGCCGGGCGGCGACGGCGACCTCTTCCAGCGCACCGGGTTCTTCGAAGAGGTGGGTGGCCCCGGGCACGATGTGCAGCGAGTGCGGGCCGCGCAGCCGCCCGGCCGCCTCCTCGTTGAGCCGCAGCACCACCTCGTCGTCGCCCCCGACGATCAGCAGGACCGGCACCCGTACGGCATCCAGCGCGTCCTCTGCCAGGTCGGGCCGGCCGCCCCGCGACACGACGGTCAGCACACGGTCCGGGCGCTCGGCGGCGGCGACCAGGGCCGCGGCCGCGCCGGTGCTGGCACCGAAGAGGACGACCGGGAGCCCCCGGGTGTCGAGCTGCGTGTCCATCCAGTCGATCGCGGCCACCAGACGGCGGCCCAGGAACGGAATGTCGAAGCGGTGCTCGCCCGTCACGGCGTCGACGCGCTCCTCCCGGTCGTTGAGCAGATCCATCAACAGGGTGCCCAGTCCCGCGGCCCGCAGCTCCGCGGCCACCATCCGGTTGCGCGGGCTGTGCCGGGAGCTGCCGCTGCCGTGTGCGAACAGCACCACGGCCCGGGCCCGCTCCGGCACGATCAGGTCGCCCGGCAGCGTCGCGCCGTCGGTGGGCACCAGAACCATCTCGGAGATCATCGGGATCCCTTCTTCCCAGGTCGGCCGACCCGCGGATCGATGTGTCCGGTTCTCCCCCTCGCGTACCCACGTCCCGCACGTCGTCACAGCCCCGCACCCCCGGAGGCCTCGGCCCCTTGAGGGTGCGGGGCACACCGGATTGAGGGTGCGGGGCGCACCGGACCTGCCGTGGTTACGACAACTGCGACTGCACCTGCGCGGAGATCAGCTCCAGGTGGTCGAGGTCGTCGAGGTCGAGGACCTGGAGGTAGATCCGCTCGGAGCCGACAGCCTGGTAGCGGCCGATCTTGTCCACGACCTCGGCCGGGGATCCGGCGAGCCCGTTGGTCTTGAGCTCGTCGACCTCGCGGCCGATCGCGGCGGCGCGGCGGGCGACTTCGGCGTCGTCCTTGCCGACGCAGACGACCAGCGCGTTCGAGTACACCAGGTCGTCGCCCCGGCGTCCGGCCTCCTCGGCCGCCGTGCGCACCCGCCCGAACTGCCGCTCACTGTCCTCGGTCGAGGCGAACGGCATGTTGAACTCGTCGGCGTACTGCCCGGCGAGGCGGGGCGTACGGCTCGCACCGTGCCCACCGATGAGCACGGGCACCTTGGCCTGCGCGGGCTTGGGCAGCGCGGGCGAGTCGGTCAGCTGGTAGTAGTCGCCCTCGTAGCTGAAGGTCTTGCCGACCTCCGTCGCCCACAGCCCGGTGACGATGGCGAGCTGCTCCTCAAGACGGGCGAACTTCTCCTTCGGGAACGGAATGCCGTACGCCTTGTGCTCCTCCTCGAACCAGCCCGCGCCCAGGCCGAGTTCGACGCGTCCGCCCGACATCTGGTCGACCTGTGCGACCTGGATGGCGAGGACACCGGGCAGGCGGAAGGTGCCGGCGGTCATCAGGGTGCCGAGCCGGATGCGCTTGGTCTCGCGGGCGAGTCCGGCAAGAGTGATCCAGGCGTCGGTGGGTCCGGGCAGGCCGTCCACGGAGCCCATGCGGAGATAGTGGTCGGAACGGAAGAACGCGTCGAAACCAAGATCCTCGGTGGCCTTGGCAACGCCGAGAAGGGTGTCGTAGGTCGCCCCCTGCTGGGGCTCGGTGAAGATGCGGAGATCCATGTTCCCCATCCTGCACGCTCGAACACGGGTCAACCCCATCGGTCCCCTCCGCACCCCGCCGTCCCGGTCGGGTGAAATTCCGTCAACCGGACGCAAACGCGCGGGACCGCTCAGTGACCCGCCCGAGCAGTGATCGTTGGCGTGGGCGGAGCCGGACCGCCCGGCACCCGTCGCCGGCGGCCGCTGCCGGGACGCCTGCTCAACGCGCCCCCGCGCCCGGGGGCCGAGGGCCGAGGAGGCCTTGATGTCCCAGGAAGCCGTGCCGGATCAGGCCGAACCGGATCAGGCCGTGCCCGCACAGCCCAAAGGGCTGCTCCAGCAGATGGAGGAGCTGATGGCGGCCCTCAACGCCGATCTGTCTCAGCTCGACGCGGACCTCTCCGGCCCTCTCCCCACCTCAACGGACGCCCCCGACGCTGCTTGACTCCTCCTCCCCCGCCTGCACCTGGCGCCTCCCCTGCCCGACTCCTCCTTCACCTGCGACGCCCGGCCCCGCGACGGCCGGGCGTTTGCCGTGGGGCGACCACGACCACGGCCGCACCCGCACCCGCACCCGCACCCGAGCTCAGCCCGCCTCGCGGTCGGGGACCGCCTGTTCCCTGACCGCGAGGCGGCGCAGCATCTCCCGAACCCGGTCGCGGGACTCCTCGGCTGCGTCGATGGCCTCCATGCACTGCCAGTACGTCGTCTCGTCGTCCGCCGCGGAGGCGATACCGACGAGCGCTATACCGACCTCGCCGAGGAGGCCGCCGAGGGTGACGAGGGCCTGGTGGGCGTCGCCCAACTCGGTGAGCTGGGAGGCGCGTAAGGCCTCCACGGGCAGCTGCGGTGCGCCGAGGACGCCGCAGCCTCTGCCGGCCAGCTCCGTCAGGCCCAGCGCCTCACCCCGCAGTTCGGGCGGGCCCGACACCGCCAGTCGGCTGCCGATCGCCTGGGCCAGGGCCTGTGCCTGCCACGCCTCCGTCATGATCTCCCGCTCCTCCTCGCTTCCCACCAGGGCACGCCTGCTCGCCAGGATGAGCCGCATCGCGTCCATGCGAACCGTCCCCGTCTGTCTTGACGCGCTCTTCGCACGTCCGCCCGAACTCCGCTGTTCACTACCCAGAGTGAAGGCACGTGGGACGAAAAGCCAGAGGAAGCCCGAAATCTGTGGACAATCAATTGACTGTGGACAACTCGACAACTCCGGAGAGTGACAAACGGATTGACGGGTTCCCATTGGAATCGGTTCCTCCCCTGCTGGAGGCCCTGACAGACACTCAGGGCGACTCCCGGGCCCCGGGTTCCCCTCCATCCGTCTCCCCGGCGCCCGTCTCCCTGGCGCCTGTCTCCCCGGCGCCCGCCTCCCTGGCGCCTGTCTCCCCGGTCCCCGTCCCGCCCGGCGGCGGAAACCTCCGCTCGTTGCGGTCGATCTTCGCGTCCAGCGCGGCCAGCGGGTCGATGCCGAGCACCGCGCAGAGCTGGAGCAAGTACGCCAGCACGTCGGCGACTTCGTCGGTGACACGGTGGGCGGTGTCGGCGTCGTCCATCACGCGCGCCGACTCCTCCGGAGTCAACCACTGGAAGATCTCGACGAGTTCGGACGCCTCGACGCTGAGCGCGGTGACGAGGTTCTTCGGGGTGTGGTACTGCTGCCAGTCGCGGGCGGCCGCGAAGTCGGCGAGCCGTCGCTGCAGGCCCGCCACATCCAGTTCGTTCACGGGTGCAGGTCTATCACCCGGCCCGTCGTCGCTTCCGGATCACCTCCCGCACGCGTCCAGGTCCACCACGGTCACCCCGGCCACACCCTTGGCCCACGACGCGTCGCTCACCGCCCCCACCAGCCGGATGTGCCCGCGCGCCCCCATCCGTACCGCGAGCCGGGCCAACTCTCCCGCCTGCCGGGCGTCGAGGGCGCGGTCGAAGCCGTCGGCGAGGACGGTCAGCGCCTGGAGCGCCGCGGGCACCTCGCCCACCGGGTCGACCTCCAGGACCCCGGGGCCCGTCATCAGCACCAGGGCCAGCGCCAGGTACCTCAACTCCCCGTCGCCCAGCAGCCCGAGAGGTGTCCGCACCCCGTCACCCCGGTCCAGCAGCGCCCGTACCCGCCCGTCGTCCAGCGGCTGCGCCAGCAGGTCCGCGACCGGGCCCGCGCACCCGGCGTGGGCCGCCGCGACGAGCTGTACGTGCCGTCGGCCGCACTCCGTGCGCGTACGCCACAACACCTCGGCGAGGTTGCCGCAGCCGCGCAGCAGCCGTCCCGCACCGAGCCGCACCGCGGCCCGCATGGGTTCCGGCCGCGGATCGCAGGCGAACACGGACCGCAGGGCGACGACCGTCTGCTCCGCGGCGGCGAGCACCCGGCGCTGGCCCTCGGTCCTGCCCGCGACGCGCAGGGGCAGCAGAGCAGTGCCGAGGCGGTCGTCGGGTAGCGGGCCGCGGGTGACCGGCGCCGAGCCCGCCGTGTGCCAGGCCGCCTGGACGACGGGGCGGCTCGGGTCACGCAGGGCCGTCTCCAGCAGGACCTGCCCACCGGACGTCAACCGCTCGCCCACGATGCGCAGTTCGGGCTCGGCCTGGACCGCGACGTCGAGCCGTACGGGCCCCTCGGGGCCGTCGGCCGTACAACCGATACGGAAGCCACGCCGACGCTGGGCGTCGGGCCGGGCCCGCTCGGGCACGTACGCGACCGGGTCCGGGAACACCTCCCCCAGCCCGGCCCCGCCACCGAGCCGGGCCAGCGCCTCGTACGCCCGCAGAGCCGTGGACTTGCCGCTGCCGCTGCTCCCGGTGAGGAAGGTCACCGGCCCCAGCGGGAACGCGGCGCTCCGGTGCCCGGCGAAGGCGGAGAGCCGTAATTCGGTGACACCGGGCCGCTCCGAGCGCGCACCCTCTCCCGACGGAACGGCGACGGCGACGGCGGGACCACTCGTGGCGGAATCAGGCGGCACGGAATCCGGCGGCACGAGACGGGGTGACACCGGAGCGGGCGGCACCGGAGCGGGCGATGGCAGCGCCGGCGGGGGCAGAGCAGGTGACGACTGGGCAGGCGATGACTGCGCAGATGATGACTGGGGCGGCATGATCACGCACGGACGGTAGTCACCCGCCGTGCGGACGAACCGTTCCGCCGGGGTGACCTTCCTACGATCGAGGGAGCGCGCGCGATCCGCCGACCCCGCGTCACACTCCGGGAACGCCTGCACCCTCCATGAGCCCCCGCACCTCGGTCCCCGGCGGCGTGAGGAGGAACACGTTCCGGTCGACCCGGTGCATCCCGCTCGCCAGGCCGAATACGACCCCCGTACTGAAGTCCAGCACCCGCTTGGCGACCTCGGTCTCGGCGCTCGAGAGGTCGAGCAGCACCGGGATCCCCGCCATCAGCGTCTCGGCGACGTCGCGGGCGTCCGCGAACACGTTGACCCGCAGCACCACGAAGCGGCGCCGCGCCTCCGTCTCGGCCTCGGGTATCGCGCGGTGGCCGACCGCGGACGGCCATGCGTCCCGGCCCCGCAACGGCACGACCTGGGCGAGCCCTTCCCACTGCTCGTCGGTGACATCGTGACTGTTCACCGCACCTCCCCCTGGCTCGCACTCAATGTCTGCACCAGTCAATTCTTACGCATGGTCACCCGTTCGACCCAATAGCGACACGGACCGCTACGTCCCCAAGCGCACAACGGCCGGAATACGTCACTCCCCAACCCCTCACAGCGGCCGCGCGGACGCTGTGTGGCCCGCGTAACCCTTCATGATCAGGTCATGTGACACAGGCGTAACGGGCAATTCGTACGCTCGACCGCACCGGACAACGATCGAGGGCCGGAATCCGTATCCAACACCGAACGGATCACCGATCACCGATCACCGATCACCGATCACCGATCAGGCATACCGATCAGACCGATCAGACCGATCAGACCGGTGACTCCGCTCAGACCGCTCAGACCGCTCAGTCGCCGACCAGGAAGGGGCCGCCCGTGGCCGCACAGGGCCCGCAGGGCACCGCCCAGCAGGTGCGGACCGTGTGCTCGTACTGCGGTGTCGGGTGCGGAATGGTCCTGGACATCGGTATGGGCCCGGACGGACGGCGTACGGTCCTGAAGGCCTCCGGGGACAAGTCCCACCCCGCGAACTCCGGCAGGCTCTGCACCAAGGGCGCGACGACGGCCGACATGCTGGCCTCGCCGGGACGGCTGACCACGGCGCTGGTCCGGGAGGACCGCGGCGACGAGCCGGTCCCCGCGCCGGTGCACGACGCCGTGGCCGAAACCGCTCGGCGGCTGCGCGCGATCATCGACGAGCACGGTCCCGACGCCGTCGCTCTCTACGTCTCCGGTCAGATGAGCCTGGAGGCGCAGTACCTGGCGAACAAGCTCGCCAAGGGCTTCATGCGGACGAACCAGATCGAGTCGAACTCCCGACTGTGCATGGCGAGCGCGGGCACGGGATACAAGCTGTCGCTGGGCGCCGACGGGCCGCCGGGTTCGTACCAGGACCTCGACCGGGCGGGCCTCTTCCTGGTCATCGGTTCGAACATGGCCGACTGCCACCCCATCCTGTTCCTGCGGATGATGGAGCGGGTCAAGGCGGGCGCCAAGCTGATCGTGGTCGACCCGCGGCGCACGGCGACCGCCGAGAAGGCCGACCTGTACCTGCCTATACGTCCCGGCACCGACCTCGCCCTGCTCAACGGTCTGCTGCACCTGCTGCACGAGAACGGGCACACGGACTCCGCGTTCATCGCCGCGCACACCGAGGGCTGGGAGGTGATGCCCGGGTTCCTCGCCGACTACGCGCCGGACGCCGTCGCCGGGATCACGGGCCTTCCGGAGGAGGACATACGCCGGGCCGCGCGGCTCATCGGTGAGGCGGCCGAGTGGACCAGTTGCTGGACCATGGGCCTCAACCAGTCCACGCACGGCACCTGGAACACCAACGCCCTGGTCAATCTGCACCTCGCGACCGGCGCCATCTGCCGGCCCGGCAGCGGACCGTTCTCCCTCACCGGGCAGCCCAACGCCATGGGCGGGCGCGAGATGGGGTACATGGGGCCGGGGTTGCCGGGACAGCGGTCCGTACTCGTCGACGAGGAGCGGGCGTTCGTCGAGGAGCTGTGGGGGCTGGCGCCGGACACGCTCAGGAAGGACGGGGTCGGGCAGGGGACCGTCGAGATGTTCCAGAAGATGGCGGACGGGAAGATCAAGGCCTGCTGGATCATCTGCACCAACCCGGTCGCCTCGGTGGCCAACCGCAGAACCGTGATCGAGGGCCTGGAGGCCGCCGAGTTCGTCGTCACGCAGGACGTGTTCGCCGACACCGAGACCAACGCGTACGCGGACGTCGTCCTGCCGGGCGCGATGTGGACGGAGACCGAGGGCGTCCTCATCAACAGCGAACGCAACCTCACCCTCGCCCGGCCCGCCGCCGACCCGCCCGGCGAGGCCATGGCCGACTGGCGGCTGATCGCGGCGGTCGCCCGTGAGATGGGGTACGAGAAGGGGTTCTCGTACGACAGCGCCGAGCAGATCTTCGAGGAGATCAAGCAGGCCTGGAACCCGAAGACCGGCTGGGACCTGCGCGGAGTGACATACGAGCGGCTGCGCTCTACCTCCGTGCAGTGGCCGGCCCCCACGGAGGACGGGCCGGATCGCAACCCCATCCGGTACGTGGAGAGCGGTGCCCCGGTGTTCCCCACGGCGAGCGGGCGGGCCGTGTTCCACGCGCGGCCGCACATGGAACCAGCCGAGATGCCGGACGACGACTATCCGTTCGTACTCAACACCGGCCGGCTGCAGCACCAGTGGCACACGCTGACGAAGACGGGCCGGGTCGACAAACTCAACAGGCTGAACCCCGGGCCGTTCGTGGAACTGCATCCGCGGGACGCCGCCGAGCTGGGCATCGAGGACGGCGACGGTGTCGAGGTGGCCTCGCGGCGTGGGCGGGCCGTCCTGCCCGCCGTCGTGACCGACCGGGTGCGGCCGGGCTGCTGCTTCGCGCCGTTCCACTGGAACGACCTGTTCGGGGAGTATCTGAGCATCAACGCGGTGACGAGCGACGCGGTCGATCCGCTGTCGTTCCAGCCGGAGTTGAAGGTGTGTGCGGTGTCGCTGACGAAGGTGGCGGCTCCCGCGCACGCACTCGCACCCGTCGGGTCGACTCCCGTCGGGTCGACTCCCGTCGGGTCGACTCCCGTCGGGTCGGCTTCTGTCGAGTCGGCGACCCCTCGGGCGGTCGTGCCGACGGCGGTCACCCCCGGCGCGAACCCCTTCGGCCTCGATCCCTCGCCGCCGCCCGTCCTGTCCGCGCACGAACGCCAGTACCTCACCGGCTTCCTGGCCGGGCTCGGCTCCGGCGTCCCCGTCTCCGGTGTCCCCGTCCTGCCGCCGGACGCGCCCTTCAGCCCCAAGCACGCCCTGTGGGTCAACGGTGTCCTGGCCGGGATGTACTCCAGGTCGGCGTCCGCGCCCCCGGCCGTCCCCTCCGCCGAGCCCGCCGGCCGGGAGATCGTCGTGCTGTGGGCCTCGCAGACCGGCAACGCCGAGGAGTTCGCGGTGGCCGCCGCCGAGCGGCTGGCCGCCACCGGGCTCCGGCCCCGGCTCGTCGGCATGGACGACACCGACCCGGGTCAACTCCCGCGTTCCGCCGACCTGTTGCTGATCACCAGCACCTTCGGCGACGGGGACGCGCCCGACAACGGCTCGGGCTTCTGGGACGCCCTGTCCGCCCAGGAGGCCCCACGCCTCGACGGTGTGCGCTACGCCGTGCTGGCCTTCGGGGACTCCTCGTACGACGACTTCTGCGGCCACGGCCGCCGGCTGGACGCGCGGCTGGACGAGCTGGGCGGGGTGCGCCTCGCGCCCCGTACGGACTGCGAGCCGGACTACGAGCCGTCGGCGGACGCCTGGTTCGACCAGGTGCTCACAGCCCTGGGCACTCGGACGAACACCCCAGCCGCTGATCCCACTCCCACTCCCGCTCCCGCACCTGCTCCGGCCCGGTCCGCGAAGCCGGCGCCCACCACCGCCCGCCTGGTCGGCAACCGGCTGCTCAGCCTGCCCGGCGCGGGCAAGGAGGTACGCCGGTTCACCTTCGACACGAGCGGCACGCCCCTGACGTACGAGGCGGGGGACGCGCTGAGCGTACGGCCCGTCAACTCCCCCGGCCTCGTGGCGGAATGGCTGGCGGTGACCGGCGTGGACGGCTCGACGGCCGTACAGGTGAACGGAGTCGGCGAGGTCCCCTTCGCGGAGGCCCTGCACCGGCACCTCGACATCACGCGCATCACCTCCGGCCTGCTCCGGTTCGTCTCCGAACGCGCCCGCGACAACCGTGAGTTGAAGAAGCTGCTGCGTCCCGACAACAAGGACGGCCTCGCCCGGTGGTCCTGGGGACGGCAGGCCGTGGACGTGGTCGCGGAGTACGCCGTGCGCGCCGGTGCGCAGGAGTGGGCCGACGTCTTCAAGCGGCTCCAGCCTCGCCAGTACTCCATCTCGTCGAGCCCGCTCGTCGACCCGCACCACATCTCACTGACGGTGTCGGTGGTGCGGTACGAGAACCTGCACGGGCGCCCGCGTGGCGGGGTCTGCTCGCCCTTCCTCGCGGACGGCGAGCCGGACATGGAGGTCCCGGTCTCCGTACAGCGCTCCCCGCACTTCCGGCCTCCGGCGGACCCGTCGACCCCCATGATCATGGTCGGTCCCGGCACCGGGGTGGCCCCCTTCATCGGCTTCCTCCAGGAGCGGCGCGCGCTCGGCCACCGGGCGCCGAACTGGCTGTTCTTCGGCGAGCAGCACCGGGCGACGGACTTCTACTACGAGGACGAGCTGACGGGGTTCCTTCAGGAGGGCGTCCTCGCCCGGCTCGACACCGCGTTCTCCCGCGACCAGCGCGCCAAGGTCTACGTCCAGGACCGGATGCGCGCGCACGGTCCCGAGCTCTGGCACTGGCTCGAGGACGGCGCCCGCTTCTACGTGTGCGGAGACGCCTCCCGTATGGCCAAGGACGTGGACCGGGCGCTGCGGGACATCGCGGTCGCACACGGCGGGATGAGCGAGGACGAGGCCGCCGCGTATGTGAAGCAACTGGCGGCGGACAAGCGGTACGTGCGGGACGTGTACTGAGCCGTTGCCGGCATTCGTCGCCCGAAGAGACCCCTGTCCCGACACCCCGACACCCCCGACACAGTCGGCCACCGCCTCCTGCTCCGCTCCCGCACCACACCACTGGTCTCGCACCCTGCTGCACCGCCGGCCCACCGCACTGACCGTCGCGCTCATGATCGCCCTCTTCGGGAGCGGCTCGGGCGACCTGAACGACACGATCGCCGGCTACGGGGAACTCCTGCCCCTGCTCCCCCTGCTGTACGTGGTCGTCAGCCAGACCGGAAGGCCCGGGGTGACCTGGCCGGTGCTGGGCGCGAGCGTGGTCGTCGCGCTCGCCCTCCAGGCACAGGACGTACTCTCGCCGCCGCACATCCTGGTCGGCGTCGCGCCGGCCGTGTTGCTCTGGGGCACGGTCCGCGGGGCCCCGCACGGGCCCTGCTGTAGCCGGGTGGTCACAGGGAACGGTTCAGGAGCGACAGTAGCGCCGTCCAATGGCGTTCGGAGGCCTCGGCGTCGTACATCGCGGTGTCGGCCTGGGTGTAGCCGTGCGCAGCGCCGGTGTACACCTCGGTGCGGTGGCGGACGCCCGCCTCGGTGAGTGCCGTGTCGAGCCGGTCGATCTGCTCGGGTGGCATGGACTGGTCCTGGTCTGCGTGGCCGAAGTAGAGCTCGGCGGTGATGCGGTCGGCCAGCAGGTGCGGGCTGTCGGGGGCGTCGGTCGCCAGGCCCCCGCCGTGGAAACAGGCCGCGGCGGCCACCCGGTCCGGGTAGTCCCCGGCGGTACGCAGGGCCCGGCGGGCACCCATGCAGTACCCGGTGACGCCCACCGGCCCGTCGGCGGCCTCCGGACGGCCTGCCAGGTAGTCGAGGTAGGCACGGGCGTCACGCGTCGCCAACTCGGGCGTGAGTGACCGCAGGACCGGGGTGATTTGTTCCCAGAGTTTCGGGTGTTCCTGGGGGTCGACGTAGTCGGGCAGGTCGAACACGGGCGCCGGGCCGTGGCGGTAGAACACGTTGGGCACCAGGACGGTGTAGCCGGCCTCGGCGAGACGGTCGGCCATCTTCTTCAGGTGGGGCCGCAGTCCGTAGGCGTCCATGTAGAACAGCACTGCCGGGTGCGGGGAGTTGTCGTCGGGGAAGGCCAGGTAGGCGTCGGCAGTGCCGTCCGGGGTGGAGATGTCCACGGAGGTTCCACGCACGGTGGTCATGGGTGCTTGCCCTCTCTTTCCTTGGACTGGGCAGGGGCTCCTTGGGCGCACCCTAGCTGTGCGTCCCGCTGAGACGCCGAGGTGCCGTAAGTCGGCGAGCCGTTGACTTGCACCCGTTCAGTGTCGCAATGTAAACATTAAGACAAGTGCTCAGTCGGAAGGCAGTGCCATGACCGTTCCCGACTCCCCGATCCCCCGGTTCCACCTGGCCATGCCGGTCGACGACCTGGCCGCCGCCCGCCGTTTCTACGGTGAGGTGCTGGGGCTGGAGCAGGGCCGCAGCGCGGACACCTGGGTCGACTGGAACCTGCACGGCCACCAGTTCGTCACCCATCTCGCGCCCGAGCGCGCCCACCGCATCCACAACCCTGTCGACGGCCACGACGTCCCGGTGCCGCACTTCGGGCTGATCCTGACCATCCCCGCGTTCCACGAACTCGCCGAGCGGATGCGCGCGGCCGGCGTCGAGTTCGTCATCGAGCCCTATGTGCGCTTCGAGGGCCAGAAGGGCGAGCAGTGGACGATGTTCCTCCTGGACCCGGCCGGCAACGCCCTGGAGTTCAAGGCGTTCGCCGACGACTCCCAGGTCTTCGCCGCCTGACGGCTCCGCCAGCCGAGAACCGTGTGCCGGGTCACCAGCGCCGGTGAGAGGCCGGCCGCGGCGGCCACCGCTCGGGGGGAGATCGCCTCGAAGCCTCGCTCGGCGAACAGTTCCAGCGCCGCCTCGCGCAGCCGTGCCCGCCTCGTCAGATCACTCTTCGCCACCGCCCGCATGGCGGCAGCGTAACCACGCTTCCTCGGGTCAGGTGCGCGCCGAGGGGGACGGGGCGCTCTCTTCCGCCCTGTGCGGGCGGGCGGCGGGGGTGCGGGCCAGGCTCGTTTCCAGGTCGTCCAGGGCTTGGCGGGTGACGGCGATGCGGTGGCGCAGCTCCCGTTCGGAGGTGTCCGGTGCCTCCGCACGCTCGACCTCGTCCCCGTCCCGTTCCATGTCCTTGGCCTCGTCGAGGGAGGCGATGACCACCCCGATGAGGACGTTGACCAGCACGAAGGAGGCGAACAGGACGTAGGAGGCGTAGTAGACGATGCTCCAGCGGGAGATCTCCAGACCCGCGCGGACCGCGTCGCCGAGCCCGTCCAGGGTCATCAGAAGGAAGAGGGTGAGCACCGCGCGGCCGAGGGAGCCGTAGTGCTCGGGGTCGTCGTCGGCGAAGAAGACCCAGCCGACCATGGCGTAGACGTACAGCAGGAGCGTGCCCACCAGCAGGAAGCTCATCGTTCCCGGCACGCTGCGGGCCACCGCCACGAGCACGACGCGCAGTTGGGGCAGGAAGCGGGCGGCGCGCAGGACACGGGCCAGCCGCAGCAGCCGCAGCACGGTGGCGTTCTCGCGTACGACGGGCAGGAAGGCGCACACGACGACGGCGAGGTCGAAGAGGTTCCACGGGTCGCGGAAGAAGTCCCGTGGGCGGTCGGCGTGGGCCCCGGCGCGCAGGAGGATCTCGGCGGTGAACAAGGCCAGGAAGCCGTGCTCGATCAGCTTCAGCTCGTCGTGCGAGCGCTGGACCACCCCCGCGTAGGTCTCGACGCCGAGGACGGCCGCGTTGGCGAGGATGAGCGCGAAAGCCATGATGGCGAACCACCGGGCCTCGGTCACGGCACGGCAGTGCGAGGCCAGGGTGTGCAGGGTGGTTGAGCGTGGTGTCCCGTCGTGCGTCATCGGGTAGTTCTCAGTTTCCTCACCAGCATGTCGTGCAGTGCCTGCCTCTGCGCCGGACAGATCCTATTGAATCCTCCCCTCCCTGCAGGGAGGGGATTCCTGGCTCAGGCTGCCTCCTGGAGCGGCGCTCCAGGAGGTCTTCCGCCATCGGCACCAGCCGGGTTGAGACCAGCCCGGACGAGCATGACACGTGCGGAGTTCTTGTCCCGCGGGGACTCGGTTCCACATGCGGTGCAGGTGTAGGTGCGCTCACCCAGCGGCAGTGCGTGCTTGGCTCTCGCATCGCAGCGCGCGCAGTCCATGGTGGTGTGCGCGGGGTGCACGAGGCGGATGTCCCGCCCGTGCTTGCGGCCCATCTCGATCAGAGCGGCCTTGGTGGCGCCGATGGCGGCGTCAGCGGCCTTGCGGGCCATGGTCGTCCTGGCCAGGAACTTCGGACGGAAGTCCTCGACAGCGATGGCGTCATGGTCGCGGACAACCTTCTTTGCCCACTTGCGACCGGTGTCCTCACGCTGCCTCGCAACCTTCTTATGCGCCTTCGCCGGCAGCTTCTTCGCCTCGCGGTAACCCTTCGATCCGGGCCGGCCCTTCTTGGGCTTGCGGCGGGCCATCATCCGGTCGTACCGGGTCAGCTTCGCCCTCGCCTTCCTGCCGTGCTCTGCGTGCGGCAGGTCGTGCGTGTCGGACGTGGTGGTCGCGGTCTCCTTCACACCCCAGTCGACGCCGAGTGCGCGGCCGGTCTCCGGCAGGGGCTGGACCCGGGCGGGGACAACGAACGAGCAGTACCAATGCCCGAGGCTGTCCTGGTACACCCGCACCGAGGACGGCTCAGCCGGCAGTTCCCGCGACCACACCACCACCACGACGATGCCGCCCGCCAGGTGCAGCCGGCCGTCCTTCAACCGGAACCCGCGCTTTGTGTAGTTGAGGGTCGCCAGTGCCTCGCGTTTGGTCTTCCACATCGGCATCCCGGACCGGCGCGCCATGGGCAAGCGCTCTTGGATGTCCTTGTGCGCCTTGGCGCGGGAGCGGCCGAAGTCGCGAATGACCTGCTGCTGGACAACCGACGAGCCCTCACGCAGCCACCGCGAACAAGCGCGGGCCTCGGTCAGCATCCTGTCGAGCTGAGCCGGGCCGCACGTGGCCTTCCGGCCGGTGGACTTGGTTCGCAGGTGTAAGGCCCTGGACTTGGCGACGCATTCGTTCCACACCCAGCGGCACCGGCCCCACTCCGCCTCCAAAGCGGTGCGGGCAGTGCACGACACGCGCAGCCGGTAGGTGTACCGGGCATACCCCACCTCCGCACCCGCCCTCACCTGCGCCATCTCGCCCCCCTCACAGCTCCGGCCGGGACACTGCGCCATCCCGAACCCCTCGAAGGACCATACGTACGACAGCCGCACAAACGCCCACCGATCCCACAGCCACCACCCCGACCAGCGACCACAGGCACACGCGTTCCCATCACCTCAGCCACACCGACAGCGGCACGGACGCTCCCCACCCTGAACCGGACACGGCGACACTCCGCGTCACAACACCCCGATGCGACTCCCCGGCGCGAACACCGGAGCCGCCTCGCAAGAAACAGATGAACGGCCGCACCCGTACTCCGCCCGGGACGCCAACTCTGCTTCCAAGCAGGCTCGTTGAACGTCACGTCCGCCGCGAGGAACACGGGCACGCCTGATCCGTCCCGGCGGCGGTCGCCGGACGGGGACGGATCAGGGTGCTCGCCTCTGTCGTCAACAACCCTCTACGCCGCTACGCCGCCTACGCCCCCCTAGGCAGCCTGCGGGTGCAGGAGGCGGGCCAGCAGGTCGTCCAGCGTGACCATGCCGGTGAGCCGGCCACCGTCGTCGCACACGACGGCGAGGGACGCGCGGCGCTGGCGCAGCTGCTCGATGGCATGGCCGACGGTGTCCCGCGCAGCCAGCTCCGGCACCGGCCGGGCGATGTCCCGCGCGGTCGCGGTGCGGCCCCGGCCGCGGGCGATCAGCACGTCGCGGACGTGGACCGAGCCGACGACCAGCGGGCCGTCGCGCACCAGCAGGCGGCTGCGGTCGTACTCGGCCGCCGTGGCGATGATGGTGTCGAGTCCGGCCTCCGCCGGTACCGAGATGATCTCGGCGGCCGGGACCTGGAGGTCGCCCACCGGGGTCTGGGGCTCGGTGAGCGAGTTGGTGATCAGTTCGGAGTCGTCCTTGCTGATCAGGCCCAGACGTTCGGATTCCTCGACGAGGTGGGTGAGCTGCTCGCGGTTGTGGACGGAGGTGATCTCGTCGCGTGGGGTGACCCGGCACAGCCGGACCAGGCTGTTGCTCACCTTGTTGAGGACCCAGATCAGGGGGCGGACGGCCGCCACCACCCCGCGGAAAGGCGGGGAGAGCAGCATCGCGGAACGCTCGGGGTGGGCGATGGCCCATGACTTCGGCGCCATCTCGCCGACCACCATGTGCAGGAACACCACCACGATCATGGCCAGGGCGAACGCCACGCCGTAGCTGAGCGCGCTCGGCAGGCCCAGCGCGTGCAGCAGCGGGTCGAGTTCGTGGGAGATCGCGGGCTTGGACACCGAGCCCAGGCCAAGGGTGCAGACGGTGATGCCGAGCTGGGCACCGGCCAGCATCAGCGACAGCTCGCGCATACCGGCGAGGGCCGCCTTGGCGCCGCGCTGTCCCTCGGCCGCGGCCTTCTCCATACGGTGCCGCTTGGCGGCGACCAGCGCGAACTCGGCCGCGACGAAGAACCCACTGCCGATCAGCAGCAGCACGGTGACGAAGAGCGCCATCGGGAAACTCATGCCTGCTCCTCCTCACGTTCCACCACGGCCACCCGCTCCAGACGCACCCGTTCGGGCACGTGCCGGTCGAGGGTGCGTACATCGATCACGGCGCTGCCGCCGTCGGGCAGATCCACGGTGAGCCGGTCGCCGACGGCCGGGAAACGGCCGAGCCGGTCCACGATCAGGCCGGCCACGGTGTCGTAGTCCTCCTCCTCTGGCAGTGCGATGCCGGTGGCCTCGGCGACCTCGTCCAGGCGGCGTCCGGCGTCCACCAGCCAGCCGCTGCCGGCGCCATTGCCGCTGCCACTGCCGTCCGGGCCACTGCCGTCCGGGACGGCGATCTCGGTGACGGTGTCGCTCTCATCGGCGATGTCGCCGACCAGTTCCTCCGCGATGTCCTCGTACGTGACGATGCCCGCGACGCCGCCGTGCTCGTCGAGGACGACGGCGAACTCGTCGTCCCGCTCCCGCATCCGGTCCACCGCGTCCGGCAGCGGCAGCGTGTCCGGCAGCAGCAGCGGGCGGCGGGCGATCGCACCCGCCGTGGTGGCGGAGAAACCGTCGGCGGGCAGGTGCATCAGTTCCCGGACGCCCAGCACGCCGCTGACGTCGTCCGGGTGGTCGCCGAGCACGGGGTAGTTGGAGTGGCCGTGCTTGGCGATCAGGTCGACCGCCTCGGCGGCGGAGGCGTCCTTGCGGACGAAGACGGCGTCGGCGCGCGGCACCATCACCTCGTCCAGCGTGCGGTCGGAGAACTCCAGCGCGTGGTCGAGCAGCTCGGCGGTGTCCTTGGGCAGCTGGCCCTGCTCGCGGGATTCGCCGATCAGATGTCCGAGCTCCTCCAGGGAGGCGCCGTGATGCAGCTCCTCGACCGGCTCGATGCCGATCCTGCGCAGCAGCTTGTTGGCCGCACCGTCGAAGACGTGGACGACCGGGCCGACGACCTTCAGATACGCCAGCGTCGAGGCGGCCAGTGACTTGGCCAGCCGCTCCGGTACCGCGAGGGCGAGGTTCTTGGGGGCCAGCTCGCCGAGCACCATCTGCACGAAGGTGGCCAGGACGAAGGCCAGCACCACGGAGATGCCGGAGACGGCACCCTCAGGGACGCCCATCCCGGTGAGGACCGGGTTGAGCAGCGCCGACACCGAGGGCTCGGCGATGAAACCGACGACCAGGCCGGTGACGGTGATGCCGAGCTGGGCGCCCGACAGCATGAACGACAGCCGCTCCAGCACCTTCAGCGCGCGGGCGGCCCTCTTGTCGCCCGCTTCGGCCTCCCGCGCGAGGGCGAGGCGGTCGGCGGAGACGTAAGCGAATTCCTGGGCGACGAAGTATCCGGTGCCGGCCGTCAGGATGAGAACGGCCAGCAGCCCCAGAGCGGCACTCATCGAACACCACCCCGCCATGTGCCGTACTCAGGAAAAGCCTGGCGGGGTGGTCGGGGACTGTGCCCCGAGGGGTCCGTCGTTCTGGCGGACAAAGGTGTGCTCCTTGCAGTCGGTCCGTTTCAGGACAACGCGTGTGTCCTGATGCCTGTTCCCACTCCTGTCCGGCGGTCCACCGCGGTGGGCCACCAGCGCTGCACCAACGCTGCCCGCACTCCGCCCCTCCGGCCGGGCCACGGCCGTCCTGTGCGGGCGCCGTGCGGTGCGCCCGGGACCGGACCGCCCCTCGCGGGGGCGCGCTCGGAGCGGTCCGGCCGGCACGTGATGGTCGCCGCCGGGCCGACCATGGACCCGGGTGACCGGCAGCGGGCACACCTCACCCCGGCGCGACCGCCCTGTGATTCTACTTGCCTGTAGAAAGTCGGCCCGCAGAGGGGTGGCGGCGCACCCGCGGAGGGGTGGCGGCACACCCACAGAGGGGTGGCGACGCATTCCGAGGCATGCGACAGACTTCGGCCGGGGGCGGACGGACCCACCCCTCCACGCCCTGCTGATAACTTCTACATCAATGTAGAAGACTTCTGCACGCATCCCGAGACACGTACGGAGCTGGCATGGCCCTGTGGGACCGCATCAAGGAATCCGCGTCGACAATGCAGACGCAGCTCAACGCGAAGAAGAACGACCTCAAGAGCGGCGCCTTCCGCGACTCCAGCATGGCCATGTGCGCCCTCGTCGCAGCCGCCGACGGCACCATCGACCCCTCCGAACGCCAGCGCGTCGCCCAGCTCATCGCCACCAACGAAGTCCTCCAGAACTTCGACGCCATGGACCTGCGCCGCCGCTTCGAGGACAACCTCGACAAACTCACCGCCGACTTCGACTTCGGCAAGGTCAGCGTCCTGCAGGAAATCGCCAAAGCCAAGAAGAAGCCCGCCGAAGCCCGCGCCGTCATCCAGATCGGCATCGTCATCGGCGGCGCCGACGGCGACTTCGACAAAACCGAACAAGCCGTCGTCCGCGAAGCCTGCTTCACCCTCGACCTCCCGCCCCACGAGTTCGACCTCTGACCACCCCACGGCACTCATGCCGGGCCGCCCACAGCAACGGCCCGGCATGAGTGCCGTCTTCGGTGAGAACTGGAGACTGGAGCAGTGACCTTGGACGTCGGACGGTCCGGCAGGCGAAGCAGACTGCGACACGTGCGGCTGGTGGCCGTGCTGGCGAGTACGGGCCTTCTGGTGGGCATCGTGCTGTCGGCCCTTCCTCAGGAACCCCTTCCTCCGCCGTTCAGTGCCGGTCACCACGAGGACGGCGGCACTGCGGGCGGGCCCGTGGCACACGAGGCCGAGGCGGTTTTCCGGGTACTCGAGCACGCCGGGCTCCCCATGGAGAACGTTGTCCTTCACACCCGCCGCGACCAGGATCCGGACGGGCTGCTCGGGCGGCATGACGGCTACCACAGCAAGGTGACCTTCGAGGACCGCCGGATCGACGGGGGCGCCGTCGCCGCCGCGGACCCCGGCAGTGTTCAGCTCGGCGGCGCGATCGAGGTGTTCCGAGGCACCGGTGCCGCTCTCGCCCGTGTGGAGCGGCTGCGGTCCGACGCCGCCCACCCGGATCTGGCCGAGTACGTCTACCACAGGGGGCGCATCCTGCTGCGCCTCTCGCCGTACCTGAGGGAACCGTCGGCCGACGCCTACGCGGCCGTGGTCGGCGCCTCCGCGTTGCCCAGGTCGACGGCGGATCCGGTGTCCGGGACCGTGTGAGCCGGCCGTGTGACCGGATGCCGTCTCACCGAATACCGAAAGTCGTCCTACCGGATGTCGTCGAGGTCGAGGTCGCTTCCGACGACGAGGGTCACCACTCCTGCGGCGGCGTCCGCGTTCTGTCCGGCCCTGACGTCGGGCAGCCGCGAGGCGAGTACGTCGGCCGACGTCTCCAGCCCCTGCGGGTGGGTGACCGTGGTGGTGCGGGTGGTCTCCGGTGCGTTGCCCGTGCCGACGACGGTGAAGCCGGACTCGCGCAGCCTCTCGGCCACGGTGGCGGCACGCCCCGCCACGCCGGTGCCGTTGAGGACCTGCACGCGCACGGCGGAGGCGTACACCGGGTTCTTCCCCTCCGCCGTCAGCTTCTTCTTGTCGACCTCCCGGTCCTTGGCGAGGGAGGTGAACAGGTCGGCGGCCTGCGGGTACTGCCACACGACGTTGGCCTTGTCGGTGGCCACGTCGGCCTCGCGCGGGTAGTTGGGGACGGTGAGGAAGGTCAGCCGGTCGGTGGGAATGCCCTGGAGCTCGGAGGCGAGGCCGTACAGCGGCTCGATGCCGGCCAGGTCCTCGTCCGTGGTGAGCGACTTGGTCGCGGACTGCATGAAGCCGTACAGCGCGTTCGGGCTGGTCAGCTTGGACTGTGCCTTGTCGGCCAGCGCTTCCATGAACTCCTGCTGGCGGCCGATCCGGCCGATGTCGGAGCCGTCACCGACGCTGTAGCGGGCGCGTACGTAGCCCAGCGCGGCCTCGTCCTTGACGGTCTGGCAGCCGGCTTCCAGTTCCAGGTGCGCCTTCTCGTCGTTGATGGCCTGCTCGGGGCAGACCTCTATGCCGTCCAGGGCGTTGACCATCCCCTTGAAGCCCTGGAAGTCCATGGACATGAAGTGGTCGATACGCAGTCCGGTGTTGGCCTCGATCGTCCTGATGCTGCAGGCGGCGGCGTCGGCGACCTCGCCGCCGGTGCCCCCGATCGCGAACGCCGCGTTGATCTTGGAGCGGAGCGCGGCGGACGTCGTGCCGTCACTCTTGTCGCACGCGGGTATCTCGACCCACGAGTCACGCGGGAACGACACCACCGTGGCCCACTTCCGGTCCGCCGGGATGTGCACCACCATCAGCGTGTCCGACTGCATGGTGGTCAGGCCCTTGCCGTACCCGGCGTTGGCGCCGTCACGGCTGTCCGAGCCGACGACCAGGATGTTCTTCGAACCGGGGCTGAGGTTGACGGGACGGTTCCCGCCGAGCTTGTTGTCGAGATCGGCGGCCTGGATGTTGTCGTCGAGGTCCTGGTATATCCAGGCTCCGACCCCGGCGACACCGAGGAGGAGCACCGCGGAACCCCCGGCGACCCACGCGGCGATCCGGCCGCGCCGTGTCAGCCGTGCCGGGCGTCCCTCCTTGTCGCCGACCGGAGTGCGCCGGCGCCTGCCCGAACCGCTCACCGGCGGGCCCCTTTCGTCCTCGGCCACACCCGGCCGGTCAGTTGCTCATGAACGTTCGGCACCAGTGCTCACCCATGCTCACCAGTGCTCTCCGAACGGCGGAACTCTACACTCATGTAGAGATACGAGCGGGGCGCCACTACGTCTCACCGCATCCGGCTCCGAGAGCTCCTCAGTACACGGCCGACGGCTCAGGCCTTCACGGGGGTCATCGCCGGGCCTGCCGCCTTGGTCGCCGGCCCGGCCGATCCCCCGTGAACTCAGAGCGGCGTGGCGGCGTAGAGGATGAAGAACATGGTCACGGCGGAGTTCGCGGACGACATCGCGGACACGGCCGTGCCCGCCGCCGCACCCCACGCCGCCAGCCCCACCGTGGTGAACACCGACGGCCAGCTCCGCACCGCGGGAGCCGGACCGAGCAGGGCCGCCACCCGGCGCGGCACCGGCCCGGGCATGGCGAAGCCCGCGAGCGTGGACACCGGAGTCCCGCGGGAGACAAGGGCCGCCTTGCCGATCGCCTGGGCCACGGTCCGGCGGCTGCCGACGGTCTGGGCCGCGATCTCGTCCGCCCACCGCTCCGCCGTGTACGACACGGCCGTCCGCAGCGGGCGCAGGAACGGGTTGGCGCGGGCGGCGAGCTGGACGGCCAGAAGGAAGCGGTGGTGCCGGGCGGCCAGGTGCGCCCGTTCATGGGAGAACAGCGCCCGCCGCTCGGCCGGTTCCAGGCAGTCCAGCAGGGCCGTGGTCACCACCACGCGGCCCCGGCGGCCTCCGGGCAGGGCGTACGCATAGGGCACGTCGTCAGGGAGTACGGCCACCTCCGTGTCCGGCAGCCCGGCCAGCGCCTGGTGAGCACGGTGGCGGACCCGGCCGTGCCGCCACAGCGCCCTGCCGGAGGCCACGAGCACGGCGACCAACGCGGGGATCGCCGCCTTGCCGGCCACCTCGTCGTACGGCACCGCCTCGCGCACCTCGGGGTCCGACCAGCCGTCCGGCAGCGGGTTGCCGGGCAGCTGGGCGGTGCCGACCACCATCACGAGCCCCAGACACACCGTGCTGCACGTCGCCATCACTCCGGCCACCACGGTCAGCAGACGCGTCGCGGTCCTCGGATGCAGATGCTGCTCGGCCAGCCGCGCGATCGGCCATGCCGTCAACGGCAGCACCAGCGGCAGAAAGACGAAGACCCCCATGAGGCTTCAGTCTTCCCCCTGGCCGCGCGGATGACCCAGCAGTCCGCGCAGGAGCCGCTCGTCGTCCGGTCCCAGTCCCGTCACGAAGCTCGCCAGCACCGCCTGGCGGTCGCTCTCACCGTCCAGCACCTTGCGCATCTTGTGTGCGGCGAGTCCGGCCTGGTCGGAGGCCGGGGTCCATACGAAGGAGCGGCCGGTGCGTTCCCGGGTGACCGCACCCTTGGCCAGCAGCCGGGTAAGGATCGTGATCACCGTCGTATACGCCAGATCGCCGCCCAGGTGCTCCTGCACCCAGCCCGCCGTCGCCGGCCCTTCCGCCTCACGCAGCGCCGTCAGGACCAGCGCCTCCAGCTCGCCCTGTCCCCGTCGGGAACGCTGCCGGTGCTCCGTCACGTCCTGTCTCCCTTCCGCCGCCGGTTTCCCGACCGGACATCGTATAGACGCCCGAAGCCATTCAACGCCACCCCGATGAAGACCCCGTCAGCCCACCATCCGATCACCCGATCCTCTACACGATTGTAGAAGATAGGCTGCCCGGGCATGCCCTCCCGCGACAGGGGAAGGGCGGACGAGCAGCGACGAACAAGACGAGCAGAGGAGACAGGAGACACATGGGTGTCATCGCGTGGGTGGTGCTGGGACTTCTCGCCGGAGCGATCGCCAAGGCCATCCTGCCCGGACGGGATCCGGGTGGGCTCATCGGTACGACGTTCATCGGCATCGCGGGCGCCTTCATCGGCGGGTGGCTGTCGGCGAAGCTCCTCGACCGGCCGGTGGAGCGGGAGTTCTTCGACGCCGCGACCTGGGGCTCGGCCATCGCGGGTGCACTCGTCCTGCTGATCGGCTACCGCATCTTCTTCGGCAACTCCCGTGACTGACAGGCCACTTCGAGGCCGCCACCCCGACTGAGCACGCGCGACACACCGAACCCGGCGCGATCGCACCCCCCTACCGCTTCCTCTACAGTGTTGTAGATTCTAAATCCGGGCCCGTACTGCGGGCCCCGACCGCACAGATCACGAAGGAGTACCCCGTGGGAGTTTCCCTGTCCAAGGGCGGCAACGTCTCGCTGAGCAAGGAGGCGCCCGGCCTGACCGCCGTCCTCGTCGGCCTCGGCTGGGACGTACGCAC
Organism: Streptomyces acidicola; assembly: GCF_009377235.1. GTDB lineage: Bacteria > Actinomycetota > Actinomycetes > Streptomycetales > Streptomycetaceae > Streptomyces > Streptomyces acidicola. The sequence continues at coordinate 25,285 of NZ_VMNX01000094.1, forward strand.
CACCACCGGCACCGACTACGACCTCGACGCCTCCGCACTGCTGCTCGACGCCTCCGGCAAGGTGGTCTCCGACCAGCACTTCATCTTCTACAACAACCTCAGGAGCCCCGACGGTTCGGTCGAGCACACCGGCGACAACCTCACCGGCGAGGGCGAGGGCGACGACGAGTCCGTCAAGGTGAACCTCGCGACCGTGCCGGCCGAGATCGACCGGATCGTCTTCCCGGTCTCCATCCACGACGCCGAGAACCGCGGCCAGAGCTTCGGCCAGGTCCGCAACGCCTTCATCCGCGTCGTCAACCAGGCCGGCGGCACCGAGATCGCCCGCTACGACCTGTCCGAGGACGCCTCCACCGAGACCGCGATGGTCTTCGGCGAGCTCTACCGGAACGGCGCCGAATGGAAGTTCCGCGCCGTCGGACAGGGCTACGCCTCCGGGCTGGCCGGGATCGCCGCCGACTTCGGCGTCAACGTCTGACGCCGGACCACTCCCGTCGCCGGGCCGTCACGCCGACTGCGGCCCGGCGACGGCCCGACGGCGGCTTCCGGCACGCCCCGCCCGACCCCGAAGCCCGGCTGGGCGACCGCCGCCCAACCAACCAGGAGACCTCGTGGCCCTCGGCCCGCACCGCCTCCGCCCAGAGGACCGAGCGGACTTCGAAGCCCTGCTGCACCTGGCGCTCAGCACCCAGGACGTCCGCAGCGCCCTGCTCGCCGACCCCAGCGGCCAGGCATCCGGGCGCCTGCGCGCCCAGGCGCTCGACGCCGCCGACGAGATCACGGCGGCGGCCGGAGAGGCGTACGGCGCCTATCTCGCCGTACGCGCGGCGGCCCGGGACACCACACGGCGTCCGACGCCCCAGGGCACCCTGCTGCCCGCCCTCGCCGTGCTCACGCCGCTCGTTGCGGCCACCTCCGCCGCGGTCCTGCTCCTCCTCGGGTATCTCTTCCAGCTCGCGCACGTCTCCGGCACGTTGCCCGGTTCGCTCGTCACCGCGGGCTGGGTGCTGGCGCTCGTCGCGGCCGTGAGCGCCCTCGTCGCCCTCGCCGCGCTGGTGAGCACGGGCATACGCCGACGTGGTGGCCCACCGTCCGGCGCGCGCCTGGAGCAGGCCCGTCTGGCCTGGCATCAGGCGCTGCTCGGCCAAGGACTGCTGCCCCATCTGCGCCGCTGCGTCAAAGAGGACCCGTTCCTGCACGCCGCGCCACCGAAATAGCAACCCCGGGTCAGCCGGCCCACGGACCCCCGCGGCACGCCGTCCGCCGACCACAGACCACAGACGACCGAGCGACCCGGCACCCGCACATCCACCGCCTCACCGCACCACACTGCACACAACCAAGGAGACACCCCCCATGTCGATCAACCTGAACAAGGGCCAGCAGATCAGCCTGAGCAAGTCCGACGGCACCGCCCTGACCTCCGTCCGCATGGGCCTGGGCTGGAAGGCCGCCCCCCGCAAGGGCTTCCTCGCCAAGCTCACCGGAGGCGGCGACATCGACCTGGACGCCTCCGCCGTGCTCATCGCAGGCGGACAGCCGACCGATGTCGTCTTCTTCCAGCACCTGGTCAGCGACGACGGCTCGGTCCGGCACACCGGCGACAACCTCACCGGCGGGGCCGGCGCGGGAGGCGACGACGAGTCGATCCTCGTCGACCTCGCCCGTGTCCCCGCTCACGTCGACCAGATCGTCTTCACCGTCAACTCCTTCACCGGCCAGACCTTCGCCGAGGTGCAGAACGCCTTCTGCCGCCTGGTCGACGAGACCACCGGAGCGGAGCTCGCCCGCTACACCCTCACCGGAGGCGGCAGCCACACCGCCCAGATCATGGCCAAGGTGCACCGCACCGGCGGCGGCTGGCAGATGAAGGCCATCGGCGAACCCGCCACCGGCCGCACCTTCCAGGACCTGCTCCCGGCCATCGCACCCCACCTGTAGGCGCCCGAGCGCCGCGCGGAACAGCAGGCGCGCCGCCCCCTCCATTACCGTTCACAGACCGAGACGGCGTTACCGCCGCCCCGGACACCAGATACGCTCGCGCCATGCCCGGCCCGGGCCAAGGAGAGGACAGGACCAGCATGTTCGGACTGAGCGAACTCGCCATCATCCTCATCGTCGTCATACTCGTCCTCGGCGCCAAGAAGCTCCCCGACCTGGCCCGTTCGGCCGGGAAGTCGGCCCGCATCCTCAAGGCCGAGGCGCGGGCGATGAAGGAGGAGCAGGCCGCGCACGAGCAGACCGCGCAAGCGGATCAGGCGGACCGGACAGCGCCCCGCGTCGTCCAGGGCGAGATCATCCCGTCGGCGAACAGCGCCACCACCGACGCCGGCCAGTCCACCGCGCCCCGCACCCACACGCCGGGCACGGAGCCCTCACGGCCACAGGCCTGACGGCATGACCCCACGCAGGACGTCACGCAGGACGTCACGCCGGGCGTGATCCTCCTTCGCGGCCGGGATCTTGGGGCGTACCGTCCTCCGGTTCCGAGTCGGCCGGCTCGGTCCGGAAGGCTTTGGGCAGCCAGTAGGCCGCGGCGCACACGCACACCCCGAGCCAGCCGGCGGCCAGTAACCAGCCGCCGACGACATCGGTGAACCAGTGCACACCGAGGTAGACACGGGTCAGTCCGACCGTCAGGCCCCAGCAGCCGACGGCAACGCGCAGGGCCGTGCCGCCGCGCGGGGCGCGCAGGGTGAGCGCGAGGATGAGCAGACCGGCGGTCAGCGCCGCCGTGGTGCTGTGCCCCGAGGGGAACGCCCAGCCGCTCGCGTGCGCCGTCCAGGCTTCCTGCGGCGGGCGCGGCCGGTGCAGGAGCTCCATCACGCCGTACCGCAGCGCCTGCCCGGTGGCGAGGCAGGCGAGGCCGAACGCCACCGCGAGCAGCCGTTGCCGCACGGTCCGCCCGACCAGGGCACCGGCCAGCGCGACGAGGACGTACGGGATCGCGCCCGTGCCGGTGGCGGTCACACCACGTGCCAGGGCACGCATGATCTCCGGACGGTGGCCCACGGCCCAGGCGAGCAGAGCGGGGTCGGGCCAGAGCGGCTGCCCGGCGCCGGCCACGACGCTCATGGCCAGCACCGCGAACGCCGTCCAAGTGCCAAGGCCGGTGCTGCCGGCCAGCTCTGCGACGTCCCTGCGGTTCACGAGGCCGACAGGAGCGGACGCAGCGGGGACACCGTCGGCTGCGACGACAGGGCCGCGGGTGTGGTCATCGGCGTGAGTCCCTTCCTTGCGGACGGCCGGGTACTCGACGCCGAACTCGCCTCCGACCCGGCCCGGCCGGCCGTGGCCACGATCCTTTCCCGGCTGCACGCGAAAGGCACCCTGGAACGGGAGCGACAGGCCCGCGGCTACGCCTACCGGCCCATAGATGACCCGCACGGCCTGACCGCCCTGCTCATGTACGGCGAACTCGACCGTGACAGCGACCGGGCGACGATCCTGCGCCGGCTGCTGGACGTCAGAAGCCCGGAGCCGCCGTGGAAGGGGACGCGCCGCGTCTCTCGTACAGCCCGCGCACGACGGCCAGCCATGCCACCGCGGGTAGTTCGGGGATGCGGTCGTGGCTCGCGTCGACCAGGAGTTCCTCCAGGACCAGACGGGCCGTCTCGCCCTGGTCCGACGCGAGTCCGCCGAGGAAACGGGCGACCGCCTCGGCGTGAGCCTCGGCGCGTGGCTGTACGAGCCATCGGAAGAACCAGCAGGTCATGCCGGCGGTGCGCCGTGCGTGCAGGGGGCCCAGCAGCTTCTCCTCGGGAGCGGGAGTCACCTGGAGATCGACGGCGAGCAGTCGCTGTAGCAGGTCATGGGCCGCGTCGTCCGAGCGCACGGACTGCGGGAGCCGCTCCAGGACGATGTTCTGCGCCGCGTACGGCATGCGCTGTTCGAGCACGCGCAGCAGGTCGTCGTGGTGTGCGCGGTCCAGGCGTTCCTCCACCGCGCGACGGAGATCGTCGACATGCCCCGTGGGGTTCGCCGTACGGGTCAGGTCCTCGACCAGTCTCCGGATCTCGGCGTCCCGCGCACGCTCTCTGAGCTCCTTCCGGGACCAGGCCCTTCTCTTCGCCACCGGTGACCGCGCCATGGACGGCAGGCTCAGGAACGCCGGCAGTGCGTCCGCCTCCAGCGCGGGCAGGCGCGCCGCCGTCAGCCGGTCCGCGGACACACCGGGCGCGCCCGGTGCCGGCGGTGCCACCGGTGCCGGTGGCCGTGGTTGGCCGGCGACCTGAGGAGGTCCCGAGGGGAGCGGCGGTGGGCCGGCGGGCAGCTGCGGGTACGCGCCCGACACCTCGGGCCGGGTGTACCCGTACGGGCGCGTGCCCGGAGGTGCGACCGGCGCGGGGGGCCCGTGGCCGGCGGCTGTGTGCGGTGCGTCGATCGGGGGGCGCGTGTGGCCGCCGTACACGGCGTCCCCGTACCCGGCCTCCCCGTGTCCGCCGGGGTCCGGCCGCTCGGCGAACGGGTCCGGGGCGAAGGCGGGGGGCTGCTGCCCGTACGCCGTGCCCGCCGGGGGCTCGGCACCGATGGGCGCGCTCCCGGTCCCGTATGCGGAGGGAGCGTGCGGGGCCGCATACGGCTGTGATGCGGCGTAGGGCTGGGGTGCCGCGTACGGCTGAGGTGTCGCGTGGTGCTGGGGCGTGGGAACCGCGTCCCCGGGATGTCCGTCGGTGGCTGCGGGCCCGCCCGGCGGGTTGCCACGGGAGGGGCCGGTGTCCGCGGGCGACGGCGAGTCGCCGCCCCAGCCCACCTGCGGGCCGTCGCTCCGCACGGGCCCGGTGGAGGGCGCGGGCTCCGGGGCCGGCAGTGGAGGTGCCGGAGCCGGGTCCGGGTCCGGGTCCGGAGCCGTGAACTGTTCGGCCCTTCCCGGCCAGAGCCGGCTCACGATCAGCTGGATCCGCTGCCACTCGGGGGCCGTCGCCGCCTCCGGTACCTGGTCCAGTGGGCGCTGGTATTCGCCCGAGGCCGGTGACCAGCGCAGATAGTGCTCCACCAGGCTGTTCGCGATCTGGGCCGCCTCGTCGGTGCCCGGGTCCAGCAGGTCGATCCTCCGCAGCCGGCTGTCCTCCTCCGGGGAGCCCCGCCAGGAGGGAACGAACACGACGCGGTGCGGATGGTCGTCCACTGTGTCGAACGTGGCGAAGGTCCAGCTGTCCCGGCCGCCCAGCCAAGAGCCGAAGACACGGCACAGCCCCCACAGGGCCAGGAACGCCGGATCCGGGAGCTCCCCGCCCACCGCCAGTTCCGGCCCGGCCGCCGCCCGCTCCTCCGCGAACGCCGCGTCGAGTTCCCCGGCGGGAGCCGACACCCTCCCCTGGGGCGTGCGCAGGAACTGCGCCACGAGGCAGCGCAGCGGGCCCCCGACCAGCCATACGTTCTCCTCCAGCCGGTCCCTCATACGGCCGGCCAGGTCGCGCAGCCGCTCCCGGGGCACCGGGGCGATGTCTCCCACGACCCGGTCGGCCCAGCCGTCCTCGGCCCAGGGGACGGTCCCCAGGCTCAGGCAGTACAGGGGGCGCAGCAGCGACGGCGGTCCGAGCAGGGCGTGGCAGACGGTGTTGTCGCGGCCCTGGTCGTCGAAGCCGGGGGTGCGTCGCAGCAGCAGCACCCGGTCGCCGTGCCTGCGCCGGACGATGCTGGTCCGCTGCTCGCTCCCGCGCATCACCCGGAGCACCGGGCCCAGTTCCTCGGCCAGTTCGCGGGCCTCGCGCTCCGAGCAGGAGTGGGCGACGGCCGCGATCCCGGCACCGCGGGCCCCGCGGTTGCCGGCCCAACGGAACACCACCTGGTCGACGTGTGTCGCCGACGGGTGCTCATTCGTTTGCGTCGGTCGTGCCGTGCCGTGCGGCAGAGCCGGTTCCCCGGCGTGCGGAAGGGGTTCCATGGCGGCCGTCACATCCCCACCGTGGCCGGTCCGTCCCCGGCCTCGCAGCCGAGCAGACCGCACATGGCGAGGACCGAGACGAGCGGTTCCAGTACCCGGCGGGGGCGGGTGCCGTGCACGAAGGTGCCCCGGTGGTCGTGGCTGCCCGTGGCGGAGGCGAAGTGCAGGGTGCAGCGCAGCACGCTGTCGAAGGGCCTGACCCAGGCCGGGCCGGAATGGGCGCGCAGATAGGCGTAGGCGTCGCGGCTCTCGTCCCGGAACCGTGCGGCGGACAGGCGGCCGGGCGGCGGCTCGCCGAGCCAGCGGTCCACCGGCGGTTCGAAGCGCAGCAGATCGCTCTTGTTGATCACCATGGCCGCGGCCACGCCCAGGTAGGGGCCGGTGCGCGGCAGCCGGTCGAGCACCGTCTGGAAGGCCGGATCGCCGCCCCGTGTGAAGCCGAGCTGGCCGCGCAGCGGGTCCAGATGGGCCATGGGCAGGGCCCTGAGGGGGTCGACCACGAAGATCAGCGCGTCGACGCCCACCATGAACCGCAGCACGCCGTCCGTACGGCGCAGGTCCTCGCCGCTGAGGTCGAAGAAGGCCACGGGCCGGGTGACCCCCTCCGGCCCGGTCAGCAGCAGGGCCTCGACGAACGCGGCGAACGACCGGGACGGGGTGTGCTCCAGCATCGTTCCGGAGCGGAGCACGTCGACCCGCTCGTCCATGAACGTCTTGTGGTCCTGTGGGTTGACGGACTGCCAGGTGACGCCGTAGGGGTCCAGTCCCCCGTCGGTGATCTCGGCGATCATCTGGGTCAGCAGATGGGTCTTGCCGGTCGCGGAGTCGCCGACCATGGCGACGGTCAGCGGGCTGCCGTGGGTGAGGTAGGGCACCGGGATGTAGTGCGCCTGTACGTCGTCGGCGTTGCTGCACCGCTGGTAGGCGGAGCGCAGGGTGTCCGCCAGGCGCAGCGGGCTGGACTGGTGGCCGAGGTGCAGCGGTTCGTACTGCTGTTTGTCGTTGCGGACGAACAGCTGCCGCTCGTCGTAGGCGACGACCTCCAGGCAGTACGGGCAGAGGATCTCCTGGGCGGTGGTGCCCGGTACGGGTACGGTCATCGGCGGCTTCCTCCCTCGGGTCGGCCCCGGTCGGAGCCCGTGTTGCCGGAGGTGCGGCCTCCGCTGATCCAGGTGCGCAGGCGGCCGCGGTCGGGCCGGGGTTCGTACTCGTAGCCGGTGGCGTCCATGGGCGGAGCGGTGGGGTACGGGGGGACGTCCTGTCCGGCGCCGAAGCCACGGCCGCCGCCCGGCCCGCCCGGCCCGTCCTCCTCCGGGAAGGAGGCGAGGGAGCCGTGGGGTTGAGGGAGCCGGGCGAGGGCTGTGTGCTTCCGCCGTCTCGTGTCGTCGAACTCGCGGCGGAACTGTTCCAGCGGGTCCGGTAGCAGCACCCCGGCGACCTCGGCGGCGGCCTCCGGCACCAGGGTGCGCAGCAGGGCGTCGGGCGTCGGGCGGTCCTCCGCGCGCCGCGCGAAGACCGGGCTCAGGGTGTCGGCGATCGAACGGTGCGCGGCGAGGTCGGGCGGCGGGCCGTCGGGGCTTCCGGGCCGGCCGGTGACGAGTTGGTGCATCACCTGGGCGACGCTCCACAGGGCGTCCCGGGAGTCGGTCGCACCGACGCCGGCCCGCTGCTCGGGCGAGGCGAACGGAGGGATGCCGTACGGGATGCGGGCCCGGCCGGCCCGGGTCACCGATCCCAGGTCCCACACCTGGACGCCGTGTTCGTCCCAGCGCACGGCCCCGGGCACGATGCCGCGGTGCACGAGGCCGACCACCTCCATCAGCCGCACCGCCAGTACCAGGTCGCGCTCCACGACGCGCTGTCCGGCGAGCGAGACTCCCTCGGTCAGCCCGGACAGGGGCCGGCCTCTGGGCACGGCGTAGAGCAGGAACGGCGAGGGGGTGTTCATGTCATGGCCGACCGGCGTGGGGAAGAGGCCGCCGAAGCGGGTGCCCGCGTAGGCGCGATGCAGGGCGAGAGCCGTGGTGATCTCCGCCTCCAGCAGGGAGTACGCGGCCCGGTCGGCGGCGGCCTCCTCCGGCAGCCGTACCTGGAAGCCCTGCCAGCCGTCCTCGAAACGGACGGGGCGGGCCATGGCCGGCGGGCGGACCAGCCGTGGGCGGTCCGGTCCGAAGCGGGCCCGGACGCGATGCAGGTCGCCCTGCGGGGAGACGAAGCTCAACTCCCGCGTCGCGTCATGGCGTACGGAGGATCCCTGGGCGGTGCGGCCCGGCCCGGCGTGCTCTCCCCGTTCCACCCGTTCCCCCCGCTCTCCCCGTTCC
>NZ_VMNX01000095.1 GCF_009377235.1 Streptomyces acidicola
CCCGCGCGTCGCCCCCGCGACCACTGCGACCTTGCCTTCCAATGGCCCTGCCATGTCCGACCTCCCGTGCCTCTGAACCGCCACTCTGACGAACACCGGCTCCGGAAACCGGTGTCTCTTCGAGGGTGTCGCGGAAACCGGACATCTTCTGTCGGGTTTCCCGACGACGACTTCGGAGTTTCCCGATGACGTCGAAATTTCCTGGCGGCTTCGGAGTTTCCTGGCGCCATGCCGGTGATCGGGGAATCTCGCACCAGCGGTCCGGAGAACTCCGCGGCTCTGCCAGGATGCGTGACCGATGAGCGAGAGTGCGGACTGTGTCGAGTGCGGTGGAACGGTCGCCCCGGACGGGCGCTGCTGGGACTGCGGTGCCGCCCAGCCGGGGTTCCGGGCGCATATGGAGATCACGGCGGAGGGCGGTGCGGAGGGCGGTGCGGCAGGCGGTGCGGCGGGCGTCAGCGACCGGGGCCTGCGGCGGGGCGTCAATGCGGACGCGATGGCGCTGGTCGCGACCGGGGCGTGGACGGTGGGAGTTGTCTGTGACGGGGTGACTCTGTCTCCCAGGTCCGAGCGAGCCGCCCGGGTGGCTGCCGACGTGGGGATCAACTTCCTTGTCGAGCAGCTGAGTTCGGGTGTGCTGCCTGAGGTCGCGCTGGTCGGGGCCGCGGTGCGTGCGCATCGAGCGGTCGCGGCCCTCGCGGGGGTCGCCGGTGCGGCTACGGACCGCCGAGACGTCATGGCCGCTGTCGCACCGGCCTGTACCTATGCCGCCGGCGTCGTCGGACCGGACGGCATCTGGAGTGCCTCCGTCGGCGACAGCCGCGCCTACTGGCTGCCGGACGAGGGTCCCGGGGCGGCGCTCACCGAGGACGACACAGGCGGCCTCGAAGCCCTGACCGCGTGGCTGGGCGCCGACGCGGACGAGCCGGTGCCGCACGTGCGGAGCTATCGGCCGCCGTGTCCCGGCCGGCTTCTGCTGTGCACGGACGGGCTGTGGCGGTGCCTGCCCGACGCGGAGGGGCTGAGGGCGGTGGTCCGGCGCGCGGGGTCGGGCGGCGAGGGCCCGCAGGTCGAGGCGCGGGCCCTCGTCGGGTACGCCCTGGAGGCCGGCGGGCACGACAACGTCACGGCCCTCCTGCTGCCGGTCGCGTCGAGCGTGACGGCCGGGTGAGACGGATGTCCCGGCCGAATGAGACGGGCGCCCGGGGCCGGGTCGTACGGCTCGGCTCGTACGCGGGTCGGTCAGTGCCCGCGGGCGATCCACTCCTCGAGGTGGGGTGCCTCGGCGCCGATCGTCGTGGACTCGCCGTGTCCGGTACGGACGACCGTGTCGGGCGGGAGCGCGAGCAGCCGGTCACGGATCGAGTCGATGATCGTCGGGAAGTGGGAGTACGAACGCCCGGTGGCGCCCGGACCGCCCTGGAAAAGGGTGTCACCGGTGAAGACGGTGCCCAGGCCGGGGTCGTGGAGGCAGACCGCGCCCGGGGCGTGGCCCGGGGTGTGCAGGACGGTGAGCTCGGTGCCGGCCACCTCGATGACATGGCCGTCGGCCAGCCGGTTGTCAGGGAGGCGGTCGGGGTGGGTCTGCTTCCACAGCGGCAGGTCGTCGGGGTGGAGCCAGATCTTGGCGCCGGTGCGCTCGGCCAGGGCGGGCGCGGCGTCGATGTGGTCGTTGTGGGCGTGGGTGCACACGATGGCCAGCAGCCGCCGGTCCCCCAACGCCTCGGCGATGGCGTCCGCGTCGTGGGCGGCGTCGATGACGATCGCCTCGCGGTCGTCGCCGACGATCCACACGTTGTTGTCGACGTCCCACGTGCCGCCGTCGAGCGTGAACTGGCCGGACGTGACGAGGTGTTCGATGCGCGCGTCGGTCACAGCGTCACCACCGAACGCAGGACGTCACCGGCGTGCATCCGCTCGAACGCCTTCTCCACCTCGTCGAGCTGGATGGTCTCCGTCACGAACGCCTCCAGGTCCAGTCGGCCCTGGAGGTACAGGCTGATCAGCATCGGGAAGTCGCGGTCCGGCAGGCAGTCGCCGTACCAGGACGACTTCAGGGCTCCGCCGCGGCCGAAGACGTCCAGCAGCGGCAGCTCCAGCTTCATCTCCGGCGTCGGCACGCCGACCAGGACGACTGTGCCGGCCAGGTCGCGGGCGTAGAACGCCTGCTGGTACGTCTCCGGGCGGCCGACCGCCTCGATGACGACATCGGCGCCGAAGCCGCCGGTCAGCTCCCGGATGGCCTCGACGGGGTCGGTCTCGCGGGAGTTGACGGTGTGCGTGGCGCCGATGCTCTTGGCGGTGGTCAGTTTCCGGTCGTCGATGTCGACGGCGATGATCTTCTCGGCGCCGGCCAGCCGGGACCCGGCGATGGCCGCGTCGCCGACGCCGCCGCAGCCGATGACGGCGACGCTGTCACCCCGGCCCACGTTGCCGGTGTTGATGGCGGCGCCGATGCCGGCCATCACGCCGCAGCCGAGCAGTCCGGCCACGGCCGGGGAGGCGGCCGGGTCGACCTTGGTGCACTGTCCGGCCGCGACGAGCGTCTTCTCGGCGAAGGCGCCGATGCCCAGGGCAGGGGAGAGTTCCTGGCCGGTCGAGGCGAGGGTCATCTTCTGCTCGGCGTTGTGCGTGGCGAAGCAGTACCAGGGCCGTCCGCGCCGGCACGCCCGGCAGTTGCCGCACACGGCACGCCAGTTGAGGATCACGAAGTCTCCGGGCGCGACATCGGTGACGCCCTCGCCGACCGACTCCACGACGCCGGCCGCCTCGTGGCCGAGCAGGAAGGGGAAGTCGTCGTTGATGCCGCCCTGCTTGTAGTGCAGGTCGGTGTGACACACGCCGCACGCCTGCACCTTCACCACGGCCTCGCCCGGTCCGGGATCCGGTACGAGGATCGTCTCGATCCGCACCGGCTCGTTCTTGCCCGGTGCGATCACCCCGCGTACTTCCTGCGCCATGGTGGGCCCTTCCGTCGGTCGGTAGTTCGCTACCGACCCTACGTGTGACTCATCGGTAGGGATGTGGATCACTGGCGGAGGGCCAGGAATGGGGGCTGGAGAGGCCCCGAGGAGACGGCCCCGTTCACAAAACCACTTCGGCCGCGCCCCGTGCCCCACGTAGCCTGAACGCTCCGCCCCACTCCCTCGCGAGGAGCGACGTGAGCGCACAGGAGACAGAGACCGAGCAGCAGCCCGCGTGGCGGCTGCTGCTCGGGTACATACGACCGCACCGGTGGACGCTGCTGCTGGGCGCGCTGCTGGCACTGGCCACGGGCGCCAGCGGGCTCGCGCTGCCGCTGGTGGCACGGGAGTTGATCGACGACCTGTCGCACGACCGGCCCATCACCTGGGCGCTGCTCCTCATGTCGGGACTGGTGATCGCCAACGCGGCCATCGGCGCGCTGGGGGCGTACGTACTGCGGCGCACCGCCGAGTCCGTGGTGCTCGGGGCGCGGCGCACCCTGTCGTCGTATCTGCTGCGGCTGCGGATAGCCGCCGTGGACCGGAGTGAGCCGGGCGATCTCATGGCCCGCATCACCTCGGACACCACGCTGCTGCGCGAGGTCACGACTGACTCGCTGGTGGGCCTCGGCACCGGCGGGCTCACCCTCGTCGCGACCGTCGTACTGATGGGCCTGGTCGACCCGGTGCTGCTGGCCGTCACCGTCGGTGTGATCCTGGTCGCGGGCACCGTGCTCGGCGTGATCGTGCCGCGCATCAACCGCGCCAGCCGTGAGGCGCAGAACGCGGTCGGCGCGATGGGCGCCTCCCTGGAGCGGATTCTCGGCTCACTGCGCACCATCAAGGCGTCCGGTGCCGAGCACCGCGAGGAGCAGAGGATCCACGAGGCGGCCGAGGAGTCGTGGCGGCAGAGCGTGCGGGCCGCCAAGTGGTCGGCGGCGGCGGGCAACACGGCCGGGCTGTCGATGCAGATCGCCTTCATCACGGTGCTCGCGGTGGGCGGCGGCCGGGTCGCGACGGGCGCGATCGACGTGGGCACCCTGGTCGCGTTCCTGCTGTTCGTCTTCTATCTGATGTCGCCGATCCAGGAGGTCGTCGGCGCCCTCACCCAGTACCAGACCGGGGCGGCCGCGCTCGCCCGCATCCAGGAGGCGCAGCGGCTGCCCGCCGAACCGGCCTCCCGGCCCGCGCCGTTGCCCTCCCCCGGCGCCGAGCCCGCCGCGCTCGCCTTCGAGGACGTCCGCTTCCGGTACGCCGAGGACCTGCCGTACGTCCACCACGGTGTGACCTTCGCGGTGCCGGCACAGGGCATGACCGCGTTCGTGGGTCCGTCCGGCGCGGGCAAGACGACGGTGTTCTCCCTCATCGAGCGGTTCTACGACCCCGAGGCGGGCGTCATCACGCTCGACGGCCGTGATGTCACCGACTGGGAGCTGCCCCGCCTGCGGTCCGCGATCGGTTATGTGGAGCAGGACGCGCCCGTGCTGTCGGGTTCGCTGCGGGACAACCTGCTGCTGGGCAACCCGGAGGCGGACGAGGCCGAGCTCACGCGTGTACTGAAGACGACGCGTCTGGACGGACTGGTCGCGAAGCTGCCTCAGGGGCTGGAGACCCTTGTCGGGCACCGCGGCACCAAGCTCTCCGGCGGTGAGCGCCAGCGCGTCGCCATCGCCCGCGCGCTGCTGCGCCGCCCGCGTCTGCTGCTCCTCGACGAGGCGACCTCTCAGCTCGACGCGGTCAACGAGGCGGCGCTGCGGGACACGGTCGCCGATGTCGCCCGGACGACCACGGTCCTGGTCGTCGCGCACCGGCTGTCCACGGTGACGATGGCCGACCGTATCGTCGTCATGGACGCGGGCCGGGTACGGGCGGTCGGCACCCACCGGGAACTCGTGACCGCCGACCCGCTGTACGCCGAACTGGCCGCCACCCAGTTCCTCGCCACCGCCTGAACCGACGGGACGCCAGCTCTTCGCTCATGTCCCGAAGCTCATGTCCCGACCCCTTTCGGAAACCCGAAGCACTCTTTCGGACGTGCCGCCCGTCGACCCGGACACGGTCACGCGTACGCCGCCATACTGACCGGTGTGCGGATAGCGATCATGACGGCCGGTTCACGGGGTGACGTGGCCCCGTACACCGGGCTGGGGCACGGGCTGGCGCGGGCCGGACACGACGTCACCCTGGTGACGCACGGGCGTTTCGAGCCGCTGGTGGAGGGGTCGGGGGTGCGGTTCCACGCGCTGCCCGTCGATCCGCGGGCCGCGTTGGAGTCGGAGCGCGGACGCGGGCTGCACCACAGCACCACGGGTGCCGGAAAGCTGGTCCGCGTGGTGGAGATGGCCCGCAGACTCGCCGGACAGATGGCCGACGACGTCCTGGCCGCCGCCCGCGCCAGTGACGTCCTGCTGCTGTCCGGAGCCCTGGTGCCGCTCGGGCACACCGTCGCCGAGGGGCTGTCGCTGCCGAGCATGGGTGTGTACCTGCAACCACTGGCCCCGACCAGGGAGTTCGCCCCGCCGATGACCGGCACCCGCTCCTGGGGCCCGGTGCTGAACCGGACGGCCGGGCATGGCGTGACCCTGGCCGTGGAGCGGGTCTTCGCCGAGACGGTACGGGATCTGCGGGCCCGGCTCGCTCTGCCCCGGGCCGGTCTCGGGGCCGTCCGCAAGGCCCATGAACGGCGGGGCTGGCCCGTGCTGCACGGTTTCAGCCCGCTGGTGGTGTCCCGGCCCCGCGACTGGCGGGCCGGGCTGGACGTCGTCGGCTACTGGTGGCCGTACGACCGGGAGAGTCAACTGCCGCCGGAGCTACGGGACTTCCTGGACGCCGGACCTCCCCCGGTCTTCGTGGGCCTGGGCAGCGCCACCGTGCCCGACGCCGAGCGGCTGAGCGGTCAGGTCGTACGGGCGCTGCGGGCGGCCGGGCTGCGCGGGGTGATCCAGCGGGGCTGGGGCGAACTGCGCGGTCACGGTGACGACATGCTCACCATCGGCGAGGTGCCCCACTCGCTGCTGTTCCCGCACATGGCGGCGGTGGTCCATCACGGGGGCGCGGGCACGACAGCGGCGGGCCTGCGCGCGGGCGTGCCGGCGGTGCCCGTGCCGATCCAGTTCGACGAGGGCTTCTGGGCCGCCCGGCTCGTGGCGCTCGGAGTGGCGCCCCGGGCCGTGCCGCTGCGGGGCCTCACGGCCGGGGTCCTGGCCGCGGCGCTGCGGGAGGCGACGGCCGACTCCTCGTACGGGCGGCGGGCACGGAACCTCGCCGAGCGCGTTCGCGGCGAAGACGCGGTGGCGCCGGTTCTCGCAGCGGTGCAGCGCGTCGCCGGCTCCGCCTGACCGCCAGGCGCCGGTGGGTTCGGCCGTGTGTCAGGGCCCGGAGTCGGCGCGCCCGTCGCGCACCTCCCACCCGGGCGGCCGGAGTATCCCCAGGAGCAGCCGCACGAGTTCCTCGACCACCTCGTCGAGGCTCGCGTTCACCCAGCCCGCCTGCCAGTCGTGCAGCAGGCCGTTGACGCTGCCGATGAAGGCGGCGGCCGCGATGCGGTAGTCCCGCTGGGTCGCCTCGCCCCGTTCGGCCGCCGCGGCCGCCTCCGCGCAGATGAAGTCGACCCAGCGGGCGCGGCGCTCCAGTCGCTGGCGCTCCAGTCGCGGGCTGACACCGTTGATCTCGATGAAGGTGATGCGCAGCCGGCGCGGGTCACCGGTGACGTTGGCGGCGTACGCGCGGAAGGCCGCCGTGGCGCGCACGGTGATCGACTGCTCCTCCGCGGCGGCGAGCCCGGCCAGCGCGGCCTCCTCCGCCCAGTCGTTGACCTGGAGGTGGAGCGCGGCCAGGACGTCCTCCAGGGTGCGGAACTCCTCGTAGAACTGACGGGTCGACAGGCCCGCCGCCTCGCTCAGCCCCGCCACGGTCGTGCCACGGAACCCCGGGCTGTCGCCGAAGAGCTGGAGAGCGGCGTCGAGGAAGCGGTGACGTCTCTCTGCCTGGCGCTCCTCGGCGGACCTGCCCCCGTAACGACCGGTCGGCTGTTTGAGCCTGCCCGCCACCCCGTTCCCCTCTCCTGCGCGACGGCCATCGGATCCGGTTCGGCCGTCGCTCAATTTTGTCGTGTCCGCGGTCTTGTGTTGACGCCCCCCCTTCCTTACTTTCCAGTAAGTTCACTCTGAACGGTGGCGTGTTCAGACTCCGCGCCACCAAGAGCCGCCTTGCCGTACCCCCCACCGAGCAGGAGGAACGACCCATGCCCGCCTCCGGAACGCGTCGTATGAGAACCCGTCACCTGTGCGCGGTCGCCGCCGCCCTCGCCCTGACCGCGGGAGCCACGGCATCCGCGTCGGCCGCCCCGGCCGCCTCCGCCGATCTCCGGGAGGTGATGTTCGTGGGCAACAACTGGGACGGCACCGCCGACGTCATCAAGTCCTCGGGCGACTTCGCCAAGATCGGCCGGATCAACGTGATCCCGGACAAGGACGAGCGGATGGCGGAGATCAACGCCGATCCGATCAAGTGGATCGCCTTCATGACCATCCGCAACAGCGTGGGCGAGGGCCACGACCAGTTCGTCGACGACATGTACTCCACGCCCGACGGCACGTCGATGGTGGTCTCCCGCCCGAGCTTCGCCGACGTGGTCTCGATCGACGTGGCCTCGGGCGACATCAACTGGCGCTTCCCGGTGTCGGGTTTCCGCGCCGACCACATGGCGGTCTCCCCCGACGGAAAGCGGGTCGCCGTCTCGGCCTCCACCTCCAACACCGTGCACGTGCTGGACATCAACACGGGCAAGCAGGTGGGTTCGTTCGGCACGGGCGACAAGCCGCACGAGAACATCTTCACCAGCGACGGCAAGTACATCTGGACCATGTCGATCGGAGACGTGACCACCGCGCTCGACGAGCCCTGGCTGGACTGGACGAAGGGCGACCGCAAGATCACGGTCGTCGACGCGGCCACCTTCAAGCAGGTCAAGGTCATCGACATGCGGGAGCGGCTCGACGCGATCGGCCTCACCGACTACTCCGACGCGGTCCGCCCGGCCACGTTCAGCCCGGACGAGTCGAAGCTGTACTTCCAGGTGTCGTTCTTCAACGGCTTCTTCGAGTACGACATCGCCACGGACAAGATCACCCGTACCAAGGAGCTGCCGAAGAACCCGGCGACCAGCACGGACCGCACCACCTGGGTCAACGACTCACGCCACCACGGCATATCGATGAAGCCCGACGGCAAGAAGCTGTGCGTCGCGGGCACGATGGACGACTACGCGGTCGTCGTCGACCGAGCCACCCTCCAGGAGGGCCCGCTCGTCACCGCCTCCAAGCCGTACTGGGCGACCGTCAGCGGTGACGGCAAGTCCTGTGTGATCTCCGAGAGCGGCTCCGACCAGGTCACGGCGATCGACTTCGCCACCGGTAAGAAGACCGTGTCCGTGGCGGTCGGCGACCACCCCCAGCGTGTCCGTCTGGCACACGTGCCTGCCAACTGGACGGGGCCGGCCGCCGACTGATCCACCTTCGCCTTCAGCGGCCTACTGGGTGAACTCCGAGGCCGCCCACGACGACAGCTCCGTCCGTGCCGCGCTCAGCAGCGACGCGGACGGGGCTGTCGCGCCGTTGGTGACCAGGGCGTAGTGCAGCGTGCCCGAGTCGGCGGCGGTGAGCAGCAGCCGGCGGCTGCCGGTGCCGCCGGGCTCGGCCGCGGTGGCGATCGGAGTGGTGCGGGTGTACGCGGGCGGGCTCGCCGTCGTGCCGAGGTCGGAGACCACGGTGGTCGACGCGTTCGGGAAGGACGCCGGGAGGTGCAGTTCCGTCGGCTCGGAGCTGCCGTCGGAGCGCCACACCAGCAGCGCGTACTGGCCCGAGCCCACGAGTTGCCTGACGTTCGGCAGGGAGCTCGGCACCGGGTTCCAGGTCAGTGTCGTGGAGCCGTCGCGTGACCGGTCCTCGTAGGTGAACGCGACCGAGCGGCCCGCGGTGGCGCTCGGGTAGACGCGGTCCAGCAGCCGTGCGTCCTGGCGCAGCACGGCCTTGCCCGCGTCGTCGAGGCGTACCGCGGACAGGTCCTCGCCGTTCCAGGCGTCGCCCTCGGTCTGCACCTTGTCCGGGTTGTCGTTCATCAGCTCGCGGTGGCGGCCGTTGTAGATGTCCCACTGCCACTGGGAGCCGGACAGGACGGGGCCGGAGCCCGCCGGGTCCGACCACCAGTTCGCTCCCTTCACCCGGGAGTCGAGCGCCTGGTACATCGCCTTGTAGACGGTCGGCGCCTTGTCGGAGACGGATCCGGTGAGCGGGTGCCCGAACTCGCTGATGATCCCGGTCGTCCCGGCGGCGGAGGCCCGGTCGCGCACCGTACCGAAGTCGCCGGCGTACTGGCCGTCCTCCGCCTTGCCCCACATGAAGACGCCGGAGATCGCCTTCTGGTCGTAGAAGTGGGTGTTGAAGACGAACCGCGGGCCCATCGTGCCCGCGTCGAGCAGTCCGCCCTCCTGCTTCTGGAAGTCGAGGTTGGCGTTCCAGAAGAGGTTCGGCTCGACGAAGGCCGGCTTGGTCTGCCAACCCGCCGCGTCCATACGGGCGCGGAACTTGACGTAGAACGGCCACAGGACGTCCTTCTCCCACGCCCGGCTGGTCTGGCCCGAGTCGTAGGTGCCCGCGTGCGGCTCGTTCCACGGGTCGAAGCCGACGACACCCGCGAACTGGGTCGCCGTGAGGTTCTGCTTCACGTACGCCATGGTCTTCTGGGCGGTGTCGAGGAAGGCGTCCTGGAGGCCGTACTCGTTGTGCCAGAAGTCGTACGTCGCCTGCTTCACGGCCTCGTTCGAGGTGATGTTCTGACCCCAGAACGGGCAGATGCCGCAGTACTCGTCGGGATAGTCGCCGAGGTCGACCGCCCACTTGGGGGCGCCGTCGCCGGTGTACCAGCTGTCCGGGTCGAACAGCCACCGGGAGTAGAGGTCCTGGTGGAAGTCGGGGTACACACGGATGCCCGCGTCCAGGAACGCGCGCATCTGGTCGGTCGCGGCGGACAGGTAGGCCGTGTCCACCTGGCCGCGCACGGGCTCCGCGTACGCCCAGGAGAGCAGGAAGCGGACCGAGTTGCCACCGCCGAGCGCCCTCAGCGCGGTCGCGGACTTCCTGGCGTCCGCGACCGAGGCGAAGGGCAGGCCGTTGTTCTCCTTCAGTTTCGTCTCGCCGGAGACGTTGTAGCCGCGCAGGACGACCTCGCGGCCGAGACCGTCGGTGAAGCGGCCGTTCTCGACGGTGAGGGTGGCCGCGGCCGGGGCGTCGAACCAGAGTTCGTCGGGGAGAGCGGTGGCGGGCTGGGAGCCCGCCGTGGTCAGGAAGCCGGTGACGAGGACGAGGACACCGAGCCAACGCGTACGCAGTCTTGACATGGCCACCACATTCGACATGTTCACTACCGTCGCAACGACCACGCGAGGCGTCAATAGTACCTGACTCTTGAGTAAGTACTGTATTACTCAAGCGAGTTGCTCTCCGTCGCCCCACCCGGTCAGGTAACGACCCGCCTGCTCAGGTTCAGCAGGTACTCCCTCCGGTCGAGCGGGTTGTGGTCGGTACGAGGCCGCTCCGGTACGACACCGGGAGCGACGGGGGCGTAGTGGTCGAAGACGGACTCCAGCTCTCCCTCACCGCGAGTGAGCCCCGGCAGCCGCTGCTCCAGCCGGTGCACCTGCGCCGCCGGCACCCATCCCTCCAGCACGGTCACCGGGCCACGCGTGTTGGTGGACCGCGGTACGGCGCGCAGCTTCGCCAGCACGGGCAGGATCGCGCCGAGCGTGTCCGCCGGGACGTCCAGCCGGAAGCGGTGCAGCGGCTCGTACACACGGGTACCGGCCCGCAGCAGCGCGGCCGTCAGCACCAGCGGCGTCACCCCGCGGAAGTCCGCGCCCGTGCTCGACATGCTCTTGTCGAACCTCTGGTGGGCGTGGCTCTGCCGGGGCGAGTACCCGGAGTGCGTCATGGTGACCGTGCAGTCGGGGATCTGCCAGCCGTGGATGCCCTGGGTCAGCGTCTCCCGCACGGTGTCCTCGACGGCCTTGAAGAACGCGTACGGCATCGACCCGAGTTCGACCTCCAGCCGGAACTCGACGCCGGAGCCGACGGGCGCCGGATCGACGCGCAGTCCGACCGTCGCGAGAAAGGGATTCCCGTCCTTCTTGTTGAACTCGACGCCCGCACCGCTGCCGGTCAGCCGCTCGACGCAGAGGGGCGTGGTCTCTCGGAAGGTGACGTCGAGGCCGAACGCGTCGGCCAGGGTGGCCTGGATGACCTCCTTCTGCACTTCGCCGTAGAGCGACACGGAGATCTCCTGGCGGATTCCGTCGTGCCGCAGATTGATCAGCGGGTCCTGTTCGGCGAGTTGGGTGAGGGCGGTGTGCAGGGCGCCCTTGTCGCGGGATCGCACGGGCACGACGACCGTTTCGAGGGTCGGTGGCGCGAAGTGGTGCTCGTCGGCTCCCTTCCGGGGTACGCCGACGGCGTCCCCGATCCGGACGTCGGCAAGCCCCCGCAGTCGCGCGATCCGCCCCGCCGCCACGGCCGCCGCCCGGACGGCCGAGCCACGCTCGAAGACGTCGATCGCGGTGACCTTGCTCTCCGGCTCACCGTCCCGGAACGTGAGGCGGTCCCGCGTCCGCAGGGCGCCGGAGAACATCCGTACGTAGGCGATCTTCTCCCCCGCCGCCCCGCGCTCGACCTTGAAGACGGTGCCGGAGAGCGGCCCGTCCGCGTCGCCCTCGGCACACGGCAGCAACTGGCGGACGCCCGCGATGAGTTCGCCGATGCCCGCGCCCGTGACGGCCGAGCCGAAGAACACCGGGTGGACCAGGGCCCGCCCGGTCTGCGCGGCCAGCTCGGTGCGCAGGCGGTCGTACGGGACGGTCGCCTCGTCGTCGACGTACGCGGCGAGCAGTCCGTCGTCGTGCTCGGCGAGCCGTTCAAGGAGCCGGGGCGGGTGGCCGTCGTACGGCGTGAAGCGAGCGACTCGGGACCCTGCCTCGTCCGCCTCGCCCATGGGGACGATCGCCGGGGTCAGCCGTGCGGAGATGTTCCGAAGGACTTCCTCGGGGCGCGCTCCACGGCGGTCGATCTTGTTGACGAAGATCAGCGTGGGGATGCGCAGCCGCTGCAACGTCCGCATCAGGACGCGGGTCTGCGCCTGGACGCCCTCGACGGCCGAGACGACGAGCACGGCGCCGTCGAGCACGCCGAGCACCCGCTCCACCTCGGCGATGAAATCCGGATGGCCGGGCGTGTCGATCAGATTGACCGTCACATCGTCGATCTCGAAGGAGACGACGGCGGACTTGATGGTGATACCGCGCTGCTGTTCCAGCGCGAGGGAATCGGTCTGAGTGCTCCCGTCATCGACGCTGCCGATCTCGTCGATGACTCCGACGGCGTGCAGCAGCCGTTCGGTGAGGCTGGTCTTACCTGCGTCGATGTGCGCGAGAATTCCCAGGTTGAGCATGTGCACCGAGCGTCATGTCCTTTGAAGTGAGTGTGGTTTCTTCCCGGGTGGACATGAACGCAGGACGCATAGCGGCTCCTCACTCTCTGGGATCGCCAGGATCTCTGGGATCTCCGGGACCTCTGGGGTCTCGTCCCGTGCAGTGGATCAGAGCGCTTCGCGTGGCCGCAACGGATTAACACTCAACGTTGTTACGTGAAACCCCTGTGACGGAAGCGTTGACGTGGTCATGCGCAGGTCCTATCTTCTGGCCGAGCTTACGAACCACGTTCGAAATACCGGCAGTTGTCGGTGAACTCTGCCCCCCACAGGGAGAAGCCCGTGAGACCTGCGCTCACCCGTCGAACGGTCCTCGGCATGATCGCCGGTTCGGCCGCCGCCACCGCCGTCACCGGTGTCTCGGCCGGTACGGCCCGCGCCGCCGTCCCCGCCTCACCCGGAGTGACGTACAGGAACTCCATCGCCGAGCAGCGGGCCGATCCGCACATCTGGAAGCACACCGACGGCTACTACTACTTCACGGCCACGGTGCCCGCGTACGACCGGATCGTGCTGCGCCGCGCCACCACGATCCAGGGCCTCTCCTCGGCCACCGAGACCACCATCTGGACCAAGCACGCGACCGGTGAGATGGGCGCCCACATCTGGGCCCCGGAGATCCACTTCATCGACGGCAAGTGGTATGTCTACTTCGCCGCGGGCGCCACGAACGACGTCTGGAAGATCCGGCCGTACGTGCTGGAGTGCACCGCCGCCAACCCGCTCACCGGTGCCTGGACCGAGAAGGGCCGTATCGCGCTGCCGCTCGACACCTTCTCCCTGGACGCGACGACGTTCGTCGTGAACGGGTCCCGCTACCTGTGCTGGGCGCAGAACGACCCGGCCGTCGGCAGCGGCACCAACCTCTACCTGGCGAAGCTGTCGAACCCCTGGACCATCACGGGCACTCCGGTCAGGATCAGCACGCCGACCGCCTCGTGGGAGACCATCGGCCACCGGGTCAACGAGGGCCCGGCCGTGATCCAGCGGAACGGCAAGGTCTTCATGACCTTCTCGGCGAGCGCCACCGACGCCAACTACTGCATGGGCCTGCTGACGGCGTCCGCCTCCGCCGACCTGCTGAACGCCTCGTCGTGGACCAAGACCACCGGCCCGGTCTTCGCGAGCAACGCCGCCACCAGTCAGTACGGTCCCGGGCACAACTCGTTCACGGTGTCCGAGGACGGCAAGTCGGACGTCCTCGTCTACCACGACCGCGGTTACAAGGACATCAGCGGCGACCCGCTCAACGACCCCAACCGCCGTACCCGCGTCCAGAAGCTGTACTGGAAGGCCGACGGCACGCCCGACTTCGGCATCCCGGTCGCCGACGGCCTCACGCCGGTCCGGCTGTCGTCGTACAACTTCCCCGACCGGTTCATCCGGCACTGGGAGTACCGTGCCAGGGTCGAGGCGAGCGTCTCCCCGCTGGCCGACTCGCAGTTCCGCGTGGTCACCGGTCTCGCCGGCAGCGGCACCGTCTCAATGGAGTCGGCGAACTTCCCCGGCTACTACCTGCGGCACAAGAACTTCGAGGTGTGGGTGGAGAAGGACGACGGGACGGCCCAGTTCCGCGGCGACGCCTCGTTCACCGCGCGGGCCGGCCTCGCGGACTCCGCCGGCGTCTCGTACGAGTCGTCCAACTACCCGGGCCGCTACATCCGCCACTACGACTACCTGCTGGGCGTCCAGGCCCTGAGCACGGCCACCGACCGGGCCGACGCCACCTTCTACACACAGTGAGCCGGGCACAAGCCGCACCGAGGAGAGCCGCGACATGACCACCGCCGACCGCGACAGACCCGACCGTCCCTTCACGCCGTCCCGCCGCACCCTGCTGCGCGCCATGGCCGCGCTGCCCGCCTCGGGGCTCGTCCTGGGTGAACTGCCGGGCATGCACGGCACCGCCCTGGCCGCCGCGCCACCGAACGGGTCCGCCACCCGCTACACGATCGTGCCGTTCCTCAACAGCGACGACGGCACCGTGAACGTCTACCAGTCCGACGACGCGACCGACTTCCACCTCGTCCAGTCCTCCGCGTACACGCCGCCCACCAACCGCATCCGCGACGCCGGCATCTTCAAGCACACGGACGGCTACTACTACATCACCTACACCACGCACACCTGGCAGGACCCCAGCACGACGATCGGCTTCGCGCGCAGCTCCAACCGGGTCAACTGGACGTTCCTGTACGACTACACGGTCCCGATCGCGAACCTCTCGCGGGCGTGGGCGCCCGAGTGGTTCGTCGACAGCGACGGCAGTGTGAACGTCATCGTGTCGTGCTCGACCACGAACGACGAGTGGATCTTCACCCCCTACCGCCTGCGGGCCACCAACTCCTCACTCACCGCATGGAGTTCGCCGATCGCCCTGTCCGGGATCGGCGCCAACCACATCGATACGTTCATCGTGCGGATCGGCTCGACGTACCACGCGTTCCCGAAGAACGAGACGACGAAGTACATCGAGTACGCCACCGCCTCCAGCCTGAGCGGCCCGTACACGATCCACAGGACGGGCAACTGGGCGGGCTGGGGCGGCACCCGTGAGGGGCCGGCGCTGATCCAGCTCGACAACGGCGGCTGGCGGATCTTCTTCGACGGCTACGGTGACGGCAGTTACTACTACAGCGACAGCTACGACACATTCGCCACCTGGACGGCGCCGAAGAAGCTGCCGGGGATCTCGGGCACGGCCCGACACTTCACGGTGATCAGGGAAACGGTGTCGGGCGGCCCGAGCCTGCCCACCGGGGTCACCCGCTCCTTCCGTTCCGCCAACTTCTCCACCCGCTACTGGCAGGAGCAGTCGTCCCTGCTCAATCTGCCCGTGGTGAGCTCCTCCAGCTCCGCGGCGGAGAGGCAGGCGTCGACGTTCACGGTGGTGCCGGGTCTCGCCGACTCGAACGGCTTCTCGTTCCGGAACGCGGCCGGCAACTATCTGCGGCACTGGGACTTCCGGGCCCGCTTCGACCCGAACGACGGCTCGTCGGTGTTCGCCAAGGACGCCACGTACATCGCCCGGACGGGCACGACCTCCGGTTCCATCCGCTTCGAGTCGTACAACTACCCGGGCCACTACCTGCGGCACTACAACTACGAGCTGCGGGTGGCCCCGTCGGACGGCACGGACATCTTCCGCCAGGACAGTTCGTTCGTGCCCGTGACGGCGCTCTGACCTGCGCCACCCGCGGGCGAGTCACCTCTGCCCCCTTCAGAGATACTTTTCCTCATGCTGATCGCAATCGCTGCCGTGGGCGTCACGGTCTTCTGCCTCACGCTCTGGTGCTCGCTCACGGTTGCCCGGATGCGGGACCTTCCCGTATGGCGCAGATACCTCCCCCTGTCCTTCTTCCTGATCGCGCTCGCCGCCAGTCTCCTGCGCGCCTTCGACATCCCTCAGATGGCCAACGCCATCGCCTTCCCTCTCAACCTCGCGGCCATCGTCATGTCGCTGCGTGAGATCCGCACTCGACAGAGCGGAAACCGAGACACGGGACAGAAACACTCACGAGGTGTCCCTCTCGTGCGGTAAGGGGAGAAATGCGTCTATGACGATGGAGCCGACTCCGTGGTAGGCCTGAAAGGCTCCGCCGCCTGGTTTCGTGGGGCCGCGGCCAGTGCGTTGACGCGAGGGGAGTCCGAAATGCCGGTGAAGAACGGTCGTCCGACAGTGCTGTCGGTGCTGCCCTTCGCCATGATGGCCTTGGTCACCGCTGTCGACATCGGCACCGGCCCTGGGGTGGGCTTTCTGCCGCTGGTGTCGCTGGGGCCCGCCTTCGCCCCGCTCGTGGGCGGCTGGCGGCGCACCGCCTGCATCGGCGTGATCGCCCTGCTGCTGTGTGCCGGACTCGGGTGGTACAACGACCTGCTCGACGCACGGCGCGGCTACATGACCTTCGCCTCCGTCGTAGGCGTCACCGCGGCCGGACTTGTCGCCGTGTCCATGCGCCAGAAACGAGAGGTCGAACTCGCCAACGTCCGCTCGATCGCCGAAGCAGCCCAGCGGGTCCTGCTCAAACCGGTTCCGCGGCTGGCCGGGCAGATCCGCGCGGCCGTCTCGTACATGTCCGCCGTCGCCGAGGCACGCATCGGCGGCGACCTGTACGAGGTCGTCGCCTCACCCCACGGCGTACGGGTCATGGTGGGCGACGTACAGGGCAAGGGGCTGGAGGCGGTGGAGACCGCTGCCGTGGTGCTGGGAGCCTTCCGCGAAGCCGCCCCGGAAGAAGCCGACTTGGCCGCTGTGGGGCGCAGGCTGGAGCGGTCCATAGAGCGGCAGATCGAGGGGGAGAAGTTCGTCACCGCCGTCCTCGCCGAGGTGAGGGCCGAGGAGGTCACCTTTCTCAACTTCGGCCATCCAGCGCCCCTGTTGGTCCGCGCCGACGGTTCGGTCACCTGGCCCGAACCGACCGTCTACGCACTGCCGCTCGGCCTGCACGCGCACGGTACGGCGCCGCCGGAGGCGTACCGCACCGACTTCCGCCCCGGCGACCAACTCCTCCTCTACACCGACGGAGTCACCGAGGCACGCGACGCCGACGGCCGCTTCTATCCCTTGGCCGAGCGCGCCCACCTCCTGAAGGAAGACGACGCCGAGGCCGCACTGGAAGCCGTGCGCCAGGACCTTCTGCTGCACGTGAACGGCCCCCTGCACGACGACGCCGCCATGCTGCTGCTCCGCTACCGCTGACGGTGGCTCGGATGGCCGGAGTGGGTCAAAACGCTGCACGCCGCATCAGCGACGATCACAGGAGCTCTTGCCTGAGACCAGGAGCGTGGCGCGAATTCCTCGTATCCGGCCGGTGCGGTCCTTGCGGGCCGCACCGGCTCGTTTCATCGCGTCCGGCTGCTCATCGCACACCGCGGATCGGGGCCGTGGCCAGTGCGCCGAGCAGGGCGAAAACGGTTCCCGCCACGAACGCGGCCGGGTAGTTCCGGTCTCCGCCGCCGATGGAGAGGAACAGCGGGGCGATCAGCGGGGCGAGCGACTGCGGCAGGGAGTTGGCGATCTGGAACACGCCGAGGTCCTTCGCCGCGTTGTCGGGGTTGGGCAGGACTCGGGCGACCAGCGCCATGTCCACGGCCAGATAGGTGCCCATGCCGAGGCCGACGACGGTGCCGCCCACGAGGAAGTGGGCGTACGACGCGGACAGGCCGATGATCAGCAGTCCCACTCCCATGACCGCGGCCGAGACGCCGACGAAGATCTTGCGGCGCTGGAGGCGGTCCGACAGGCGTCCACCGAGAATCGCCGTGAACAGACCTCCGGCGGTCGCGGCGAGGGTGCCGTAGAAGATGAGGTCGGGGGCCTCGGCGTCGCTGTAGCCGAGGTGGTCGGTGATCACGTAGGCCTGGAAGGTGAGGAAGAACGCGTAACCGATGTAGAGCAGGAAGCGCCCGGCCCAGGCCCAGCCGAAGTCCCGGTGGGCGAAGGGGTTGACCCACAGACTGCGTGCGAGGTCGGTGAGACGGAAGGGGGCGAGACGGCTCGGGTCGGCGGGGCGGTCGGGCATGACGGCCACCAGGATGCCGATCATGATGATGCCGAAGAGGGCCGGCAGCAGGAGCATCGGCGCGACTCCGGAGCCGGCGAGAGCGACCAGGCCGGTGCCGATGAGGGTGCCGACCTTCGAGGTGAAGCCGACCATGCCGGAGACCCGGCCGCGTTGTTCCTCGGGCACGTTGTCGGGCAGCAGTGCGTTGAGCGCGGCCTGGGAGGCGTTGAATCCCATCTGGGCGATGCCCCATCCGACGGCGACGAGCGTCACGTTGCCTGCCAGCGCGATAACGGCCAGGCCTGCGGTGCCGGCGAGTACGCCGCCCGCGAGCCAGGGCCTGCGGCGCCCGAATCGGCTGGTGGTGCGATCGGAGAGGTTGCCCCAGATCGGAGTGGTGATCATCGACAGCAGAGCGCCGATGCTGAGGACGGCGCTCAGGCTGCCGGCCTTGGTCTCCGGGGCGATCTGGCTGATCTTCAGGGAGATCGACACCGTGACGGGCGTCAGGAGCGCGGCCCACAGGCCGAGCTGGCCCAGCATGTAGGCGGCGATGAATCGCCGGCTGACCGGTGCCGACGGCGTGCCGGCGGGGGCGCTGGTCGCCTCCGCGGGGGAAGACAGGGGTGTGGTCACGAGGACCTCCAGGGTAGCTACGCATCAGCGTCGGTGATGATGGCGTCACACCTGTGGGGCTGCGGGGACGTCCGCAGAGGCGTGGGCGCTCACCCGGCGGGTGAGCGGGAACGGGGGCACGTCCGGTTCGCGGAGTGCGTCGATACGGGGGGCGGCGCCGACAGGCGGTGTCACGGGCGCCGGGAGGGCGTCGCCCCCGGGCGTCAGGCGGAGAGCGCCTCGACGGGGAAGAGGGCCAGGTCGGCCGCGAGGTGGTGCAGGGTGCTGGGGGCGGCGGTGCCGGAGGTCGCGGCGGCGTGGGTGTGCCGCCACGCCGCCCGGTGTGCGGTCTCGTACCGCGTCGGGAGCAGGTGCTCGCCGTCCGCGTCGATGCGTACGACGGTCGCCGGGCGGGCACTGGAGGGGGCGGCGAAGTCCAGCCGCCACTGTTCGCCGGCCCCGCGCAGCACGAGGCGGGTATCGGTGGTGCCGATGCCGGAGCGGCAACCGCTGAAGCTCACCGGAACGCTCCCGCACTGGGCCGAGCCGCCGTGGCCGCGCGCGTCCAGGCGGGTGACCCGCAGCGAGTCGAGTGCGCCCGCCGTGGCGCGCACCAGCGCCAGCTGATCGAGAAAGGCGTGCGCGGGGGGGACGTCCGCTGCGGTGAACACCTCGATCAGCGCCGCCTGCGCCGCGGCCGCTCGGAGAGCCGGGACGACATCCGTGGTCGCGGGATGCAGGGCCCACGGGGTGTCGACGACGACCGGTACCTGCGCGGCGTCGGCCAGTGCGGCGAGTTCCTTCACCGTCTCGGGGGGCGCCGGCGTCGGCCGGCTCAGCAGGACGGCGCGTGGCCGCAGAGCCAGGGCCCTGTGCAGCCGGCCGGTCCACGCGGGTCCGCCGATGGCCCGGATGTCCACGTCGCAGGTGTCGTCGGCGCGCAGCCACTCGGGGAGCGACGCGAGCGTGCCGTGCGTGAACGGGGTGTCCAGTGCCTTGTCGAGCGCCACGGTGAGCGGCCGGGAAGCGGGTGTCGTGGGGGGCGTGCCGGGGGTCATGTCGCCACTCCTTGCTGTCGCAGTACGGTGCCCGCGAGAGCGGCCAGACCGGTGGCGTATCGCAGGTCGGCGACCAGTTCGCCGGGGGTGTGGCGAGGGGGCGCCGTGCCGTCGGCGAGGTCGGCCAGGTGGAGCCACTCGGCGTCGTAGCCGTTGTGCTGGTAGGGGCCGAAACGCAGGGTGCGGTCCGGAGTGCGCACGGTCGCCTCGGCGGATCCGGCGCGCACGTAGGACGGAGTGAAGTCCAGACGCAGTTCGCTGTGGGCGCCCCAGACCTCGAAGGTCCACTCGGGGCGCCAGGCGGTGCCGATGTGGCCGATGAGTTCCGCGGTGCGTCCGTCGGGGCCGTGCAGGGTGACGCGGTAGCCGAAGGGGCGCAGCAGCAGCGCGGTGTCGACGGCCTCGACGTGCGGGAGGAAGCGGCGGACGAGGGGGAGGTTGTGAATGGCGAGGCCGAGCAGCGAGCCGCTGATCGCCGCGGCCCGGGCCGCGGGATCACTGAGGTCGCGCTGTGGCGGCGGCTGCGGCAGGGAGTGCAGTTGTGTGGCGAGAGCCTCGTAGCGGGCGTTCGGCGGCAGTTGGATGACCGAGCGGATGTGGCGCGCGGTGTCCGGGAGGTCGCCCCAGTGTTCCTCGGCGGCCAGATGGGCCGGGTCGTACGTGTGCATCGCGCCGACGATCACCGGTACCCCGGTTTCCACTGACGCTTCGGCTATCCGTTCGGCGTCCGCGGTGGTCGTCGCGAACGGCTTCTCGACAAGGACGGCCTTCTTCCCCGCGCGGGCGCACGCCACGGCCTGCTCCGCGTGGAAGGCGTGGGGGCTGCAGATGGCAACCACATCGACACCGTCATCGGCGAGCAGTTCCTCCACCGACGACGAGTGCCGGGCGCCGCAGCGGGCCGCTACCGCTGCGGCGGTGCCCGGGTCGACGTCCATGACATGGGCGATGTGCAGGCGGTCGGACAGGCCCGCCAGGTGAGGCAGGTGGATGGCCTGGGTGACGGGGCCGGCTCCGATGAAGCCCACTCCGAGGGTGCTCATCGGGCATCCTCCGCGACGGCCAGGTGGTCGGTGACCCAGCGCCGCGACAGCAGCGCACTGCCCTTGGCGTCGCCGCCCTGGTCGGGGACGTCGACCTCGACGACGAGCCAGCCCTCGTAGCCGGGCGGCAGGCAGTCGAGGACTCCGGTGAGGTCGACATCGCCCAGGCCGGGCTCTGTCCACACGTGCCGATCGTAGGTCGCCTCCGCGTAGTCGCCTTCGGTGACCCGGGCGGCGGCGGTGTGCACGTCCTTGATGTGAACGGCGCCGACCCGGTCGGCGTACGCCGTGACGAGCTCGACAGGGTCGGCGCCCGCCCAGTGCAGGTGACCGGTGTCGGGGCCGAAGGCGAGCAGGGCGGGTTCGATCGCGTCGAGGACCGTTCGGATCTCCTGCTCGGTCTCGATCCAGGTGCCGACATGGGGGTGCAGGCAGGGGCGCAGCCCCTCCGCGGTGATCGCCTCACAGGCCCGGCCGAGGTGCTCGATGACGGTGGCGAGCCGGCCGGCATCGAAAGCGTGGCCGACTGCGGGGTGTGCCCGTCGCTCCGGGGCGAAGAACGGGGCGATGAAGACTTCGGTGAGGCCGAGTTGTGCCTGCTGCGCGGCATGAACGCGGGCCTGTTCCACGGCCGGCTCCTCGAAGCCGGCGCTGAAATAACCGGGCGCGGCCCGCAGTCCGTGGTCGTCGAGAAGGGCGTGGAACTCCTTGACCGTGGTGCCGGCCGGGATGTCGGCCTGCACGGCGTCGAAGCCCGCTTCCCGGACTTCCCGGTAGACGGTGGGCAGGATGTCCCGGCTGAGCAGGATGCCGTCCGGCGAGAGGTACCACGGCAGCGGGTTGATGCCAATGGGGGGCATGTGCTGACTCCCTTGGGTTCAGGGGCGGGTGCTGAAGGCCGCGTCGAAGGCCGCGTCGGGCGGCTCGATCGCGGTGAGGGCGCGGACCCGGGCAAGCGCGTCCGGGGCTCCGACGAACCGGTCCATCCCGGCGTCCTCCCACTCCACGGAGAGCGGGCCTTCGTAGCCGATCGCGTTGAGGACGCGGACGCAGCCCTCGAAGTCGATGTCGCCGTGGCCCACCGAGACGAAGTCCCAGCCGCGTCGTGGGTCGGCCCAGGGCAGGTGGGAACCGAGCCGGCCGTTGCGTCCGTTGAGGTTCTTCTTGGCGTCCTTGAAGTCGACGTGGTAGATCCGGTCGGCGAAGTCGGCCGCGAAGCCCAGGTAGTCGAGGTCCTGCCAGACGAAATGGGAGGGGTCGAAGTTCAGGCCGAAGGCCGGGCGGTGCTCGATCGCGTCGAGGGTGCGCTGCGTCGTCCAGTAGTCGTAGGCGATCTCGCTGGGATGCACCTCGTGGGCGAAGCGCACGCCCTCGGCGTCGAAGACGTCGAGGATGGGATGGAAGCGCTCGGCGAAGTCCCGGTAACCGCGCTCGATCACCTCGGCGGGTACCGGGGGGAACATGGCAACGGTGTGCCAGATCGACGATCCGGTGAAGCCGGTCACCACCCCGGCGCCGAGTGCGGCCGCCACGCGGGCAGTGTCCTTGAGTTCGGCAGCCGCCCGCTGCCGCACACCCTCGGCGGCTCCGTCGCCCCAGATCCGCTCGGGCAGGATCGCACGGTGCCGTTCGTCGATGGGGTGGTCGCACACGGCCTGCCCGACGAGGTGCTGGGAGATCGCGTGGACAGCGAGGCCGTGCTCCCGCAGGAGCTTTCGCTTGGCCGGCAGACAGTCGGGCTCGGCAAGAGCCCGCGCGACGTCCAGGTGGTCGCCGGAGCAGGCGATCTCCAGACCGTCGTAGCCCCACTGGGAGGCATGGCGGCATACCTCCTCGAAGGGGAGGTCGGCCCACTGGCCGGTGAACAGGGTGACGGGGCGAGGCATCTCCGGCTCGTTTCTCAGCTGGTCGCGATGGGGGTGTGGACGCCGGCGTTCGCAGCGCTGGTCTCGACGGCCTCGATGACCCGCTGCACGTACAGGCCCTCTTCGAAGCCGGGCGCGGGATCAGTACCGTCGTGGATGGCGGTCAGCAGGTCGTGGGCCTGGTGGGTGAACGCGTGCTCGTAGCCCAGGCCATGGCCCGCGGGCCACCAGGCACGCAGGTAGGGATGGTCGGGTTCGGTGACGAGGATGCGGCGGAAGCCGGCGGTGCCGGACGGCTCGGTGGCGTCGTAGAAGGACAGCTCGTTCATCGACTCGAAGTCGAAGGACAGTGCGCCCTTGGTGCCGCTGATCTCGAGCTGGATGGCGTTCTTGCGGCCGGCGGCGAAGCGGGAGGCCTCGAACGTGGCCAGCGTCCCGCCACCGAAGCGGGCGATGAAGACAGCGGCGTCGTCGACGGTGACCTGGGCCGGGGTGCCGTCCGGCGCGTGGCGACGGTCGACAAAGGTGGCCAGTTGGGCGGAGACGCCGTCGAGCGTGTCACCGAGGAGGTACTGCCCGAGGTCGATGAGGTGCGAGCCGGTGTCGCCGAGTGCGCCGGCGCCCGCCCGGGCCCGGTCCAGCCGCCAGGAGAAGGGAGCGTCGGGGTCGTGCAGCCAGTCCTGCAGATAGCGGGCCCGGAACTGCAGGACGCGTCCGAGACGGTCCTCCTGGATCAGCTGACGGGCCAGGGTGAGAGCCGGGACCCGTCGGTAGGTGAAGCCGGCCATGGACCGTACCCCGCGCTCGCGGGCGCGCCCCGCGGCCACCGCCATCGCCTCGGCCTCCGCGACGGTGGTCGCCAGGGGCTTCTCGCACAGCACGTGCTTGCCCGCCTCCAGGGCGGCGATCGCGATGTCTGCATGGCTGTCACCGGGCGTGCAGATGTCGACGATGTGCACGTCATCGCGAAGGACGGCCTCCTTCCAGTTGTCGGTGGCATCGCGCCAGCCGAGCTCGTCCGCGGCTCGGCGTGCCCGGGCCGCGTCGACACCCGCGAGGACGGTCCGTTCCACGGGCCGCTCATGCGGGAAGACCCGGCCGACCGTGCGCCAGGCCTGGGAGTGCACGCGCCCCATGAAGGCGTGTCCGACGAGTGCGACACCGAGAGGTTGCATGTGAGGAGTCCGTCCTGAATCAGGAGCGCGGGTGCGGGGGGGGGCCGGGCATACGTGTGCCGGGGCGCCGCGTCATCGACCCGAAATGAAAAGTGATCAGGTGTTAACGTTTGGCCAAACGTAAGCGGCTGATAGCTTTTGACGCAAGAGGTCGACTCGAACTTTCTCTCCACCGGGAGGCTGATCGGTGACAGGCACGACAAGCGGTCCCCGCGGGCCGTACCGCAGCGGAATCAAACGGCGGGAGCAGATCGTCACCGCAGCCGCCAAGGCCTTCACCGAACACGGCTACAACGGAGCGTCGATGCGGCAGATCGCCGCGGACGTCGGGGTCTCCCCCGCCGCCCTGCTCCGGCACTTCGCGAACAAGGAGGACCTGCTCTCGGCCGTCCTGCAGTGGTGGGCGGGCGAGACCGCCAGCCTCACTCGCACGGCGAACACCGGCCTGGCCTCCTTCGACCAGCTACGAGCGGTGATGCGCTACCACACCGAGCACCGCGGCCTGCTGGAACTGTTCATCCGGCTCACCGGCGAGTCCTCCGACGAGAAGCACCCCGCACGGCCGTTCATCCAGCAGCGCTACGCCGAACTACTGAAAACCCTCATCCAGCGCCTTCTGGACGCCGCCGCCGACGGAGAAATCCCGCCGACGACCGCCGAGCAGGCCGAACGGGAGATCCGCACCCTGTTCGCCACGATGGACGGCCTGGAGATCCAGTGGCTGCTGGAACCGGCGGTGGATCTCGCCGGACTCTTCGACTGCCATCTGGACCAGACACTGCGACGGTGGCGGAGCGGCGACTTCCTGTAGGCGGCTGCCCGCTTCGCCTCTCTCGCCAGGCCTTGTCCCTCGCCAGGCCTTGTCGGGCCCGCTGGTCCCCGGTGAGCAGGCCGCCCAGGGGCCGCAACTTTCACCCGCGCGGAAGGGGCACCGTCAGGTGCACGCTCCAGCCGTCGCCCGGCCGCGGGCCGGCGGTGATGCGTCCACCCCATCGCTCGGTCCGCTCGCGCATCGACTCCAGGCCCAGACGGTTCCGGTCCACGGAGTCGGATGATGGTCCCGCGTCGGATGCTGATCCCGCGTCGGATGCTGATCCCGCGTCGGATGACGGTGCCGCGCCCAGGCCGTCGTCGGATACGTCCACGACCAGATCGTCGCCGTCGACCACGATCCCGATCTCGGCCACCGCCGCCTCGGCATGCTTCACCACGTTGTGCACCGCCTCCGAAATGATCCGGTACACGTCCTCCTGCAGCTCAAGGGGGGCGTCGATCCGATCACGGTCGGCCCGCACCTCGACCACGAGGCCGGTCCGGGCCTGGACGCCGACCGCCTGCCGACGGACAGCCTCGACGAGGCCCTGCTCAGCCAGTTCGAGGGGACGCAACTCGAAGACGAGTTGCCGCAGGTCCGCGAGTGCGGTGGAGGACAGCGAGGCGAGCTCCTCGGCCGAGAGGCGGAGCCGATCGGGGTCGACGCGGCGGTCCAGCTGGCTGCGCAGCACCATCGCCTGCATCCGCATGGAGAACAGTTGCTGGACGACCGAGTCGTGCAGGTCACGCGCCAGCCGCCGACGCTCGTCATGGCGGGTCTGCGCCCTCGTCTGAGCCAGCAGGGCCGCGGTGTCGATCGCGATCGCGGCGTGATCCGCCATGGCCTCGAGGAACGCGATCGGGCCGGGCTCCTCCCCGGAAACGTAGTACGCGTTCACCACACCGAGCGTCCGGCCCCGGACGACCATCGGCATCGATACGAAGCCGTCCCAGTCCGGCCGGCCCATGATCTCGTGGAGCGGCGCCCAGAGGGGGTCGGCCAGGATCGAGGCTTTCCGGTGCGGCACCACCACGTGGCGGCTGCGCACGAACGCGTCGAGGAAGCGGATGTCCGCCCCGAGGCGGCGGCACGCGCCGAGCCGCTCGACGAACTCAGGCGCCTCCCCGAACCCGGCCATGCCGAGGATGCGCAGTTCGGCGTCCGGATCGTCGATCGCGAGGATCTGCACGGCCGCGATGTTCGACGTCATGACGATCTCGGCGGCGACCGCTTGCAGGATCGTCTCCAGCGACGCTGACTCGGTCACGCTCGACGCGACCCGGGCGATCGCGGTGAGGCGCTCCTGCTGCCGTCTGACGTCGGTGACGTCCCGGAACCAGACGACATGGCTGTCGTCGGCGCCTGCGGCGATTCGGTATTCCAGCTCGCGGGGGCGCCCGCCCACCGGAGTCCAGCGCACGGTCAGTGCCCCGAGGGTCGATTCGCTGTCGGAGCTCGCGAAGGGGCTGGAACGGCCGAGGAGTTCAGCGGTCGGGACTCCGAGCAGGTGGCCGGCCACGGGGTTGAGGAAGGAGAATCGCCCCGTTCCGTCGATCACGGCCAGCCCATCCGCGGACACGTCGACGAGGGCGCGGGCGACATCGCCCACCGGTGCCTGCTCGGTCACAGGTCGCATGCTCCTTCGAACGCGTGGATCCGGCTCCCCGGGACGCACCGGAGCCAGCGCATCCATCTGCCTGATTGAAGCAGGTCGGTGCGATGAGTGCACGGCCGCATCGACCCGGCTCTCCTACGTCAATTGTCGCGGATCGCCGGTGCTTCTCGAATAAGGGATGCGCCGGGCGAAGGGCACCCGAATCGACTGCGCTCCCTTGCTCTCCCCTGCTCTCCCCGCCGGTTCGCGACGAATGACGTAGTCGCGGTGTGACAAGCCTCCGCGCCAGCCCGGTCATTAGCGCGTTACCTGCGTTCCCGCGGCTCTTTAGCGTCGGTCCCATCGCCATCGCGGTGGACGCGTGATGGTCATGAGCGACGGTGCGAGGAGATGATCGACGTGGCAGGACCGTCCACGGGGGTGCGGCCGGGGCGCCGCCGAGTTCGAGGGCGAGGCCGTCGTCCGGTCCCGGCGGACCGTGTCCGAGGGCGGTGATCTCGTGATCTCACTCAAGCTCTTCGGGAGCCAGAGAGCCGTGGTGGCTGTCAGTGAATCCACGACCATGCCCGCGTATGTGGGCGGATCCGCGTCCGATGCCCCCGTAACCACTTCCCCGTGCTGAACTCCTCGCCTCGTGTCCGGCCGGTCCTGAACCTCTGAGTCCCGCCGCTTCCCTCACCTCCCCACCGGCGGCAGGGTCGCCGAGAAAGGTCACGACAGCAGCAATGACTGACGACAAGCGTTCCTCGGTGCTGGTGATCAGCGCCCACTCCGGGGACTTCGTGTGGCGCGCCGGCGGCGCGCTGGCCCTCTACGCCGAACGCGGCCACGACGTGCGGATCGTGTGCCTGAGCTATGGCGAGCGCGGCGAGTCCCAAGGCCTCTGGAAGCAGGAGGGCATGACCCTGGAGAGGGCCAAGGAGGCCCGGCGCGCGGAGGCCGAGGCAGCCGCCGAGGCACTCGGGGCGTCGATCACCTTCCTGGACCTGGGCGACTACCCGCTGCGGATCGACGACGCCGGACTGGACCGGATCGTCGCCGAGATGCGCGCGGCACAGCCGGAGGCACTGCTCACGCACGTCGCCTCCGACCCCTACAACCGCGACCACAACGCCGCGCACGAGGCCACGCTGCTCGCCCGGCAGGTCGCGCAGGCCGCAGGGCACGACCGCACCACCACCCCGATCGGCGCTCCGCAGGTGCTGCAGTTCGAGCCGCACCAGCCCGAACAGTGCGGCTTCGTACCGAACCTGCTGCTGGACATCACCCCGGTCTTCGACCGCAAGCGCAAGGCCATGGAGTGTATGGGCGCCCAGTCGCACCTCGTGCAGTACTACACCGACCTCGGCCTGCGCCGGGGCGTGCAGGCGGTCCGTAACGGCGGCGCGAAGTCGATCGTGCAGGCCGAGGCCTACCAGCGCCTCTTCCCCATCGTCGGAGACGAGCTCCGGTGAGCCGGGGCAACGACAGGCACGTCGTCGTCCGCACGAGCCGTGGCCCTTCGCAAGCGGTCGTGACCGCTCTGGCGAAGAGCGGCGTCGCGACCGCCCACGAGGCGTACGGCCGACGCGGGCTGCTCGGACCGGAGTTGCGGCCGATCTACCCCGGGGCACGCATCGCGGGCCGCGCCGTGACCGTGCTGTCGCACCCCGGCGACAACCTGATGATTCACGCCGCCATTGAGCAGTGCCGCGCCGGAGATGTCCTGGTGGTCGCGACCACCTCCCGGTCGACCGACGGTATGTTCGGGGAGCTGTTCGCGACCCAACTGCGCTACCGCGGAGTGCTCGGTCTGGTCACCGACGCCGGCGTCCGCGACGTCGCCGACCTCACCGCCATGGGCTTCCCCGTCTGGTCCCGTGCGGTTCACGCACAGGGCACCGCGAAGGCCGTCCCGGGCTCGGTGAACGTTCCCGTGGTGGCTGCCGGGCAGTTGGTCAACGCCGGCGACATCATCGTCGCCGACGACGACGGCGTTCTCTGCATCCCCCTCGACGAAGGCGAGGCCGTGGTCGAGGCATGTGCCCGCCGCGAGGCGAACGAGGAGGCCAAGCGCCGCCGCTTCCTCCAGGGCGAGGTCGGACTCGACATCTACGACATGCGACCGCTCCTCGAACGGCTCGGTGTGCGCTATCTCGACGCCGACGACGCGACAGACCCCGACACCGCCCCTGCGGAGGAATCCCCATGAGTACGTTCGTCCTCGTACCCGGCGCCTGGCACGGCGGCTGGGCCTGGCAGCGAGTGGCCCCCGCGCTGCGCGCCGCCGGCCACGAGGTGCACACCCCCACGCTGACCGGTGTCTCCGACCGCGCTCACCTGCTCAACCCGCAGGTCGGACTGTCCACCCACGTCCAGGACGTCGTCGCCCTTCTCGATGCGTACGATGCCCGCGACGTCGTCCTGGTCGGACACAGCTACGCCGGCCAAGTGGTCACCGGAGTGGCCGACCGCGTCCCCGAGCGGCTGGTCAAACGCATCCACCTCGACGCCTTCGTCGGCGACGACGGCGACGCCGCCATCGATCTGCTGCCCACCACGGTCGCGGACCACTACCGCGAGTCCGTTGCGGGCCCGGGGTACGGCTGGCTGATTCCCGTCCGCCCGCTGGAGAGGCTCGGCGTCACCGACGAGGCGGACGTCGACTGGCTCACCCCGCGACTGACGCCGCACCCGTGGCTGACCTACACCGAGCCGCTACGGCTGACCGGGAAGGGCGAGCAGGTCCCGGCCGCGTTCATCGAGTGCGTGGACTGGATGCGCGTTTTCAGGCCGCAGGCGGAGAAGGCCGCCGCCCGCGGCTGGCCGACCCACGAGATCGCGACCGGTCACGAAGCCATGGTCACCGCCCCCGACGAGCTGGCTGCTCTGCTGCTCGACGTCGCCACCGCCTGATCCGAGAGGAAAGAACACCATGGAGTTCCTGGTCCGCGCGGAGAACCTGCTCCCGCACGGCACCCCGGACGAGGTCCGCGACCAGCTCAGGAGGGACGAGCGCGCGCGGGCGATGGAACTGCGTGCAGCAGGCGTCCTCAAGCGGCTCTGGCGGGTGCCGGGCCGCAACGCCACCGTCGGGCTCTACGAGGCCGACGACCCGGCCGCCCTGCACGACGCGCTCGTCTCGCTGCCCATGTGGAAGTGGATGGACGTGTCCGTCGAGGCTCTGGCCACCCATCCCCAGGAGAAGCAGTAGTGAGCGCGCGGCTCGCCGGCGTGGTCGCGATCGTGACCGGCGCGGCAGGCGGGCTGGGCCGCGCGATCGCGCGGCGGCTCGCCGCCGAGGGCGGGACCGTCGCCGCCCTCGACCTGGTGCAGGAGTCCGGGTGGTCGTACGGGGATGACGGATCGGGGTCCATCGCGAGCTGGACCTGTGACGTCACCGACCGCGGCGCGGTGGACAGGACCGTCGAGGAGATCGTGGACCGCTTCGGCGGGGTCGACGTCCTGGTGAACAACGCGGGCCTGCTCTCCGGGCGGGCGAGTCTGCTCGACGCCACGCCGGAGGAGTTGCACCGCTACTACGACGTCAACGCCGTCGGGCCGCTGCTGATGGTCCAGGCCTGTTTTCCGTACCTGCGTGACAGCGAGCACCGCGGCCGCGTCGTCAACGTCGCGTCGCGGACCTTCTTCACCGGCGCGCCGGGGCAGATCGGCTACATCGCCGGCAAGGGCGCGCTGCTGGGCATGACGCGGGTGATGGCCCGCGAGCTGGGTGAGCACCGCATCACCGTCAACGCGGTGATGCCCGCCCAGGTCGCGACGCCGGGCACTCGTGCGCACTCCGGCGACGAGGTCTTCGCGAAGACCATGTCCCAGCAGGCCATTCGGGAGTTCGTGACACCCGAGGACTTCGCCGGGCTTGTGGCCTTCCTGGCCTCACCGGACGCTCGCCTGGTCACCGGCCAGTCGATCGTCTGCGACGGCGGCGGCCTGCTGCACTGACCGACGGCCGCCTGCGCCGCTGCACCACCTCTATGAGGGGACGATCGAGGTCCCAGCAGCCCCAAGAACCCAGGTGCGAGGACCGACCTCGGCCCGTCCGTCGGCCAACTCCTTCAGCACGGCGCTCAGGTGTGTACGGAGTGCATGGGCCGCCCCGGCCTCGTCGCGGTCACGAATGGCGCGGAGGATCGCAAGGTGCTCCTCGAGGGATGAGGCGAGCCTGCTCGGATTCAGGATCAGCTTGAACCGGTGCCGAGCGGTCTGCCCTTCAAACCGGTCGCGGTCTGCCCTTCCAACCGGTCGACGACTGCCCGTGCGGTGGCATGACCGCCGAGGACACGGACGCGTCGTGCAGTTCGGCGTCGAGTCGCGCGTAGGTCAGCAGATCGGCCCTCCACAGCGCGCCGCCGAGCCTGTCGAGTGTCTCGGCATCCTCGGCGGTGATGCGGGCCGCGGGCCCTGGATGCGCTCAGCTCCTCGAGTGCCATGCGGACCTCGGTGACCGGCA
Organism: Streptomyces acidicola; assembly: GCF_009377235.1. GTDB lineage: Bacteria > Actinomycetota > Actinomycetes > Streptomycetales > Streptomycetaceae > Streptomyces > Streptomyces acidicola. The sequence goes on from NZ_VMNX01000095.1 coordinate 30,637, forward strand.
GGGACCCGGGCGGCTGGATCGTCGAGCTACTGTCCGATCAGCTGTCGGGCCAGGTCGCCGGCCGCTGCGTCTTGTGTGTTCACCGGAAGACGACTGTTCGGTTCCCGAGGACCGCGATCCGGTTCTCGCTGTGCCAGCGCACGGCGCGTGCCAGCGCGCGGCTCTCCGCCTCCCGGCCGCAGGCCGCGAGTTGGGCGGGACCGAGCGAGTGGTCGACGCGGATGACCTCCTGCTCGATGATCGGGCCCTCGTCGAGGTCGGCGGTCACGTAGTGCGCGGTGGCCCCGATGTACTTGACCCCTCGCGCATGGGCCTGGTGGTAGGGCTTGGCGCCCTTGAAGCTCGGCAGCATGGAGTGGTGGATGTTGATGGCCCGGCCCTCGAACTGCTTGCACAGGTCGTCGGAGAGGATCTGCATGTAGCGGGCCAGGACGACGAGGTCGACACGCTCCTCGCGGACCAGGTCCAGTAGTGCGGCCTCGGCCTGCGGCTTGGTGTCCTTCGTCAACGGGATGTGCCGGAACGGCACGCCGAAGCCGTCGGCGATGCGGCCGAGGTCGGGGTGATTGGACACGACCGCGACGACATCGAGGTTCAGCTCGCCGATGGAGTTGCGGAACAGCAGGTCGTTGAGGCAGTGGGCGAACTTGCTCACCATGATGACCACGCGCGGACGTTGTGCGGCATCGGCCAGTTTCCAGTTCATGCCGAACCTGTCGGCGAGGACTCGCATCTCTTGGCCGAGGGCGTCGAGGTCCAGCGGGGAGCCGTCGACGTGCGCGAACTCCACACGCATGAAAAAGGTGCCGCTGTCCGCGCTGCCGAACTGCTGGCTCTGCACGATCGTGCACTTCTCTCGCGCCAACAGCCCGGTGACCGCGTGCACGATGCCCGGGGAGTCCGGGCAGGACAGCAGCAGGACGCCGTGCTGGGCGCCGGCGGGCGGGGTCATGACGCCTCCAGGAGCGAGTCGGTCGGGTCGGGAAGGGTGAGCATGGCGTCGGAACGACGCCGGGCACCGGCGCGATCGGTCAGGACAGACGGGCGAGCCAGGCCTTGCGCCAGGCCTCGGTGCTCTCCAGGTCGTTGAAGGTGAACACGTGGAAGCCCTGGAGGTTGTTGTCCTCCTGCGCGAACGCGGGCGTCAGTTTCTCGATCAGCTTGTTCGGGCTGTAGCCGCCGGGCAGGAAGAACCGCCAGAACATGTTCTGCTGCTTCTTCAGAAACCGCGCGGACTGTCCGAGCCCGAGACCGGCCGACACCCGGATCAGCTTCTGCCGACTGACGGCTCCGGGTATGCCGACCCGGATCGGCAGCGTGACACCACGGGCCCGCACCCTACGAGCCCACCGGATCGTGGTGGCGGCGTCGAAGCAGAGCTGGGTGATGATCTGCGTGGCGTACGGCGCCTTCGCGTCCAGAGCCTGCTCGATCAGCTCGTCGTCGATCAGACCGTGTCCCTCGGGGTAGCCGCCGATTCCGACCGACGTGAAGGAGTGGCCGATCGTTTGCAGACCCTGGAACAGGCTCAACGCGTCCGGGAAGTCCCCGGCAGGCTCGGCCGCGTCGCCGCCGACGCAGAACAGACGGTCGATACCGCTGTCACGCAACTGCTCCACGATGTCGGTCAGGTGCGCCTGGTCGCGCACCAGCCGCGCGGCGATGTGCGGCGCGGCCCGGTAGCCGTGTTCGGTCAGCGCGGCGGCCAGGGCGATCGTGGGGCCGATCCCCTTCGCCTCGGTCGTGGTCACGGTGAGCGCCACGTCCGTGGGGACGTGCGCGAGAACCTTCTCCTCGGCGCTCTTGAACGGCAGGATCTCGTAGGTCGCGTCGCGCAACGCATCGGCCACGGCCGCCTTGGCGGTGCGCGAGACCGGGCGGCTGAGCGGCGGGGTGGAACCCCTCGGGTCCGTCACCGACGTCACGTCACTTGCTCCTTCAGTTGGTGCGGGCGAACTGGACGCAGGGAGCGGGCTCGGCGTGCTCCGTGGCGGTCGTGGCCGCGGCATCAGGGACCGTGGCCCACTCGTCGTCGTTGTCCCGGACGGGGATGACCTTCGTGCGTGTAGTCGAACTCGACGTCGCGGCTGAGGAGTTCCAGCCGGGCTCCCGACGCGAGCCATGGCCGCCGCCGGACTCTCGGAAGTCGTGATCGCCGAAGAACCTTTCCACTGGGCCGCCCGTTTCGGTGCGCCGTCGGCGAAGCCGCCGCGGCAGCACCGCCTGACCGGGTATCCGGGCTTGCTACAACGCTAAGAAACACCCCCTTCACCAGGGATCACGCGGATGACCGGACCTCCCCTTGGCGAGCGTCGCGTCCCGGGCAGGACAAGTGACGTAGACGCGCGCATCGCCCCCGGTCCGCGACGGATGTCTCTGTCGGACGACGGTGGGCCTTCGGCTTCGTCGTCTACTGCTGCGGAGTACAGCAAGGTGCTGCCGAAGGCGCGGATCCTCGAAGCTCTTCCTGCCGACCGCGAGCCCGTGGACGCGACGCGGTGACAGCTCCTTGCACGGGTGGCCGTTCGCGACGGTCCTGCCCGGCTCCGCCTGCCTCCTCGATTCCCCACACGGCTGCCCTAGGGCGTGGCCCGCCTCGCACGCGACCGCCGTCAACGAGGCGCTGCGGATTGTGGCCCGCCTCCCGGAGGCCGGGCGGCTGGGCTGATCACGGGCAGCATCGTGCCCCCCCCGTTATGTTTTCCGCGGCCCTGCAAGAGGGCCGCTGGCCTCCGGGCCCGGCATGGCTGTTCCCCCCTGTCGAACCGATGACCTGGGGGGTGGTGCCACCGGGCCCGAGAGGCGCCGTTGGAGA
>NZ_VMNX01000096.1 GCF_009377235.1 Streptomyces acidicola
TGTCTGGTGGGCTCGGTGAAGACCAACATCGGTCACCTGGAGCTGGCGGCGGGAGTCGCCGGGGTGATCAAGGTGCTGCTGCAACTGCGGCACCGCACGCTGGTGAAGTCGCTGCACTGCGAGAACGTCAATCCGTACATCGATCTGGAGGGCAGCCCGTTCCGGCTGGTGCGGGAGCGGCAGCCGTGGCCCGCGCCGCGGGACGGTGAGGGCCGGGAGCTCCCGCGCCGGGCCGGTGTCAGCTCGTTCGGCTTCGGCGGGGTGGGCGCCCATGTGGTGCTGGAGGAGTACGTACCGCCCGTCGAGGTCCCGGCTCCCGCACCCGGCCCCGTGGCCATCGTGCTGTCGGCGCCGGAACCGGAGACGCTGCGCGCCCGGGCCCGGCAACTGGCCGACTGGATCGACGAGGGCAGGCTCACCGACGCCGAACTGCCCGGGCTCGCCCACACCCTCCAGGTCGGCCGGGTCGCCATGGACGAACGGCTCGCCTTCCTCACCCACACCCCGGCCGATCTGCGCGAGCGGCTCGGCGCGTTCCTCGACGGAGGCAAGGCGCAGGGCGTGCACACCGGGCGCGCCCAGCGCCAGGCCCCGTGGAGCGAGCTCGCCGAGGACGACGACATCGCCGCCGCCATCGACCGCTGGATGGCCAAGGGCAAGCTCGGCCGCCTGCTGAAGCTCTGGGTCACGGGCTTCGACGTCGACTGGCGGCGGCTGTACGGGGACACCGCGCCGAGGCGGATGCCGCTGCCGGTCTATCCGTTCCAGCTGCGGCGCTACTGGATCGCCGACGGCACGAACGACGCGCTGCCCGCCCCGACACCGCCCCGCGTCGCGGCGCCGCTCCCTGCCCCGTCGCCGCTCCCCACCTCGGCGCCGCCGCCCGCCCCGGCACCCCACCGCAGCCATCTGCACGGGGACGAGTTCTACCTGCGTGACCACCGTGTACGTGGGGTGCCGACTCTGCCCGGCACGGCGTACCTGGAGTTCGTACGGGAAGCGGTCGCCGCCGCCCTGCCCACCGCCGGCGCCACGGGCGTTGACCTGCACGACGTGACCTGGCTGCGCCCCCTGGAAGTGGCGGCGTCGTGCACCCTCGACGTCGAGGTGGACCCGGCCGGGCACACGTTCCAGGTCCACGCCGACCACGACGGGGAGCGTGTGCTGCACGCACAGGGCACCGCGCGGACTGCTCCCGCCCTGTCGCCGTCCATGGGCGACCGCCACGACATCGACGCGCTGCGTGCGAGCTGCGCGGCCCGGCGCGAGGGTGCCGAGGTCTACGGCCTCTTCGCCCGCATGGGCATGGGGTACGGCCCCGCGTTCCAGGCCGTGGAGACGCTGTACCACGGCGAGGACCTGGCGCTGGCGCGGCTGCGCCTCCCCGGGACGGCGGCCTCGCCGATGACGCTCAACCCGGCCATGCTCGACGCCGCCCTCCAGACCACCCTGGGGCTGGTGCTCGCCGGCACCGACGGCGATCCGGCCGAGGCGGCCCTGCCGTTCACGGTGCGCGAGGTGCGGGTGCTGTCAGCCACCCCCACGGAGGGCTGGGCAGTCGTACGACGTACCGAAGGCGACCGGCACGACGCCGGTGTGCTCCGTGCGGACGTGGACCTCTGCGATGCGCGCGGCAACGTCTGCGTACGTCTGCTGGGCTTCGGCATGCGCCGTACCCGGCACGGCTCGGGGGCGCCCACAGCCGTGGGAACTGTGGGAACCGTGGGGACCACGGTCCCGCCCGCGCTGCTGATCCAGCCGGACTGGAGGGAGCGCCCGGCACCCGGGCACCCCGGTGGCCGAGCGGCGGTGAAGCGGCATGTGGTGGTGTACGAGCTGCCCGAGGTGGACGCGGTGGCGCTGGGCGCGGAGCTGGACGGCACCTGCGAAAGCCGGCAGGCCCGCGGAGAGATCGACACGCGCTACACCGAGTACGCCGAGCGCCTGCTCACGCTGGTGCGCGAGGCGGCCACCGACGGGGCACACGCGCCGGGCATCATCCAGGTCGTCACCCCCGCGCACACACCCTGGCTGGGCGGCCTGAGCGGCATGCTGCGCACGGCGCGCATGGAGCACCCCAGGCTGGTGACGCAGTGGATCGAACTCGACGACACACCGTCGACGGCGGAGCTGGCCGCACGACTGCGTGCCGAGGGAGCCGAAGCGCCCGAGGAAGCCGTGCGCTACCGGGCAGGGCGCCGGGAAGTGTCCCACTGGCGCGAGGTTCAGGCGCCCGTCCCGGCGCTGCCCTGGCGCGACGGCGGGATCTACCTGCTGACCGGCGGCGCGGGCGGGCTCGGCGCCCTGTTCGCGGAGGACATCGCCCGGAGGGTCCAGTCACCCGCACTGGTCCTGTGCGGCCGGAGCCCGGCCGGGCCGGAGCAGGAGGAACTGCTCACCCGGCTGCGTGCCCTCGGGGCCAAGGCCGACTACCGCGTGCTGGACGTCGCCGACCGAGCCCAGGTGTTCCGGGCCGTCCGCGACATCGAAACCGAGTACGGGGGGCTGCACGGCATCGTGCACGCGGCGGGGGTGCTGCGTGACGGCTTCGTCGCCAGGAAGAGCCCGGCCGATCTGCGGGCGGTGCTCGCGGCCAAGGTCAGCGGGGTGTGCCACCTCGACGAGGCGAGCGCGTCGTCGCGCCTCGACTGCTTCATCGGTTTCTCGTCGATGGCCGCGTTCGGCAACCTCGGACAGGCCGACTACGCCGCGGCCAACGCCTTCATGGACGGCTACGCCGCGCATCGCGAAAAGCTGGTCCGCCGGGGCAGCCGCTTCGGACGCACCGTGATGGTCAACTGGCCGCTGTGGGAGAAGGGCGGTATGGGCGCCCGTTCGTCGACCCTGGACCTCCTGGAGTCGGTGGGCATGCGGCCCATGCGGGCATCCGTGGGCATCGACGCACTGAACCGCGTCTGGGCGACCCGACTGCCGAACGTCATCGCCCTGGACGGCGACCACACACGGATGCGGGACCGGTTCCTCCCGATCCCGGACGCGACCCTGGATACGGCCTCCGTCCCGGCTCCGGCCCTGGACGCGACCCCGACCCCGACCCCGGAACCGGCAGCAGAACCGGACCGCCCCGAGGCGTCCGAGCAGCCCGTGGCACCAATGTCGTCCACCGCGTCGTCCACCGCGTCGTCCACCGCGTCATCCACAGTGGGCCGGACCATCGCGGAACTCATGGCGACACTGCTGGAGCTGGACGCCGCGACCATGCGCCCGGACACACCGCTGCGCGACTACGGCTTCGACTCGATCTACATGATGCAGTTCCTCACCCAGGCCCAGACCCACATCGACGCCGCCCTCACCCTCGACCTCATCGCCGACTGCGAGACGCTGGAGGACGTCGTCCAAGCGATCACCGGCACGGCGTCACCGCAGGCCGGACCGGCACAGGAACCGCCCGCGCACCACACGGAACCCCTCCCGGCACCATCGGTGCCGGCGGCGCCGGAACCGGTGTCTCCGGACACGTTCCCCGAGATCGTCCGCATGAACGGGGTCACCGAAGGCAGGCCCGTGTTCTGGGTCCACCACGGCAACGGCGGGGTGGAGTCGTACGCTCCGCTGGCCGGGCGCTGCCGGCGCCCCTTCTACGGCATCCGGCCGAAGGGCTGGATCGACTCCACCGACATCCTCACCGGCCAGGAGGCGATGGCCGAGTACTACGCGACCCTCATCCTGGCCGTACAGCCCGAAGGCCCGTACGACATCGGCGGCTTCTCCCTGGGCGGGCTCTTCGCCTACGAGGTGGTGCGGCAGTTGCAGAAGCGCGGGGCGGAGGTCAGCACGCTGGTGATGCTGGACACGCTGGACGCCGAATCGACCAACAAGGCCAACGCCCTGATCGTGGGCGGTGACTTCGCCCCGGAGGTCGTGGCCAAGGTCAGCGCCTTCCGCGCGGTCAACCTGATCCTGGGGAACAACCGCTTCGACTCGCACGGCGGGGCCACCCCGATCCTGGGCCGCGACGAGGTGGACACCACCCTGGACAGCGCGGCGTTCCTCGACTCCCTGATCGAGGCCGCCCTCGCCCGCGGCGTCACCAAGACCGAGGCACAACTGAGGGCGCGTGTCGGGCAGTTGGCCCGGTACTTCGAGGCCATGCAGGGAGAGACGTACACCGTGCGGCCGCTTCCCCGGCCCGACCGACTGCGCTGCTACTACCTGCGCAACCGCAGCGGCAGTTTCTTCGGCGCGTTCGAGGAGCACATGGTGCTCTTCCCCGACCCGGACCTCCCGACGGTGGACGGCATCACGTACTGGCAGGAGTGGGTGGACCACATCGACGACTTCTTCACCATCGATGTGGACACCTCGATGCACGCCGAGGTCATGACGGCCCAGGACTCCCTGGACAAGCTGATGCGCCTGTGCGACCGGCTGTACGCCCCCGAGGACCTGCCGGACCTGCCGGACCTGCCCGTGCCGACAGCCTCCGCGCGGAAGGGCAGCTGACATGAGGGCGGTGATCTTCCCAGGTCAGGGAGCCCAAGGGCGCGGCATGGGACGCGAGTTGTTCGACGCACACCCCGAACTGGTCGAGGAGGCGTCCAATGTGCTCGGCTACTCGGTCCGTGAGCTGTGCCTGGACGACCCGGAGGGGCGGCTGGGCCGCACCGAGTACACCCAGCCGGCGCTGTACGTGGTCGGGGCGCTCGCCCACCGGCGCCGCCGCGAGGAGGGCGGTGCCGAGCCGGACTTCCTCGCCGGTCACAGCCTGGGCGAGTTCTGCGCGCTGCACGCCGGGGGCGCGTTCGACTTCGCGACCGGTCTGCGCCTGGTCCAGCGGCGCGGCGCCCTGATGGCACAGGCACGCGGCGGCGGCATGGTGGCAGTGGTGGGGACAGGCCAGGAGAGTCTTCGCGCGCTGCTCGAAGACGGCGGTTTCGCCGGGGCGACCATCGCCAACGACAACACACCGGACCAGCAGGTCGTCTCCGGGGACACCGGCACCGTCGACGCGCTCGTGCCCCACCTGGAGTCCCGTGGCGTGCGCTGTGTGCGGCTGAACGTCTCCGGCGCCTTCCACTCGCCCCTGATGCGGCAGGCCCAGCAGGAATTCGCCCGCTCCATGGAGGGCTTCACCCTGCGCCCGCCCCGCATCCCCGTGATCGCCAACGCGACGGCCCGTCCGTATCCGGACGACGACCCCGCCCGGCTGCTCATCGAACAGATCGTCCGGCCCGTGCGCTGGACGGAGAGCGTGCGGTACCTGCTCGACCAGGGCGTCACCGAGTTCGTGGAACTCGGCGGCCGGGTGGTCGGCCGCCTGATCGAACGGATCCGTTCCGCGCCACGCCCGGCACCCGTCTCCCGCTCCCACTCCCGTACCCCGGCCACGGCGCTGGGCAGCGCGCTGTTCCGCCGGCGCCTCAAGGTGCGGTACGCGTACCTGGTGGGCGGCATGTACCGCGGCATCACCTCTCCCGAGATGGTCGTCCGGCTCGGCCGCGGCGGCATGCTGGGGTTCCTCGGCACCGGCGGCCTGTCACTCCCGGAGGTCGAACGCGGGGTGAAGGCCATCCAGCGCGACCTGGGCGAAGGACAGCCCTACGGCGTCAACGTACTGGCCGACCACGACGACCCCAGGGCCGAGCGCGGCCTCGTCGAGCTGCTGATGCGCCACGACGTGCGCGTCATCGAGGCTTCGGCGTTCACACGGATCTCCGAGGCGCTCGTCCTGTACCGGGCACGAGGGCTGCGCCGAGGCGCCGACGGCACACCGGTGTGCGACCACCGCATCGTCGCCAAGGTCTCCCGGCCGGAGGTCGCCCGCGCCTTCCTGGCACCCGCCCCCGAGCCGGTGCTGGACAGGCTCCGCCGGGCGAACGAGCTCACCGACGAGCAGGTGGAGCTCGCCCGGCAGGTTCCGGTGAGCCACGACCTCACCGTGGAGGCGGACTCCGGGGGACACACGGACGGCGGCGTCGCCACCGCGATGATGCCCGCGATGCAGGCCCTCCGGCGGCAGGCACAGGAGGAGCACGGCTACGCCGAACCGATCTGCCTGGGCCTCGCCGGAGGCCTGGGCACCCCGTCGGCGGTGGCCGCGGCGCTGATGCTGGGCGCCGACTACGTGCTCACCGGTTCCATCAACCAGTGCACGGTGGAATCCGCGATGAGCGACGTCGTCAAGGACATCCTCCAGGACGCCGACATCCACGACACGGCCTACGCCCCGGCAGGCGACATGTTCGAGATGGGCGCGAAGGTCCAAGTGCTCCGCAAGGGCGTCTTCTTCCCGACGCGGGCCAACAAGCTGTTCTCCCTGTACTCCCACCACGACGGTCTTGAGGAGCTACCGGCGAAGACACGCTCCCTCCTGGAACGGACGTACTTCCACCGGAGCCTGGACCAGGTCTGGGACGAGGTCCGCGAGTATCTCCGTTCGCAGGGGCGCGAGACGGACATCGCCCAGGCGGAATCCCATCCCAAACAGAAGATGGCCCTGGTCTTCCGCTGGTACTTCTTCCACACCACCCGGATCGCCCTGGAGGGCGACCCGCACGACAAGGTGAACTACCAGGTCCACACCGGCCCCGCGCTCGGCGCCTTCAACCACTGGGCCAGGGACACCGAATTCGCGTACTGGCGAAATCGCCACGTCGACCGGATCGGCCTGCGGCTGCTCGAAGACGCCGCGGACTGGATCGATTCCACGTATCGACGCTGGCAAGAGCCCGCAGCCTGAAGCCAGTCGAACCCCACCCCGAACCCCCACCCCGAACCCCTGTATTCCTGCATTTCCGTAATCCCGTGTTCGACGGCTCAACAGCCGTCTTCCGCGGTTGAGGAGAACGTGATGACCGTCCCGTCCATCCCGTCCGTCCCATCCATTCCGTCCAAGGGAACCGAAGTCCGGCTGGCCGCCCGCCCCGACGGGTGGCCGACCTTGGAGAACTTCTCCGTCGTACGGGCGGAAGTGCCCGCTGTCGGCGCCGGCCAGGTGCTGGTGCGCAACCTGGTCATGAGTGTCGACCCGTACATGCGCGGGCGGATGAACAACATGCGGTCCTACGTACCGCCGTTCGCCCTCGGAAAGGCGCTCGAAGGGGACGCGGTCGGCGAGGTGATCGCGTCGAAGTCGCCCGGACTCGCGGTCGGTGATCTCGTACTGCACCGCCTCGGCTGGCGGGAGTTCGCCGTGGTGGGGGCCGCCGGAGCGGTCAGGCTCGACCGCGGGCACGCGCCGCCCGCCGCGTACCTGGGCGTGCTCGGCATGACGGGGCACACCGCGTACGCGGGGCTCCTGCACGCCGCCCGGTTCTGTGCGGGCGACGTCGTGTTCGTCTCCGGGGCCGCCGGAGCGGTCGGCTCGCTGGCCGGCCAGGTGGCCAGGGTGCGGGGCGCCGCGAAAGTGGTCGGATCGGCCGGAAGCGCGGAGAAGGCGGCGTGGCTGACCGAGGAACTGGGCTTCGACGCGGCGTTCAACTACAAGGACGGACCGGTGCTGGAGCAGTTGGCGAAAGCCGCGCCGGAGGGCATCGACGTGTACTTCGACAACGTGGGCGGAGAGCACCTGGACGCCGCGCTGGTCATGGCCAGGATGGGGGCGCGCATCGTGCTGTGCGGTGCGATCTCGCAGTACAACGACACGGTCCCGGCGGCCGGCCCGCGGAATCTTCTCCAGGCCATCGGCAAGGGCATCACCCTGCGGGGCTTTCTCGTCGGGCAGTACGACGGCGTCAAGGACCAGTTCCTCACCGATATGAGCGGCTGGCTCACCGAGGGCCGGATCACCCACCGGGAAACCGTTGTGCGAGGGCTGGAGAACGCTCCGGCCGCCTTCATCGACATGATGCGGGGCGCGAATATCGGCAAAATGCTGGTCAATATCGCCGACTGAAGTATTTCCCGTTCCCGTTCCTTCCTGTTCCTTCTCGTTTCGTATTCCCTCTCCGACGCCAGGCGGCTAGCATTCCAAGTACCCTCTCTTCAACCCGCGTTGACAGCGCCGGGATGTTTCTGTTGTCGGGTTTCCCACGGCTTTGAGCGAGCGGCCGCGGCACCATGGCCGGCCGCCGAGTTCAGCCATCAAATCCAGCTGCCAAATCCAGCCATCGAGTCCAGTCACCGAATTCATTCATCGAATTCAGTGAACCAGAAAGAAAAGAGGACCTCGCATGTCCAGCCAGCACGCCATCGTCCCCGTCCCCGAAGAGGTCGGACTCCTCTACGACCGGCTCACCGCCATGGACACGGAGGAGGTCGGCGGCAGCCTTCACCTCGGCTACTGGGAGTCCGAGGACAGCGACATGCCGCTCACCGAGGCGGCAGACCTGCTCACCGACATGATGGCCGACCGTCTGCGGCTCACCGCCGGGGCGCGGGTGATCGACGTCGGCTGCGGACTGGGCCAGCCCGCCATGAGGATCGCCCAGCGCGCCGACGTGCAGGTGACCGGAGTCTCCATCAGCCGGGACCAGGTCGCCCGCGCCACCAAGCTCGCCGAGGTGCACGGGCTCTCCGACCGGGTGGAGTTCCAGCACGCCGACGCCATGCGGCTGCCCTTCGCCGACAACTCCTTCGACGCGGCTCTCGCCATCGAGTCGATCTTCCACATGCCCGACCGCGAACAGGTGTTCCGCGAGATCCAGCGGGTTCTGCGCCCCGGCGGCAGGCTCGTGCTCACCGACTTCTTCGAGCGCGCCCCGATCCCGGCCGACAAGAAGACCGCCGTGGACCGGTGCCTGCGGGACTTCATCATGACCCTCGCCGACCCCGACGACTACCTGCCCATGCTGCGCCGGGCCGGCCTGCGCTGCGTCGAGTTCCTCGACATCACCGAGCAGAGCGTGCGCCCGACCTTCGAGCGGATGGCCCAGGCCGGCAACGAGGATCTGGACCCCATCTTCGAGGAGGAGGCGGACAAGAAGTTCAGCCCCGCGGACATGGTCGACGTCGACGAGTTCGGCTCGCTCCTGCTGACCGCGCGCAAGCCGGCCTGAGCCCGCCACACCCACGCGACACCCGTACTGGGACCAGAGGGCCAGAGGGCCAGAGAACCAGAGGACCAGGAGCAGAACCACGTGACCGAACCCCACGACGAGGGCAGCAGCGCGCCCGCCTTCCCCGTCCCCCGCACATGCCCGTACCGACTGCCCGACGAATACGTCGGCCTCCGCGAGAGCGAACCGGTGTCGAAGGTGACCCTTCCCACCGGCCGCGAGGCGTGGATCCTGACCCGGTACGAGGACGTCCGCGCGGCGCTGAACGACCCGCGTCTCAGCTCCGACCGCGGCGATCCGGACTACCCGATGCTGGTCGAGATCGCCAAGAGCGACAAGGACTCCAACCTGTCCATCGCCGGCATGGACGCACCCGAGCACACCCGGGCGCGTGGTGCCGTGGTCGGCGAGTTCACGGTACGGCGCATGGAGGCCATGCGCCCGCGCATCCAGGCCATCGTGGACCAGTGCGTCGACGCGATGCTGGCGGGCCCCAAACCGGCGGACCTGGTGCGGGCGGTCTCCTTCCCGGTGCCGTCGCTGGTCATCTGCGAGTTGCTCGGTGTTCCGTACACCGACCACGCGTTCTTCGAGGACCGCACGTCGACCATGCTCAGCATGACCCTGCCGCCGCTGACCCGGCAGCGGGCGTTCAAGGAACTCCAGGCCTATCTGGACGAGTTGGTGACGAGCAAGGAGAAGGACCCCACCGACGATCTGCTGGGCCGGCAGATCGTCAAGGCCCGGAAGAAGGACGCGTACGACCGCGACGCCCTGGCCGACCTGGCGTTCCTGCTGCTGACCGCCGGCCACGACACGACCGGGAACATGATCTCGCTGGGCACCCTGGCCCTGCTGGAGCGGCCGGAGCTGCGGGCGAGGCTCCTCGACGATCCCGCCGGGACGCCGGACGTGGTCGAGGAACTGCTGCGGTACTTCACCATCACCGACATCATCACCGCACGGGTGGCGAAGGAGGACGTCGAGATCGGCGGCCGCACCATTCGGGCCGGTGAGGGCGTCTTCGCGCTCGGCGGCGCCGCGAACCGCGACCCGGCCGCGTTCGCGAACCCGGAGGAGATCGACGTCGAGCGCGGTGCCCGCCAGCACCTGGCGTTCGGGTACGGCCCGCACCAGTGCCTCGGGCAGAGTCTCGCCCGGATCGAGCTGGAGATCGTCTACACCACCCTCCTGCGTCGTATCCCAGACCTCCGCCTGGCCACGGAGGCCGACAGCCTCCCGCTCAAGAACGACGTGGCGATCTTCGGCCTGCGAGAGCTGCCGGTCACCTGGTAGCGAGGCACGCCGGGGTCCCACACACACCCCCGTGCAGCTCGGCTCGGGTGCACTTCCGGCGGCACCCGAGTCGAGCCCACGCAAGGTCGCGCGGACCGGCGGGGCGGGCACGATCGGACGGCGTATCCACGACGTATCCACGGCGCATCCATCGACGTCCCGGCCTTCGAACCCCCTGCCCAGGGCAGCAGTGGAGCCGTTCGTCACGTGCGCGGAGCACGCCTCTTGGTCTGATACGCTTTTCCAGCGAGATCGGCCCGCCGAACAGCCTCCCACCGGCCACTGGAAACCACCAGCCCGGCCACGGCAACAAGGCAGACCGAAAACCCGTTAGGGGCACGCAACACCGTGTGCGACACTGAATCAGCTGGTTCGCACACAACAGCAAGGTCCTGTGGAGCAGTTTGGAGTGCTCGCCACCCTGTCAAGGTGGAGGCCGCGGGTTCAAATCCCGTCAGGACCGCTGGAGTTTCGCAGGAAACTCCATGGCTGGGTAGCTCAGTTGGTACGAGCGTCCGCCTGAAAAGCGGAAGGTCGCCGGTTCGACCCCGGCCCCAGCCACCGCACGAAGGCCCCGTTCATCTGGACGGGGTCTTTGCTGTGCTCCTCGCGCGCTGTGGAGTGCTCCAGCTCTGACCTGCGGGTTCGCGGTCGGTTTGCTTTGAGGGGTGCAGGGTGCGTAGGGTGGCAGATCGTTTGAATCCCATTTGCCCGGCGCCAAAATGACGCGCCGCGTGTGGCGCGTACTCTCCCTTGCCGTGGCCGGACCGCATTGAGGCGGTCGATTGCGACTTCACGGAGTTTGGGCGCGTGCCGAGAACTCCGGAAGGTTTGCATTTCGCATGTCCGTTGCCAGTACTGATCACGTCGTCCTGCCCGAGGGTGAGGACGAGACCACCGCTCCCGAGGTCACTTTCGCCGATCTGGGGCTGCCCGAGGCCGTCGTCCGTAAGCTCGCGCAGAACGGGGTGACCGTCCCGTTCCCGATCCAGGCCGCGACCATCCCGGACGCGCTGGCGGGCAAGGACATCCTCGGCCGCGGACGCACCGGCTCCGGCAAGACCCTCTCCTTCGGTCTGCCGACGCTGGCCACGCTGGCCGGCGGCCACACCGAGAAGAGGAAGCCCCGGGCCGTCATCCTCACCCCCACCCGTGAGCTCGCCATGCAGGTCGCGGACGCGCTGCAGCCGTACGGCGACGTGCTGGGCCTGAAGATGAAGGTCGTCTGCGGCGGTACGTCGATGGGGAACCAGATCTACGCGCTGGAGCGCGGGGTCGACATCCTCGTCGCCACCCCCGGGCGTCTGCGCGACATCATCAACCGCGGCGCCTGCTCCCTTGAGAACGTGCAGATCGCCGTACTCGACGAGGCCGACCAGATGTCCGACCTGGGCTTCCTGCCCGAGGTCACCGAGCTGCTCGACCAGGTCCCGGCCGGCGGCCAGCGCATGCTCTTCTCTGCGACCATGGAGAACGAGATCGCCACGCTCGTCCAGCGCTACCTCAACAACCCGGTCAGCCACGAGGTGGACGCGGCGCAGGGCGCGGTGACGACCATGTCGCACCACATCCTGATCGTGAAGCCCAAGGACAAGGCTCCGGTCACCGCCGCGATCGCCTCGCGCAAGGGCCGGACGATCATCTTCGTGCGGACCCAGCTGGGCGCCGACCGTGTCGCCGAGCAGCTGCGGGACGCCGGGGTAAAGTCCGACGCCCTGCACGGCGGCATGACCCAGGGCGCGCGGACCCGGACGCTGGCCGACTTCAAGGACGGCTATGTGAACGTGCTGGTCGCGACCGATGTCGCGGCGCGCGGCATCCACGTGGACGGCATCGACCTGGTGCTGAACGTCGACCCCGCGGGTGACCACAAGGACTACCTGCACCGGGCCGGCCGTACGGCGCGTGCCGGGCGTACGGGCACCGTGGTGTCCCTCTCCCTTCCGCACCAGCGCCGCCAGATCTTCCGGCTGATGGAGGACGCGGGCGTCGACGCCGGGCGTCACATCATCCAGGGCGGCGCGGCCTTCGACCCGGAGGTCGCCGAGATCACCGGCGCCCGGTCGATGACCGAGGTCCAGGCCGAGTCCGCCGGTAACGCCGCCCAGCAGGCCGAGCGTGAAGTCGCTCACCTCACCAAGCAGTTGGAGCGCGCCACGCGCCGCGCGACCGAACTGCGCGAGGAGGCCGACCGGCTGGTCGTCCGGGTCGCCCGAGAGCGGGGCGAGGACCCGGCCCAGGCACTCGCTGGGGCGGTGGCCGAGACGGCGGAAGCAGGGACGGCTCCTGTTGTGGCCGAGGGCGCCGAGGCCCCGGAGAAGGGCGAGGTCTCCCTGCCGGCGCAGCCCGCGGCCCAGGACGTGGAGCGGATTGAGAGGACCGAGCGTTCCGAGCGGACTTCTGCCTCGTACGAGCGTCCCTCGTACGAGCGGCGTGAGCGCCGGGACGACCGCCGGGATGACCGTCGGGACGACCGGGGTGAGCGCGGCGAGCGTGGCGGGTTCGGCCGTGACCGCGACCGTGATCGGGACCGGGATCGTGGCTTCGACCGTGGTGGGCGTTCCTTCGAGCGCCGGGACGGCGAGCGCGGCGGGTTCCGTCGGGACGACCGGCGCGACGACCGGGGCGGGTTCCAGCGGGACCGGGACAGGGACCGTGACCGCGACCGTGGTGGGCGTTCCTTCGAGCGGCGCGACGACCGGGGCGGGTTCCAGCGGGACAACCGTGACCGTGACCGTGGCTTCCGCCGGGACGACCGTGGCGGCCGTGGCGATGAGCGCGGTGGCCGTGGCTTCGAGCGCCGGGACGGCGAGCGGGGCGGGTTCCGTCGGGACGGCGAGCGTGGCTTCGACCGCGGTGGGCGTTCCTTCGACCGGCGTGACGACCGCAGCGGCCACCGTGGCAGCGACCGGCCGTTCAACCGCGACCGCCAGGGCGACCGCCCCTCGGGCGGCTTCCGCTCCGGCAGCCACGACCGCCCGAACGGCCGCCGTGACGACCACCGGGGTTCCGGCTCCGGCTCCGGCTCCTTCAACCGCCGCGAGGACAAGCCGCGCTGGAAGCGCAACGGCTGACGTCGATCAGTAGTTGGCGTCAGTCAGTAGTTGACGTCGAACAGTAGTGGGCAGAGCGCCGTGACCCCCCGTTCCGGGAGGGGCACGGCGCTCTGTCGTTCGGAGTTGGCTGTCCGCTACTTGCTGTTCGCTCTCGTTGAGGCTGCCACTTTCCGTGACCTGTGACGCATGTCACGACCCCGGCGGGGGAATCGCTGGGGTCATGACAGATGACGCCATGGCGCATGGGCTGTCTGACGAAGAGCGGCTGGCCCAGCTCGGATACACCCAGGTTCTCGCCCGCCGCATGTCGGCGTTCTCCAACTACGCGGTCTCCTTCACGATCATCTCGGTCCTGTCGGGCTGTCTGACGCTGTACCTGTTCGGCATGAACACGGGCGGTCCCGCGGTGATCACCTGGGGCTGGATCGTGGTCGGCCTGATGACGCTCTTCGTGGGCCTGTCGATGGCCGAGATCTGCTCGGCCTATCCGACGTCGGCGGGCCTGTACTTCTGGGCGCACCGGCTGGCGCCGGAGAGGGGCGCCGCGGCCTGGGCGTGGTTCACGGGCTGGTTCAACGTCCTGGGCCAGGTGGCCGTGACGGCCGGTATCGACTTCGGGGCCGCGTCCTTCCTGGGCGCGTACCTGAACCTGCAGTTCGGCTTCGAGGTGACGCCCGGCCGGACCATCCTGCTCTTCGCCGGGATCCTGCTGCTCCACGGTCTGCTGAACACCTTCGGGGTCCGGATCGTCGCTCTGCTCAACAGCGTGAGCGTGTGGTGGCACGTGCTGGGCGTGGCGGTGATTGTGGGCGCGCTGACCTTCGTACCGGACGAGCACCAGTCCGCGTCCTTCGTGTTCGGTGAGTTCGTGAACAACACGGGCTGGGGGAGCGGGGTGTACGTGGTGCTGCTGGGGCTGCTGATGGCCCAGTACACCTTCACCGGATACGACGCCTCCGCCCACATGACCGAGGAGACGCACGACGCGTCGACGGCGGGCCCGAAGGGGATCGTGCGGTCGATCTGGACCTCGTGGATCGCGGGCTTCGTGCTGCTCCTGGGCTTCACCTTCGCAATCCAGTCGTACGAGGGAGCGCTGAACTCTCCCACGGGTGCGCCGCCCGCGCAGATCCTGCTCGACGCGCTGGGGGCGACGGCGGGCAAGCTGCTGTTGCTGGTGGTGATCGGGGCACAGCTGTTCTGCGGGATGGCGTCGGTGACGGCCAACAGCCGGATGATCTACGCCTTCTCGCGCGACGGTGCGCTGCCCTTCTCGCACGTGTGGCACACGGTCAGCCCGCGCACACGCACGCCGGTGGCGGCGGTGTGGCTGGCGGCGATCGGGGCGCTGGTCCTGGGCCTGCCGTACCTGATCAATGTCACGGCGTACGCGGCGGTGACGTCCATCGCCGTCATCGGCCTCTACATCGCGTACGTCATCCCGACGCTGCTGCGGCTGCGCAAGGGGGACGGCTTCGAGCGGGGGCCGTGGCATCTGGGCCGGTGGTCGCGTGTGGTGGGTGTGGTGTCAGTGACGTGGGTGGGGATCATCACGGTTCTCTTCATGCTGCCCCAGGTCTCACCGGTCACCTGGGAGACGTTCAACTACGCTCCGGTCGCCGTACTGGTGGTGCTCGGTTTCGCGGCGACCTGGTGGCAGGTGTCGGCCCGCCACTGGTTCCTGAACCCGCACCACGAGCGCACGATCGCCCGCGAGACGGCACGGAAGGGGGCGCCGGAGCCGGTGGATCCGTAGGGCGGTTGGTGCGCTCGGCTGCGTCGGGCTGCGTGGGAGTGCGTAGGGGTACATCGGGGTGCGTCCGACCGGCCGGTAGTGGGAGGGGGCGCGTTGGTGGGGCGGTGCGCCCCTCCGGCGGCCGTTTCCGGCGGTATGCCGCCCGCCTCGCGTCCTTCTTCCGTCCGTTCTGTTCTCCGGCGGGCCTTTTTGCGGGCCTTTCGACGCGGCCGGGTCGCCGATACCCGATCGGAGTCCCGGCCGCGTCGGGCTATGCTCGGGGAGGCAACATCGCGCAACACCGCCTGGGCCGTTAGCTCAATTGGCAGAGCAGTGGACTTTTAATCCATTGGTTGTGGGTTCGAGTCCCACACGGCCTACAGGTGCAGGGAAGGGGAAACCCCTCCGACCTGCCACGCAGCGCTCGGATCGGCTTCGGTCGGCTCGGGCGCTGTCGCGTTTTCCGGCCCGTGCGCGGGCGACGCGTGAGCGGACGTACCCGTGGCCCGCAGATCGGCTGCGGCTGGGTCGGACGGCTTGGTTGCCGATTCCGTAGACTGTCTGCATTTCTATGGTTGGTCGCATGTGTCCGTTCCCTCATGCTCCCTCGCGTTCCCTTACGTCAGATACGTCAGATACGTCAGATCCCCACAGGGGAAGGTCTCCCGCAGCATGACCCCACCGCTGTACCAGGCAGTGCCGCTGTATCAGGCAGTACCGCTGTACCAAGCAGTCAACGTGCTCGACGCCCAGTCACTGCTGGCCGCATTCGGCGTGCTGGGCGTCGGCGTGGTGATGTTCGCCGAAACGGGACTGTTGATCGGCTTCTTCCTGCCGGGTGACTCCCTGTTGTTCACGGCGGGTCTGCTGTGCACGGGTGCCGCCGACCGGCCGGTGAAACTGTCGCTGGCGCCGCTGCTGGTCGCGGCGGCCGTCGGTGCGCTGGCCGGGGCGCAGTGCGGATATCTGATCGGCCGGAAGGCGGGTGGAGCGCTGCTCGCCCGCAGCAGTTCGCAGCGTTTGCACGAAGGGGCGAAGCGCGCCGAGGAGCTGCTGCAGCGGTACGGCTACGCCAAGGCGGTCGTCCTGGCCCGGTTCGTACCCGTGGTGCGGACGGTGCTGAACCCGATGGCGGGCGCGCTGGACGTTCCCGTGCGGACGTTCACGTTGTGGCAGGTGGTCGGCGGCCTGGTATGGAGTGTCGGCCTCACGCTCGCGGGGTACGGGCTGGGCTCCTCGATCCCGAACGTCGATCGCTACCTTCTGCCGCTGGTCGCGTTGATCATTGGCGTGTCCCTGGTCCCCCTTCTCTCCGAGGTGCTGCGTGCCCGCCGGAGCGCCGACGCGCGGGGAGGGGACAAGTGATCCTGCGGGCGGCACGCCGGTGGCTGCCCGCATCGTCCATCGCACGTACGATCACGACCGGTGGGCCGGTGGAGGATCATGCGCCCCAAAATCCTGGTTGTTGAGGACGATCCCGCTCTGCGGGACGTGCTGCGCCGGGGCCTGTGCGACGAGGACTTCGAGCCCGTCCTGGCCGCCGACGGCGCGTCCGCCCTGCGGCTGGCCACCGCCGACATCGCGGCGGCCGTCCTGGACGTCGGCCTGCCCGACGCGGACGGACGGGACGTGTGCCAGGCGATGCGGGCCAACGGCTTCTTCGCCCCCGTGCTCTTCCTGACCGCCCGGCATCAGCTCACCGACCGCCTGTCCGGCTTCTCCGCCGGCGGCGACGACTACCTGCCCAAGCCCTTCCATCTCGCCGAACTCGCCGCCAGGTTGCGTGCCGCGCTCAGGCGGGTCGCCCCCCGCTCCACCGCCACAACCGGTGATCTGGTCCTGGACGGGGTGGATTACAGCGTGACCGTCGACGGCGGACAGGTGGTGGCCCTCTCCCCGACGGAGTTCCGGCTGCTGGCCACGCTCGTCGCCGCGGACGGGACGCTCGTGCGCCGCCGCGAGCTGGTGCGGGCGGGCTGGCCGGAGGGCGCGCAGGTCAGCGACAACACCCTGGACCAGTACCTGAGCCGGCTGCGCCGCAAGCTGCGTGGGGCGGGCAGCGGCCTGACGATCGGTACGGCGCGGGGGATCGGGCACCGTCTGTCATGAACCGCGCCGTCCCTGCCGTCCGTGCCTCCCGTCCATCCCCTCCCTCCCGTCCCTCCCGGACCTTCAGCGCCGTCCGTGCCTTCCGTCGCCTTGTGCCGCGCACCCTGCGCGGCCGCCTCGCTCTCGTCGCGCTGACCACCGCCGCCCTGCTGATGACGATCCTGACCGTGGTGTTCAACGCCGTGATGGACCGGCACCTGCAGCACCAGGCGGACGGCGAACTGCGCAGCCGGGCGGCAGCCGTTGCCACGACCATCGACACCAGCGGCCCCCGGGTACGAGTCCTGGAAACCGTCAACGACCGGCTCCTCGACGCGAACGTGTGGATCTACGCTGGAAACCGCCTGCTGGAGAAGCCGCCGGGCGCCACGCCCGACAGCACACTCACCCAGGCCGCCGACAGGCTGACCAGGCAGCCGAAGCCTGCCTGTACGACCGTCCATGCCCACGGCCACCAGCCCGTCCGGCTGTGCTCCCACGCCGTCGACGGCCGCCGTGCCACCGCCACCGTCGTCACTGCCCTGGACCTCACTCCGTACCGCAGTTCGGCCGACACTCTGCTGCTGGGGTCGCTCATCCTGGACGGCGTGATGCTCGGCTGCACCTACGTACTCACCCGGCTGTCCGTCGGCCGGGCACTGCGCCCGGTGCGGACGATGACCGACCAGGCCACCCAGTGGAGCGCCGTGGGCTCCGACGAGCGCTTCGGCACGGAGGACCGTCCGGTCGAACTCGCCCGTCTGGGTGCCTCGATGGACGAGCTCCTGGACCGCATACGCACCGTACTGCGCCACGAACAGCAGCTGACGGGAGAGCTGTCCCACGAACTGCGCACGCCGCTCACCCGGATCATCATGGAACTCGACTGGTGGCGGGCCCGCCCCCGCACGGACGCCGAGACCCGCGCCGGCCAAGAGGTGATCGCCGAGGCCGCCCAGTCCATGCGCACCATCTGCGACACACTCCTGAACGACGCCCGTGACAACGCGCTGAACCGGGAGACGGCCCCCGGAACAACCGACGTCCTGCCCGTCCTGGACCGTCTGCTCCAGCACCTCGACACACCGGTTCAGGTGAAGATCGTCGTAGAGGCCGGAGGGGCCGAAGGGGCCAGAGGGGCCGTAGAGGCCGTGGAGACGGCGGCTCCGGTGCTGGAGGCCGGGGTCGCGCCCGCTCTCCTCGAACGCATCCTCAGCCCGCTGCTCGCCAACGCCGTCCGCTATGCCCGCTCCCGTGTGACCGTGTCCGCACGGCGCATCCCTGGCGCGGTGCGCATCGACGTCGTCGACGACGGCCCGGGTGTGCCGGACGCGTTCGTTCGCGAGCTGTTCCAGCCCGGCCGGCGTGCCGACTCGGGCGACGGGCACGACGGCGCGGGCCTGGGGCTGCCGCTCGCGCGACGCCTGGCCCGCACCGTCGGCGGTGAGGTGTCCTACGACCCCGGGCACTCGCCCGGAGCCAGGTTCACGGTCAGCCTGCCTGCCGGGTGACCGGCTCCAGCTCCACCTTTGCCGGTACGGCGGTCCGGCGCTCCCGCACATGGGCGTAGGCCATCAGACCGAACAGAACAGCCAGCAGGACGGCGGACGAGCCCACGGTGCCGAGATCCAGGCCGCCCTTGGCGACCGGCTTGGTGAGGAAGTCGCCCGCGGTGGCGCCCAGCGGGCGGGTGAGGACGAAGGCGATCCAGAACAGCAGCACGTTCGGCACCGCGCGCACCTTCATGAGGGCCACGAGCACGGCGAGCACACCGATCACGAGCAGCGCACCACCGGCGTAGCCGAGGCCGGAGCTGTCGGACAGGAAGTCGCCCATCGAGGTGCCGAGGGTGTTCGACACGAGGATCGCCGACCAGAACAGGGCCTCGCCCCTGAAGGTGACGATGTCGCGGATCTGGAAGGTCATCCCGCTCAGCTTCCAGGCGAGGAAGATCGCCAGGAGGATCGAGATCAGGATCGCCGCTCCGACCGGGTAGCCCAGTCCGAGGCCCTGCGGGCCCCAGCCCAGCTTGGTCGCGCCGCCCGCGAGGTACTTGGCGCTGGCGTCGCGGTTCATGAAGTCGGACATCGTGGTGCCGGCCATGCTGGTCGACAGGATCACGGTCCAGTAGAAGAACGGGTTGTAGCGCCTGGACCGCAGCTGGACCACCAGCGTCACCACGAAGATCAGGAACAGCG
Organism: Streptomyces acidicola; assembly: GCF_009377235.1. Lineage (GTDB taxonomy): Bacteria > Actinomycetota > Actinomycetes > Streptomycetales > Streptomycetaceae > Streptomyces > Streptomyces acidicola. The sequence goes on from NZ_VMNX01000096.1 coordinate 19,334, forward strand.
CGACCGTGGTGAGGAAGTAGCCCAGCTTCAGGGTCTGGGCGAAGAGGTCGCCCGCTGTCTCACCCAGTGTCGTCGCTGCGATCTTCATGATCCAGAAGGCCAGCGTGACCTCGGGCAGCTTCTTCATCACGGACTTGCTCGTGCTCGACATCTTCGACGTGTTCGACGTGTTCGACGTGTCCGACTTGCTCGATACGTCGAGGCCGGTGAGGACCTGTGATTTCTCCACCTCAACTTCTCCTGTCCGGTCGTCCGGTCGTACAACAGGGCGCTCGCCCCCGGAATCGCGACGAACGCCCTGTGAAAATGAGCCGACCACTGACGGCGGCCGATGCCATCGACCGTGACACAGAGAGCCTGACCGCATCCTGAACGCGGGCCGGCCGGTGGGCCGGCCGACGGGTCAGTCGGCAGGTCAGCCGGTAGGTCAGCCGGTAGGTCAGCCGGTAGGTCGGGCCGCATGCCGGGCGGCCCGCCCCGGTTCGGCGACGTCCCTTTCGCTGACGTTGCTGACGTCCTTGCGGGTCACGCCCAGGTACACGACCAGACCGAGGATGACCGCCAGGAACAGCGCGCTGGTGATCACGGTGCCCAGGCCCAGGCCGCCGTCGCCGGTCGGCTGTGAGAGGTAGTCGCCGATCGAGGCGCCGAGCGGCCGGGTGAGGACGTACGCGATCCAGAAGCTCCATACCGCGTTCAGACCGAGTGCGAAGTGGGCGACGGCGACCGCGGCGATGGCCAGGGCGAACAGCACGGCGGACAGCCAGTAGCCGAGGTTCATGCGCTCGGAGACCAGGTCACCGGCAGCGGTGCCCAGGGCGAAGGTGAACAGGACGGAGAGCCAGTAGAAGGATTCGCGGCCGGTGGTGTCGATGTGGTGGATGGACAGGGTCCGCTCCCGGCGGTACCAGACGACGAACACGACCGCGAGGACGATCGCGAACACCGTGGTGCTCGTCTCCAGCGGCACGCCCAGGTTGTCGGTGAGGTTGTCGCTGATCAGGGTGCCGACGACGCTGATCAGGGCCACGGCGAGCCAGTACACGCCCGCCCGGTAAGTCCGCGTACGGAACTGCGCCACCAGCACCACGGCCAGCAGCGCGCTCATCAGCACCGACACACCGGTCAGGCCGAGGCCCGCCTTCTCGTTCAGCAGGTCGGCCGCGGTCTCCCCGACCGTCGTGCACAGCACCTTGATGATCCAGAAGTAGACCGTGACCTCGGGCACCTTGTTCCAGCGCAGCCGGTGCCGCTCGCGAACGGCAGGGCCGTCGGCCGAGGGGGCCGCGGATATCTCAGACGTTTCGTTGGTCTCAGACGTTTCATTGGTCATGGCAAGCGACCGTGTCACCGGACACCTGAATGCATCCTGACTGCCGCGCGGCATCGCGCGTACGACTCTTCGCGTACGAGCAGCATGGCCACCATGAACAGCTTCTACATGCTCCCGAACAGCTACGTGCTCGTTCGCATACAGGCGTTCCTTCCCGCTCCCGCTCCCGCTCCTGCTCCTGGTACGGAAGAAGGCCGCCTTGAACCCCCGAGCTTGTGCCCAACCGCCGACTGAGCCTGAGCCTGAGTCGACTCAGCCTGAGCCGACTGAGCCTGAGCAGGCAAAGTCGACAACGAGTTGGCTGCGACGCCGACTCGGCCGCGCCGTGGTCCTGTCCTATGCAGCCGCCCTGTTCCTGCCGGGCCCCGGACTGTGGCTGAGCCGAACGCACTCTCTGCCACTGGGCGCGGCGGGCGCCCTGTCCTGGTCCACCGCACCGCTCCTGCTCTCCCTGGTGCTCTTCTCGGCCGGACTCCAGGTGCCCTTACGCGCGCTGGGCACCCTGCTGCGGCGCCCGATCGCCCTGTTGGCCGGGCTCGTTCTGCACCTGGTGATCCCGCTGCTGGCCATCCCCGCCGTGGCGTTCTTGCTGCGCCGGACGCCCGACACAGACGGCGGCAGCGGCCTGGTCACCGCGATGATTCTGATCGTGGCGATGCCCGTTGCCGCCGGAGCCACCGTATGGACCGGCAAGGGCGACGGCGACCAGCCGACCATGGTGGGGCTCGTCCTCGCCTCCACCCTCCTCAGCCCACTCACCGTTCCCCTGGTCATCGGTGCCCTGGTGCCGTTGCTCAGCGGCGACTACGCGGACACCCTCAGCAGGGCCGAGCACACCATCCGCGGCGCGTTCACCTTCGTCGGCGTGGTCCTGCCGTGCGCGGCGGGAATTCTGTGCCGCCTGGTACTGCCCGCGCCGTGGCTGAGCCGAGTACTCCGCGCCGTCGTGCCGCTCGCCCTGGCCGGCTCACTCCTCCTGACCTACGTGAACGCCAGCGGCGCCCTCAGCTCCTTCCTGGCCCGTCCGCGCCCGCTGCTGCTGGCCGCCGCGCTGGCCGTGGCGCTCCTGGTCTGCCTGCTGTCCTTCGCGGTCGGCCGCGGCGCCGCACGCCTGCTGAGACTGGACGCCCCCGTGGCGTCGTCCCTCACTCTCGCCTGCGGCATGAACAACAGCAGCGCGGGCGCGGTCCTGATCACCACGACCCTGCCCGACAAACCACACCTTCTCCTGCCGGTCCTCGCCTACGGGTTGCTGCAGAAGACGGCGGCGAACCGAGTCGTACGCCGGAGGCCCAGGCGCACAGCCGCACCGGTTCCACCAACCTGCGCACCCTGATGAGGCTATGGCCCCGTGGGCCTGGTCGCGCGGACGACGGCGGAGCGCAGTTGCGCCTTGTATCGAGAAGCGTCAACATAGAGAAATGTCGAAACAAGAGCTTGAGGTGATGGACCAGGACGCCACGTGCTGCCCGGGTCTGGCTGCCGCGCCGCTGGACGACGAACGCGCCACGGAACTGGCGCGAGTCTTCAAGGCGATGGGCGATCCGGTGCGCCTGCGCCTGCTGTCGATGATCGCCTCACGGGAGGGCGGCGAGGTCTGCGTGTGCGAGATGACACCGGCCTTCGACCTGTCCCAGCCGACGATCTCCCACCACCTCAAGCTGCTGAGGCAGGCCGGCCTGATCGACTGCGAGCGCCGTGGGACCTGGGTGTACTACTGGGCGGTGCCCGGCGCCCTGGACACGCTCGCCGGGTTCCTTACGACGAAGCAGACCGACTTGGCGGCGAGGCGGACCACCGGGGCGACGAGGCAGACCGCCGGGCCGACGGCGCAGACCGCCGGGGCGACCCCGTGACGGTGTCCCTCGGCCGCCGCGTGGCCGCCGAGGCGGTGGGGACCGGGTTGCTGGTGACCGTGGTCGTGGGCTCCGGTATCCAGGCGACCGAGCTGTCCCGCGACGTCGGCGTGCAGTTGCTCGCCAACTCCCTGGCCACCGTCTTCGGCCTGGGCGTGCTGATCACGCTGCTCGGGCCGGTCTCCGGCGCGCACTTCAACCCGGCCGTCACTCTGGCCGCCTGGTTCACCGGCCGCCGTACCGGAGCCGGGCCGAGCCTGCGAGACGTCGCCGCGTACGTTCCTGCGCAGATCGCCGGGGCGATCGGCGGCGCGGTGCTGGCCGACGCCATGTTCGCCGAGCCGCTCGTGAGGTTCTCGACGCACGACCGCTCCGCCGGCCACCTGTGGCTGGGTGAGGTCGTTGCCACAGGTGGGCTGATCCTGCTCGTCCTCGGCCTGGAGCGCGTCGGCCGCGCCTCCCTGGCCCCGACAGCCGTGGCCTCCTACATCGGGGCCGCCTACTGGTTCACCTCCTCCACCTCCTTCGCGAATCCCGCCGTCACCATCGGCCGCACCTTCACCGACACCTTCGCCGGTATCGCCCCCGCCTCCGTCGCCCCGTTCATCGGGGCACAGCTCCTCGGCGCCGTGCTTGGGCTGGCTGCCGTGGCTGTCGTGTACGGAGGACCTCCCGCTCGCACGGCGGACGACCTCGTCGTCCCGTACGCCGAGCCCGAACCCGTCTCCTCCTGACTGCCCCTCCGCCTGCAAGGACCCCTGCCATGAGCTCCGTTGCCCCGCGTCCCTCCGTGCTGTTCGTCTGCGTCCACAACGCAGGCCGCTCCCAGATGGGCGCCGCTTTCCTCACCCACCTCGGCGGTGACCGGGTCGAGGTCCGCTCGGCCGGCTCCGCCCCCGCCGAATCGGTCAACCCGGCCGTGGTCGCGGCCATGGCCGAGGTGGGCATCGACGTCTCCGCCGAGACGCCGAAGATCCTCACCACCGAGGCCGTACAGTCCTCGGACGTCGTCATCACGATGGGCTGCGGGGACACGTGCCCCGTCTTCCCGGGCAAGCGCTACCTGGACTGGCAGCTTGAAGACCCGGCCGGCCAGGGCGTGGACGCCGTGCGACCCATCCGGGACGAGATCGAGCAGCGCGTACGCGGCCTGCTGGCCGAGCTCGGCATTGGGGCAGCCTCGGCCTGAGCCCGGTAGCGGTGTCGGTTCGCTGTCGGCGCCGCTTCCGACAGGTCACGCGATGGCACGGTGTGGCCCCGAGTGAGTGAACCGCTGTGGCGCTTGGCCCTGGTGCAGATCGGGGCACGGCGTGGCGGCTCGGTCGAGGGCGCCGTCTGTTCAAGGATTCGTACGCGTGGCACAGACCTTCGAGGAGCTCGTGGGGATACAGCGCGCGGCGGACCAGGCCCACGCGCGGGTGGAGGAGTTGCGCGAGCTGTACGGGTCCCCGACCGCCCACAAGTGGACCGAAACGCAGACCGACACGTACGAGACCGCGTGGCGGGCCTGGCGCGACCTCGCCCGGGACGTTCAGGCCGCGGTGACCGAGTACGCGAAGGCCGAGGGCCAGCCGCGCAGCGAGATCGAGGCGGACGTGAAGAAGGCCGTACGGCATCCCGGGCCGGGGGCGCATGAGGCGTAGCGGTAGCCCAGTACCGGCACGTGAAAAAACCTGGGGCCGGAACCCTTTCGGATTCCGGCCCCAGGCCTTCAGTAGCGGGGACAGGATTTGAACCTGCGACCTCTGGGTTATGAGCCCAGCGAGCTACCGAGCTGCTCCACCCCGCGTCGGTGAAACCAGTGTACGTCATGCGCGGGACAGCTCGCGCACGGGTTTGCCGTGGCCACGGGCCGGCGACGGTCCTGCTCGCTCACCTCACCTCACTTCACCTCGCTTCGAGGCTCCTCCCCGTACAGCCACCGGCGGAACAGGCGGCTGAGCCCGGGCATGACCAAGTAGGTGAGCAGCGGGGCGACGAGGAGGGGGAAGAGCAGGGCCTTCAGGGGGACGGGCAGGGCGGCGGTGTGCGGGGTGATCAGCCAGTTGATGGCGAGGGAGATCGGATAGGCGCCGAGCATCGTCATCAGGGTCATCTTCCAGCGCGGCGGGGCGTCGACCGGGCGCTGCGGGAGACTGAACCAGGTCTCCATGCCGGTGGGCTGCCGCTGGACGTGGGAGACCTGATGGCCGACGGCGCGCATGTGCTCCAGCCAGGCCCTGCGCTCGGGCAGCCGGAGCCATGCGTCGAGGCGGTCCTGGCTGGAGAAGCGCAGGACGCCGTGGTAGAGGCGCTGGCCGCGGTGCGGGCGCAGCCAGACGATGCCCTCGTGGCCGCAGAAGCCCGCGGCGACGTCGGCGATCTCATGGGTGAGTTCCTCGAACTCCGCCTCCCGGCCGGGCTCCACCTCCCAGCTGTAGACGAGCGTCACTCCCTGGTCCTCCGGCCGGTCCGCGGCCGTCGGGACCTCGCGGGTACGGCTCATGCACGGCCTCCTTCCGGCGCGCGACCGGCGGGCGGTACCCGGTGTACCGGTACGGAGTACCCAGGGCCTCAGGGAGTGAGCAAGTGGCTGTTCGGTGCCGTCGCCCGGGGCTCGTACTCCGGGAGTACGACGACCTCGGCCCCTTCCGCCGCCAGGAGCGCGTTGCCGTCGGCGCCCACGACGAACGTGTCCGGCTCCCGCCACGCGGTGACGACCCGCCGTACGCCCGCGTCGAGGATCAGCCGGGCGCACGGGGACGGGCGGGAGGAGCGGCGGGCGCAGGGCTCCAGGCTGCTGTAGACGGTGGCGGTGGCCAGGCGCGGGTCGGCGGGGTCCAGTTTGGCCAGGGCCGCCTCCTCGGCGTGGACCACCGGGTCGTCGCCCTCGCGGGAGTGGGCGCGGGCCAGTTCCGTACCGTCGGCCGCCACGATCACCGCGCCCACGCTGAAGGCCGTCCGCGAGGGCGGGCACTGTGCCGCCAGGTCGCACGCCAGGTCCAGCCAGTGCCGGTCGGCCGCCGAGGGCTGCCCGCCTGTGCCGGGGACCGTGGGCGCGTAACGGATGAGGACGACATCGCCGACGGGCCGGGTCTCCAGCAGGCGCAGGCGGCTGGTCGGGCCGCCGGGGTACGCCCCCGTGCCGAACATCCGCGGGGCGTCCGACTGGCCCACGAACAGGGGGGCGACGGCCAGCTGGAGCTCGTCCGCGAGGCCCTCCCGGAGCAGCTGAGTGTGGACCTGGCCGCCGCCCTCGACCATGAGGCGCCGGACGCCGCGTACGTTCCCGAGGTGGTCGAGCACGGACCGCCACTCCAGCTCGGGGCCGACGGAGACCACGTCGGCCGGGAGGCCGAGGGCGCGGAGGCGTTCGGCGCCCTTGTCCGTCGTGTACGCCACCTTCTCGCCGCCGGTGTGCCAGAAGCGGGCCGTCGGGTCGAGGTCGCCGGACGCCGTGACGGTGACCTTCAGCGGGTACTCCGGGAGCCCGGCGGTGAGGCGGGCCGCGCGCCGCTCGGGTGAGTTCACCAGCAGCCGGGGGTTGTCGGTGCGCAGGGTGCCGGCGCCGACCAGGATCGCGTCACTGGCCGCCCGTACCTCGTCGACCCGGTCGAAGTCGTCCGGACCCGACAGCAGCAGCCGCTCGGGCCCGGTGTCGTCCAGGTAGCCGTCGAGGGAGACGGCGGCGGACAACAGGACGTAGGGCTGGGGCATGGGGGTCGCTCCCGTGGTCGTGACCGATCGGTCGGCGGGGTGTGTCGTGACCGGTGGGTGGCCTCGGTTCGGCTGCCACGCGGGCATCTGGTTCAAGTTTTAAACAATAACTACACTGTCCGTATGACGACCCGCTGGCTCAGCCCCGAGGAACAGCGTGCCTGGCGCGCGTACATTGCCGCGTCGGCGCTTCTGGAGGACACGCTCGACCGCCGGCTCCAGCAGGAGGCGGGTCTGCCGCACCTGTACTACTCCGTGCTGGCCATGCTCTCCGAGGCGCCGGACCGGCGTCTGCGGATGACCGATCTCGCCGAGGTGCTGAAGATCACGCGCAGTCGGCTGACGTACGCCGTGGCCCGGCTGGAAAAGGACGGTGCGGTGCGGCGCGAGGACTGCGAGTGGGACAAGCGGGGGAGCGTCGCGGTGCTGACGGACGAGGGCATGGCCCTCCTGGAGCGTACGGCACCGGGGCACGTCGAGACGGTCCGCAGGGCGGTGTTCGACCACCTCGACCCGGGGCAGGTGGAGCAGTTGGAGCGGATCTGTACGGGCATCACGAAGGCGCTCCAGGGGGACGGCACGGAGACGGTCACCCCTGACGACCTTCCGTGGCGCCGCCGCTCCTGTCCTTCGAGTTAGTCCATCGGGCCATCGGGCCGGCTCCGCAATCTCACCCGCCCGGGGAATGCGTCATCTCGCCCGCCCAGGGAATGCGTCGCCCTCCACCAGGGTTGCTTGAAGTTTGAAGCAGGGTTACGGTCGACCTCGTGATGCGATCTGCTTCAAAACTGAATCAGATTGCCGACCTTGCACCCGCACCTGGCCCGGAGGCCCGCATGTCCGACCAGCCCACCGCCACCCCCCGCTCCCGCGTCCGGGTCCCGCTGCGCTTCCACGACGGGTACGGTGTCGATGCCGAGCTGGTCACCTTCCACGGCCTGGCCGACGGGCAGGAGCACGTGGCCGTCGTCCTCGGTGAGCCCGCGCCCGGCGCCACTCCGCTGGTCCGCCTGCACTCCGAGTGCCTGACCGGCGACGTCTTCGGCTCGGCCCGCTGTGACTGCGGCCCGCAACTGCGCGAGGCGGTGGAGCAGATCGCCGACCGCGGTGGGGTCCTCCTCTACCTCCGCCAGGAGGGCCGGGGCATCGGCCTCTACAACAAGCTCGACGCGTACGCCCTCCAGGACGAGGGCCTCGACACGTACGCCGCCAACACCGCCCTCGGTCTTCCCGAGGACGCCCGCGACTACACGGCCGCCGCGCAGATGCTCCAGGCCCTCGGTATCGACACCCTGGACCTGCTGTCCAACAACCCCGACAAGGCGCAGCAGCTCCGTGACCTCGGGGTCAAGGTTCGTACGCGCGTCCCCACCGGCGTCTTCACCACCGCCCACAACGTCCGCTATCTGCGGGCGAAGGTCCTCCAGACCCAGCACACGCTGCCCCTGGCGGACCTGGCGGAGCTCTCCGCGGGCTGACGGCCCAAGTCCCGGCATTCGCCAGGGTGTCCACAAGGAAGCCCTGGCGGTGATCGTTCACGACTTCCCCATATTCGCGATCACCCAGCGTGTCCGAACAGCCTCGCTCCGCATAACATCTGACACACCATCAGAACTCTTGTGACACCTGAGACAGGGGTAGCTCGCCCTTATTCGGCCCCCCATGCCCCCTAAATCCCGCGCACGGGCGTGAACGATCATCCGGAACCGCTTGGAATACGGCCCGCACGTCTATTAACGTTCGATAACGCAGCGCGGTCGTCCCAGCCGTCACAAGAGGCGGCTCCGTGCGCACGCGCCGAATCCCGCAAGGGAACCGGGGAACCACCAACCCTGGGGTGAATCGCGCGGAAACCACCGTGGAAGCACGGCTGGTTTACGCGCGTAGGAGACCTTCCTGCTCCGAACCCGTCAGCTAACCCGGTAGGCGAGAAGGAAGGAAAGGAGTACGCCCACGTGGCGTCGAACCGGTCTGCGACCGAAGCTCCGTCCGTGCCGAACCGACACGGCGACAGCGACACCTTCGGGTATGGCGGCTACAACAGCCAGGACGAGGGCCCCTGGCAGGAGTGGAACCCCACCGCGGAGTCCATTCGTCCCCTTCGCGGCCGGCACCGCGTCGCCAAGCAGCGTGGCGGACTCGCCCGCAGCTCCACCGTTCTGGGCGTCGGTGTCATAGCCGCCGTCGGCGCGGGCGGCATGGCCTCCGCGCAGACCGGCAAGCCGCCGGTCTCCATCTCGATGCCCGACATGCCGAACGTCGGCTCGGTCTTCGACTCCGAGGACGAGCCCGAGAGCTCCCCCACCCCGCTCAGCAACGCGGGCCTGAGCCTCACCGACGCCGAGCAGGGCGCCGACGACGCCGGTGAGGCGCTGCGCGCCCGCATCATGCAGCAGGCCGAGTCGCAGCAGGAAGCGGTCGACCGCGCCGCCGCGGCCGCCGCCGAGTCCGCCGCCGCGAAGAAGGCGGCCGAGGCCGCCGCCGAGGAGCGGGAGCAGGCCGAGGCCAAGGCCGCCGCCGAGAAGGCGAAGGCGGAGGAGGAGGCCAGGAAGAAGGCCGAGGCCGAGCGCCTCGCCCAGCTCGCCAAGCAGTTCACGCTGCCGACGTCCTCGTACACCATCAGCTCCAGCTTCGGTCAGGCCGGCGCCTACTGGTCCTCCGGCCAGCACACCGGCCTCGACTTCGCCGCCCCCACGGGCACCCTGCTCAAGGCCGTGGGCACCGGCACGATCACCCAGGCCGGCTGGGACGGTTCGTACGGCTACAAGACGGTGCTCACCCTCAACGACGGCACGGAGATCTGGTACGCCCACCAGTCCTCCATCGGCGTCAGCGTCGGCCAGAAGGTCGCGACCGGCGACGTCATCGGCCGCGTCGGCGCCACGGGCAACGTCACCGGCGCCCACCTCCACATGGAGGTCCACCCGGGCGGCAGCAGCTCGGGCATCGACCCGATGGCGTGGCTGCAGGGCAAGGGGCTCACCCCCTGAGGTCCTCCGGGAGCAGGTGAGGTGATCTCCTCCCGGATTCACAAACCCTCGTCCGGACGCGCGGAATGCGTGCGTCCGGCGAGGGCGTTGTTGTAAAGCATGACTTCTCTTCGCAAGCTTGGTTCATCCGACATCGAGGTCTTCCCGCTCTCCCTCGGCGGCAACGTCTTCGGCTGGACCGCCGACGAGGCACAGTCCTTCGCCGTACTCGACGCGTACACGGCCGCGGGCGGCAACTTCATCGACACCGCCGACTCCTACTCGGCCTGGGTCGAGGGCAACCGGGGCGGCGAGTCCGAGACCGTCATCGGCAAGTGGGTCAAGGCGCGCGGCAACCGGTCCGACGTCGTGATCGCCACGAAGGTCAGCCAGCACCCCGACTACCAGGGCCTCACGGCCGCCAACATCAAGGCCGCCGCCGACGCCTCGCTGCGCCGTCTGGACACCGACTACATCGATCTTTACTACACCCACTTCGACAAGCCGGAAGTCCCGGTGGAAGAGATCGTCGGGGCGGTCGACGACCTGGTGAAGGCGGGCAAGGTCCGGGCCGTCGCCGCCTCCAACATCTCGCCCGAGCGCCTCCAGGCCTCCCTCGACTTCTCCGACCGCGAGGGCCTCGCCCGGTACGTTGCGCTCCAGCCGCACTACAACCTGGTCTCCCGCTCCACGTACGAGGGTCCCCTGCAGGACGTCGCCGCCCGCGCCGGGCTCGCCGCCGTCCCGTACTTCTCCCTCGCCATGGGCTTCCTCACCGGCAAGTACCGCCCCGGCACGACCGTGGACAGCCCTCGCGCCCAGGGCGCCGGCGCCTACCTGGAGAAGGAGCAGGGCGTACGGGTCCTCGCGGCCCTGGACGAGATCTCCGGGGCGCGCGGGGCGGAGATCGCCACAGTGGCCCTCGCCTGGCTGGCGGCCCAGCCGACGGTCGTCGCGCCGATCGCCTCGGCGCGGACGGTGGAGCAGCTGCCGGCCCTGGTGGCGGTGGCGGAGCTGACCCTCACGGACGAGGAGCTGGCCAAGCTGACGGAGGCGTCACAGGGGAGCTGACGCGGACGCGGTCCGCTTCCGGCGGTCCGCTTCCCGCGGTCCGCTCTCGGCACCGGCGCTCACCCCGACCGCCGGTGCCGTACCGTCCAAAGCTTCCGGACTACGCCGGACTACCCCGCACTACCCCGGACTACGTCTGATAGGGGTTGTAGGAGGGATACGGCGCCGCCGGGCCGTGCCCGTACGCCGACGCGTACTCGAACGCGGGCCCGTGCTCGTACTCGTGTCCATGCCCGTACCCATGGGCGTATCCGTGCCCGAACTCGTACGCGCTCCCGTATCCGTGCCCGTGCCCGTGCCCGTATCCGTAGCCGTGCGCGCTCCCGTACCCGCTTCCGTGCACGGGCATCGGTGCCGTGGTCTGTGCCGCGTACGCCAGGGAGGGACGGGCGATCTCCCGTCGGCGCCACAGCTCGAAGAGCAACTCCCGCTCCCGTACGACGAAATCGGCGTTCGCCCGGCCCCGCCGCCCCCGGTGCCGCAGGAAGGCGAGTGAGGTCGCGTACGCCTCGTACTCGGCGACCGACCGCGCCGCTTCCCGCCCGAACTGGTGCCCGGCGTACTCGCGGGCCAGCCGCCGCGCCTTCATGTTCCCGAGGGCGTACGGCTCGGGCGGCGTCAGCCACCCGGCGGCCGCGTACGCGGGCAACTCGTCCCGCACGGTGCGCAGTTCCCGCTGCCGCGTCCAGATGACCAGCCAGGTCAGCAGCCCGAACGCGGGAACCATGAACGCCGCGTAGACCGCGAAGAAACCGAACTCCCCGAACGTCGACGAGCCGTTCCACAGGGCGTGCATGCCCATCGCGAGGAGCAGCCCGGAGAGGGGGAGGAGCACGCGGCGCACATGGTGCCGGTCCGCGGAGAGCGCCGCGATCCCGAAGCCGATCCCTGTGAACACGCTGAACAGCGGATGCGCGAAGGGCGACATGATCACGCGGACGAAGAAGGTCGCGGCCGTCACGGAGGCGATTCCGCTGCCGCCGCTGAGCTGGTCGGTTCCGAAGGCCGTGCCGAGGTAGAGGATGTTCTCGGTGAAGGCGAACCCGGTGGCGGTGACCCCGGCGATCACCACTCCGTCCATGATCCCGGTGAAGTCCCGTCTGCGGAACAGGAAGATCAGCAGGATCGCTGCGGCCTTGGCGGTCTCCTCCACGACGGGCGCTATCACGGTGGCGCCGAGCGTGTCCGCGCTGGACGGATCGGCGGTGGCGGTCGCTATCCATCTGGTCGCGAAGCTGTTCGCGACGATGGCTATCAGTGCCGCGGCACACGCGCCCCAGGCGAACGAGAAGACCAGGTTGCGCCAGGGCCCGGGCTCGACCCGGTCCAGCCAGCGGAACGTGGCGATGAGCAACGGCACAGGGAGTACCGCCAGCCCCAGCCCGACCAGGAATCCCTCCGTACCGGTCTGCTCGCGGACCAGGGCGAGGATGACCAGTCCGGAGAGCGTGAGCAGCGTGATGAGCGCCCCGTACCGCACCCACTTCTTGCGCCACCAGTGCGCTGGGCGCCGTCTCCCGCCGACTGGGCCGCCGGGGCCGGGCGGTTCGCTGGGGTGCGTCGGGTACGGGGGAAAGGTGGCCACGGCATCGACCCTAACGAGGGAGGGGCGCTCCCCGCGATGCTGCCGCGTGAGGTGCAGGTGCTGCTCGGTGGTTCCTCGCGGGCGTTCGGCGGGACTGGTCAGGCGCCGGTGGGTTATGGCTGGTCGGGATGGACTGGGTGGTCTGGCTGCCCTCCGCGCTGCTGCTGGGAACCCTGGGAACCCTGGGAACCCTGGAAACCTTGGGAACTTTTGGACTCCTGGGACCCGTGGGACTCCTGAAACTCCTGCGATTCCTTTGGCTCCTTGAACGTTACGTCCCTGTGCTGTACGCGTCGGAAGAGCAGGTCGTTCACCACATGACCCTTGTCCAGTCCCTGGCCCTCGAAACGGGTCAGCGGCCGGAACGCCGGACGCGGCGCGAATCCGCCGCCGGCCTGTGTGTTCTCGAAGTCGGGGTGCGCGGTGAGCACGTCGAGCATCCACTCGGCGTACGGCTCCCAGTCGGTCGCACAGTGGAGGACGGCACCCGGCTTGAGCCGGGACGCGGCGAGCGCGAGGAACTCCGGCTGGATCAGCCGCCGCTTGTGGTGCCGCTTCTTGGGCCACGGGTCGGGGAAGTAGACGCGCAGTCCGTCGAGGGAGTCGGGGGCGAGCATCTCGCGCAACAGGATGATGGCGTCCCCGTTCCCCACCCGGATGTTGGACAGCCCGTTCTGATCGGCGAGATTGAGCAGATTGCCCTGGCCAGGGGTGTGCACGTCCACGGCGAGAACATTGGTCTCGGGATCCTCCGCGGCCATCTGCGCGGTGGCTTCCCCCATCCCGAACCCGATCTCCAGCACCACGGGGCACGCGTTCCCGAACAGCTCGGTGAGATCGATCGTCCGCTGCCCGTCGATGTCCAGCCCCCACTTGGGCCACAGCCGCTGCAACGCGTCCGCCTGGCCCGCCGTCACCCGGCTCCGCCGCGGCTGGAAACTCCGGATCCGCCGCTCGAAGTGGGACCCGGCGGGATCGGCCTTCGGCCCGTCGGGGAACCGGGGTTCACCCTTGGCCCGGGTACGACGGAGGGACGCGCCGGGGGTGGTGCGCCGCGGGGCTTCGGGGATGTGGGTGGAATCAGACACAGTGAAGTCGATTTTACTGGGAGCCGGGCCACGTGAGACCTGCCGCCGGGTTCGTCCCTTCCCTGGGGGCTGCCGCCCCCAGACCCTCGCTGTCGGCCTGAACGGCCTCGTCCTCAAACGCCGGACAGGCTGAAAACCCCAGCCCCGCCCCGCACATTCCAGCCCCTCCGGCGTTTGAGGAGCGGGGGTCCGGGGGCCGGCCCCCGAAACGGGGTCCGGGGCGGAGCCCCGAAGAGGGGGCCGGGGGCGGAGCCCTGAGGGACTGGTCCGGGGCGCAGCCCCGAAACCCGGGGGTCCAGGGGGCGCAGCCCCCTCGGCCGGGGTCGAAGGGGCGGCAGCCCCTGGGGATGGGACGGGTAGGGGCGGCGGGGGCGAAACCTCCCGGCCGGTGCCCGCACCCCACGGC
>NZ_VMNX01000097.1 GCF_009377235.1 Streptomyces acidicola
GGGGTGGACCGGGAGGCCGTCGGGTGTCCGGGCGCAGCGTGCCCCCTGTAGGAGTGACTCACCGGGGTTCAACGCGTGTTCGACCGCTCGGTCACTGCCGGAGGGTGGATCCGGGCCGGAGTGGCTCGTACCCTGGGTAAGCCCTGTGCCGCACACCCGGGTGAACCTTGGGCAAACCGCCTGTACGGGGCAGCAACCATTGCGTTACGGCTGTCCCCTCGTGCATGCTCCCTGGAACCCCGCGCGGCATGGTGCGGGGTATGGGCTTAAGGAGGCGTGCCGCCGTACCCTTGGGGGTATGGGGTTGGGAAGATGATTCCCGGACACAGCTCCGCCACACACTGTCGTCCCACACCCACAAGGACCCGAACGCCGAGATATCCATGGCCGGTCACGAATTCTTCGACCCAGCTGACCGCAAGCGGCGGTCGGTAGCCGATCACACGGCGGCCGACCCGCTGGCGGCGGAAGAAGCACGCCCCTCCTGCGATCCCGCCTTCAAGCATGGCGTCGTCGTCGGCTTCGACGGCTCGACGTCCAGCGAGCGCGCCCTCGCGTACGCGATCGGCATAGCCCATCGCTCCGGCTCGGGCCTGATCATCGTGCACGTCGCCAACCGGCTGCCCACCACGGTGTGGGCCGGCTGCGAGCCACCCGTCTTCGTCGACGTCCCCGACCACCGCACCGAGGTCCTCGGCCTTGAACTCGCCTGCGCCGACTATCTCGCCGAGGTCCCCTGGATCCTCGTCGAGCGCGGAGGCGACATCTGCCACGAACTCGAGGAAGTGGGGCGGGAGTACGAGGCGGACGCGATCGTGGTGGGTTCCACGCACGGGATCGTGGGGCGCATCTTCGGCTCGGTCGCGGGGCGGCTCGCGAAGCGGGCGCAGCGTCCCGTGATCGTCATTCCATGAGCTGCGCTCCCGGTGCCGCTCTTTTCGTAACTCGCCGTTGGGCCGGGTGAGATGTGCTCGGAGGGTGATGGCCACGGGCCGACCTCGACGAGGTGACGGACCCCCACGTTTTGGTGGCACACGTGGGGGTCCGTTCAGTTTGTTCGGCCTCTGCTGGTGCGTGGGGGCTGGTCGCGCCCACGCGGCGGAGCCGCATATCGATACAGCCCCGCGCCCCTTAGAAGCGCCCCTTTGGGGCGCCTCTTTCGGGGGCGCGTCCCTACTCCACCGTTACCGACTTCGCCAGGTTCCTCGGCTTGTCGATGTCCCGGCCCAGGGCCAATGCCGTGTGGTAGGCGAGGAGTTGGAGGGGGATGCCCATGAGGATCGGGTCGAGTTCGTCCTCGTTCTTGGGGACGACGATCGTCTGGTCGGCCTTCTCCTGTTCCTGGTGGGCCACTGCGAGGATCCGGCCGCTGCGGGCCTTGATCTCCTCCAGGGCCGCGCGGTTCTTCTCCAGCAGGTCGTCGTCCGGGACGATCGCGACCGTCGGCAGGGCGGGCTCGATGAGCGCCAGCGGGCCGTGCTTGAGCTCGGAGGCCGGGTACGCCTCGGCGTGGATGTACGAGACCTCCTTGAGCTTCAGCGAGGCCTCGCGGGCCACCGGGTAGCCCCGGACGCGGCCGATGAAGAGCATCGAGCGGGCCTCGGTGAACTGCTCGGCCAGCTTCTTGATCTCCTCCTCCTGCTTCATGATCTCGGAGATCTGTCCGGGCAGCCTCCGCAGCCCCTCGATGATCCGCTTGCCGTCGCGGACGGACAGGTCACGGGTGCGGCCCAGGTGCAGGGCGAGCAGCGCGAAGGCGACCGTGGTGTTCGTGAAGCACTTGGTGGAGACCACGCAGACCTCGGGCCCCGCGTGGACGTAGATGCCGCCGTCGGCCTCGCGGGCGATCGCCGAGCCGACGACGTTCACCACGCCCAGTACCCGCGCGCCCTTGCGCTTCAGCTCCTGCACTGCGGCCAGTACGTCGTACGTCTCACCGGACTGCGAGACGGCGACGTACAGCGTGTCGGGGTCCACGACCGCGTCGCGGTAGCGGAACTCCGACGCCGGCTCGGCGTCGGCGGGGATGCGGGCCAGCTCCTCGATCATCTGGGCGCCGATCATGCCCGCGTGGTACGAGGTGCCGCAGCCGAGGATCTTCACGCGGCGGATCCGGCGCGCCTCGCGGGCGTCCAGGTTCAGGCCGCCCAGGCGCACGGTCGAGAACCGGTCGTCGATACGGCCGCGCAGCACGCGGTCCACGGCGTCGGCCTGCTCGTGGATCTCCTTGTGCATGTACGTGTCATGGCCGCCCATGTCGTACGACGCGGCCTCCCACTCGACGGTGGTCGGCTCGGCCGTCGTGCGGGTGCCCTCGGTGGTGTACGTGCGGAAGTCGTCGGCCTTGAGGGTGGCCATCTCGCCGTCGTCGAGGGTCACTATCTGCCGGGTGTGGGTGACCAGGGCGGCGATGTCCGAGGCGACGAACATCTCCTTCTCGCCGATGCCGAGGACGACCGGCGAGCCGTTGCGCGCCACCACGATCCGGTCGGTGAAGTCGGCGTGCATGACGGCGATGCCGTAGGTGCCCTCGATGATCCTGAGCGCCTGGCGGACCTTCTCCTCCAGGGTCTCGGCCTGGGAGCGGGCGATCAGGTGGGTGAGGACCTCGGTGTCGGTCTCGGAGAGGAACTCGACGCCGTCGGCCTCCAGCTTCCGGCGCAGCTCGGAGGCGTTGTCGATGATGCCGTTGTGCACGACCGCGACCTTGCTGTCGGCCGACATGTGCGGGTGCGCGTTGATGTCGGACGGGGCGCCGTGGGTGGCCCAGCGGGTGTGGGCGATGCCGGTGGTGCCCTTGAAGCGCGCGGGGACCTTGGCCTCCAGGTCGCGGACCCGGCCCTTGGCCTTGACCATCTTCAGGCCGGCCGTCTTCGGCGACGTCACGACGATGCCCGCCGAGTCGTAGCCGCGGTACTCCAGCCGCTGCAGGCCCTCCAGCAGCAGCGGGGCCACATCGCGCTTACCGATGTATCCGACGATTCCGCACATACAGTTCTCCCCTTGTCTCCCCGTTTGCAGCTAACCCGTTTGTAGCTGTACATCCCGTTTGTGGTCGTTCATCCCCGACGGTCTCAGCCGTAGACGATGCGGCGCAGTTGTCTGAGCGTGAGCTCGGGCGGTGCCACCGCGCGGTACTTCAGGTCCGCCTCGATCCGTTCGAAGATCGCCGAGTTCACCAGGCCCTGGGCCTGGAGTTCGCGGTGGCGGCGACGGACGTAGTCCTCGGTCGTCTCGTCGAAGTACGCGAGCACGTCCTGGATCACGCGCAGCGCCTCCCCCCGGCTGAGGGGCGTGGACCGCGTCAGATGATCAACAAGTTCGTCGTGCACCCGGTAGATCCTGGGGTACGGGCGGCCGTTTCGCAAGAATCCTGCCCGATTCCGGGCAGGTGGGTGTTGAAACTCCTTGGGTGAACATTGAATCTCTCATGAGTGCCTGTTCGTGCGGAGTCCATTCCGCGTGCGGCGACTCGTTGCCCCAGGGGACGAGTTTCAGGCCTCATGGACATTCCTCGCATGGGAGTACCCGAGCGGCTCGCCGAGCGCATGAGCATGGCCGAGCAGCACGAATACCTGCGCGCCAGATTCTCGCGGCGCACGATGATCAGGGGCGGCGCCGTCACGCTGGGCGCCGTCGCGGGTGGCGCGTTCGTACCTGGCGCCACCGCCCGGGCCGCCGTACCGACCCAGAGCGTGGCGAGCGCCGAGACCGTCGACGGCTCGCTCGTCGCACCCTTCGGCCGCCATCTCGCCTTCGGCAACGACCCGCGCACCGAGATCACCATCTCGTGGCAGGTCCCCGTCGCGGTGAAGAAGCCCTTCATCCGCGTCGGCGCCCACCCGTGGGACCTCTCCCGCAAGATCGAAGCCGAGGTCCGCACCCTCTACACACCGGCCGGCGTCGGTGCGAGCGGCGACCACACCCAGTACTACCTGCATGCCAAGCTCACCCACCTGCGCGCGGGGCAGACGTACTACTACGGCGTCGGCCACGCCGGCTTCGACCCGGCCGAGCCGCACCTGCTGGGCACCCTCGGCACCTTCACCACCGCCCCCGCGCAGAAGACGCCGTTCACCTTCACGGCCTTCGGGGACCAGGGCGTCAGCTACCACGCGCTCGCCAACGACAGCCTGATCCTCGGCCAGAACCCGGTCTTCCACCTGCACGCCGGCGACATCGCCTACGGTGACCCGGCCGGCCAGGGCAAGACCACCGACACCGGTTTCGACTCACGCACCTGGGACCAGTTCCTGTATCAGACCGAGTCGGTCGCCAAGCAGATCCCGTGGATGGTCAGTTACGGCAACCACGACATGGAGGCCTGGTACTCGCCCAACGGCTACGGCGGCGAGGAAGCCCGCTGGACGCTGCCGGACAACGGCCCCGACAAGAAGAACCTGCCGGGCGTCTACTCCTTCGTCTACGGCAACACGGCGGTCATCTCGCTGGACCCCAACGACGTCTCCTTCGAGATCCCGGCCAACCTCGGCCTCTCCGGCGGCACCCAGACCACGTGGTTCGAGGCGCAGCTGAAGAAGTTCCGGGCGAGCAAGGACATCGACTTCATCGTCGTCTTCTTCCACCACTGCGCCTACTGCACCTCCACCGCGCACGCCTCGGAGGGCGGAGTGCGCCAGGAGTGGGTGCCGCTGTTCGAGAAGTACACCGTCGACCTCGTCATCAACGGCCACAACCACCAGTACGAGCGCACGGACGTCATCAAGGGCGACGAGGTCGCCAAGAAGCTGCCCATCGGCGGTACGGCGTACCCCGAGACCGAGGGTGTCGTGTACGTGACGGCGGGCGCGGCGGGCCGCAGCCTGTACGCCTTCAGCGCGCCCGACTCGTACGAGGGGCACGAGCACGAGGTGGACTCCGTGGCCTCGTTCGTCAACCTCAAGGGCGGCAAGCAGAACGAGACCGTCGCCTGGTCCCGGGTGCGGTACCTCAACTACTCCTTCCTGCGCGTGGACGTCGTCCCCGCTCCGAAGGGCCACTACGCCGAGCTGAAGGTGCAGGGCATCGCCGAGACGGGTGACCGGATCGACCACTTCACCGTGGCGCGCAAGGCGAAGTAGGGCCGTATACCAGGCAGGCGGTCCTCCGGAACGTGTCACATCCGTCAGATGTGTCACATCCGTTTCAGGACCGCCTGCTTGGCCATCGTGAACTCCTCGTCCGTGAGGACGCCGGACCTGTGCAGCTCGCCGAGTTCGCGCAGACGGCGCAGCAAGGCGTCGTGCTCGTCCTCGCGGGTGGCCGGGCCCTCGTCGGGGTCGGCCGCGGCCTGGGGGAGCTGCTTCGGGGGGTCGTCCGCGGGCGGGGCCGACGGGTGTGGGAGCCGCGCCTGCACGGCCGCCGCGACCAGAGCCATCAGCGGGTCCTTCTTGAAGCCCCACAGCTCCACGGAGTTGGGGTCGTACTTCGGCGGGGCTTTCGTGGGCGCGTTCTTCACGGTGAAGCGGAGGTAGCCGTTCTCCAGGCCCACCGCCGGGTGCCACTCCACGGACCGGATGTCGGCCAGCGCGAGCGTGCGTGAGCCGGCCGCGGCCTTCGCGTCCTCCGTCTTCCAGTTCCACTCCAGGCGCACGTGCTCGCCGTCGAAGTTCGCGGTGCCGTCCCCGGCCGAGACGGAGAGCGGGACCGCCGGGCCGGGGAGCAGATAGTCCTCGACGGCATCGGCCGGGACCTGGTCGAGGAGCAGGGCGTTGCGGATCTCGTCCACGAAGTACTCCGCGACGCCGTAGCGGTCCGACTCGACGACGAGCTGGTAGGGGTCGTGGGAGTCGGTGAGCCGGCCTCCGGTCGCGTGGAGGAGTGGGTCCGCGCCGTCGCGCAGCCTCAGTCGCAGCCGCCCGGACCTCTTCCCCTGCTCCAGCGAGACGCCCGCCAACGAGGCCAGCGGGACGGCGAGTTCACCCAGGGTCTTGCGCAACAGGCTCACGTTCTTGTCGCGCCCCGGGGTCAGCCTCAGGGTGTCGCCGTAGAAGGCCCACGTGCCGTCACGCTGGATGATTTCCGCCATGAGGGGATTGTTTCACCGCCTGAACGGGGAGGTTGGTCTGTACCTTTTCGCTGGCACGTGGGTCGATGGAGGGACGCTCAGGTGAGACAGCACCGCAGAACCACTCGTATTCTCGGATCACTGCTGCTCGTGACGGCGGCCGGAGCCTTTGCCGTCGGGGCGGCACCCGCCGGGGGGACGCCCGAAGGGGACACGCCCACACCGCTCGGTCGCGTGATCCCGGCCCCGGCGTCGGTGAAGACGGGCGGAGCCCCGTACCGCATCACGGACAGCACCCGCATCCACGTGGACGACTCACGCGAGGCCCGCCGGATCGGAACCTACCTCGCGGACGTCCTGCGGCCCTCGACCGGCTACCGCATCCCGGTGACGGACCGTCAAGGGACCGGTATACGGCTGAAGCTGGGCTCCAAGGACGCCTCCCTCGGTGACGAGGGCTACCGCCTCGACAGCGGTCGGCAGGGGGTCACGATCACCGCCCGCAAGCCCGCCGGGCTCTTCCACGGCGTGCAGACCCTGCGCCAGCTCCTGCCTGCGGCCGTCGAGAAGGACTCCGTGCAGCCCGGCCCCTGGCTGGTCGCGGGCGGCACCATCAAGGACACCCCGCGCTACGGCTGGCGCGGCGCCATGCTGGACGTCTCCCGGCACTTCTTCACCGTGGACCAGGTCAAGCGCTACATCGACCAGTTGGCGCTCTACAAGGTCAACAAGCTGCACCTGCACCTCAGCGACGACCAGGGCTGGCGCATCGCGATCGACTCCTGGCCCCGGCTCGCCACGTACGGCGGCTCCACGCAGGTCGGCGGCGGCCCCGGCGGCCACTACACGAAGGACGACTACAAGGAGATCGTCCGGTACGCCTCCTCCCGCTTCCTGGAGGTCGTCCCCGAGATCGACATGCCCGGCCACACCAACGCGGCGCTCGCCTCCTACGCCGACTTGAACTGCGACGGCGTCGCACCCCCGCTCTACACCGGCACCGAGGTCGGCTTCAGCTCGCTGTGCGTGAACAAGGACGTCACGTACGACTTCGTCGACGACGTGATCCGTGAGCTGGCAGCCCTCACCCCCGGCCGCTACCTCCACATCGGCGGCGACGAGGCGCACTCCACCAGCCACGACGACTACGTCAAGTTCATGGACCGGGTGCAGCCGGTCGTGGCGAAGTACGGCAAGACGGTGATCGGCTGGCACCAGCTCACCGGGGCGACCCCGGCGAAGGGCGCCCTCGCCCAGTACTGGGGCCTGGACCGCACGAGCGCGGAGGAGAAGGAACGGGTCGCGGCGGCGGCGCGGGCCGGCACCGGACTGATCCTGTCGCCCGCCGACCGGATCTACCTCGACATGAAGTACACCGAGGACACCCCCCTGGGCCTGGCCTGGGCGGGCCTGGTGGAGGTGAAGCGGTCGTACGACTGGGACCCGGGCACCTACCTCCCGGGAGCGCCGGGCTCGGCCGTCAAGGGCGTCGAGGCGCCCCTGTGGACCGAGACGATCGTGACCCCGGCGAACATCGACTTCATGGCCTTCCCGCGCCTGCCGGGCGTCGCGGAACTCGGTTGGTCGCCCGCGGCGACGCACGACTGGGACGCGTACAAGGTGCGGCTCGCGGCGCAGGGGCCGCGGTGGGACGCGCTGGGCATCGGCTACTACCGGTCGCCGCAGGTGCCCTGGACGGCAGCCGGGTAGCTTGCGCGGGACGACGGGCACCTCGGAGGACCGTACTCCGAGGTGCCCGTCTGTTCGGGGAGGGGGCCGCCCTGCTAAAGCCCCGCGATGGGATTCTTCAGATGGCCGACGAGCTGGAGCGCGCCCGCCGGGTCGGCGAGGTCGACCATCTGCTGGTTGTTGCGCAGCTGGAGCCGGTTGAGGCAGGACAGCGCGAACTCGGGGGCGAACATGTCGTACTGCTCGAACTTGCTTGAGAGTTCGGGGACCTGTGCCTGGTACTCGCGGACGGTCTCGGCGACCGTGCGCCAGAAGTCGTCCTCCGCCAGGACGCCCTCGTCCGCGAGGTTCGCGGCGAGGAAACGGAAGAAGCAGTCGAAGACGTCCGTGAAGATCGACAGGAGCTTCTTCTCCTCCGGGACCTCCACACGCAGCCGCTCCACCGTCGGCGGCAGCACCGCGTCGGGGTCCATCACCGCGATCTCCTCGGCGATGTCCTTGTAGATCGCGCGCTGCACGACACCGTCCTTCAGGACGAGGATGACGTTCTCGCCGTGCGGCATGAAGACGAGGTCGTACGCGTAGAAGCTGTGCAGCAACGGAGTGAAGTACGCCCGCAGGTAGTGGCGCAGCCACTCCACCGGGGTGAGGCCCGAGCGCTCGATCAGCGCCGTCGCGAAGCCCCTGCCCTCGTGGTCGACGTGGACGAGCGAGGCCATGGTGGCCGGCGACTCGCCCTCCTGGAGCGAGGGCACCGGGCTCTCGCGCCACAGCGCGGCCAGCATCTTGCGGTACGGGGAGTAGCGGTCCGTGGCGGACTCGTACTCCAGGTGGCGGTAACCGACCGCCGCGCGCTCGCGGATGATCGACAGGCCCGTCGCCTTCAGTACCGGGTCGCCCTCGATGAGCTGGGCCAGCCAGTCGTTGATCGCCGGGGTCGCCTCCATGTACGCGGCCGAGAGCCCGCGCATGAAGCCCATGTTGAGGACGGACAGGGCCGTCTTGACGTAGTGCTTCTCGGGCCGGGACTTGTTGAAGAACGTCCGGATCGACTGCTGGGCGAGGTACTCGTCGTCGCCCTCGCCGAGGCAGACCAGGTGCCGCTGGGCGACCTCCGCGGCGAAGGTGACCGTGAGCTTGTTCCACCACTGCCAGGGGTGGACGGGGATGAAGAGGTAGTCGGCCGGGTCGAGGCCGGCCTCGCGCAGGACGCCGTTGAAGCGCTCGACCGTCGCCTCGCCCAGCTCGTCCCGCAGGAACGCCTCGTACTCGATGCCCACACCCGCCGTGAAGGCCGCCCGCGAACGGTGCGCGGCCAGCCACACCAGGCGGAGGGGGCTCGCGGTCTCGGGGGCGTACGAGAGGTACTCGTGGACGCCGAAGCCGAGCCGCCCGTTGTTGGCGACGAAGCAGGGGTGGCCCTCGGTCATACCGGCCTCGATGGCCTGGAAGCCGGAGCCGGCCAGCTCGGCGACGGGGATCTGCGGCTTGGTGAGCTTGTAGCAGGTCCCGGAGAGGGTGGAGGAGATCTCCTCCAGGTAGACGGGCAGGACCTCGTCGCTCAGGCCCAGCGTCTCCTTCAGCTCGATGAAGAAGTCCAGGGCGGCGAGCGGGAGTTCGCGGCCGTCGCGGTGGCGGGTGACGGAGCCGGCGTCGACCTGCCAGTGGTCGAGGGCGCGGACCACGGCCGTGAAGGTGTACCGGGTGCGGCCGTCGTCGCTGGGGACGGCGTACCGGTTCTCTCCGGTGGTCTCCGGCGTGATCAGCCGCTCGTGGGCGAACTCGGCGAGTGCCTTGCGGACCAGCAGGCGGTTGGCCCGCTCCCAGCGCTCGGGGGACAGGTGGGCCACGGCGTCGGACAGGGTCATACCGCCACTCCTCGTGCCGCCAGGTAATGCTCACGGGTACAGAAGCTCAGCAAGGCTTTCTTCTCCGGCGTCTGGATCTCTCGTACGGGCAGGAAGCCGACCGCCTCGTTCAGGGCGTGGACGGCCTTGTTGGACACGTCCGGTTCGACGACCACACGGGCCGTGGCCGGATCTTCGAAGAGGTGCGTCATGACGGCGGTGATGACGGCCCGGGTGAACCCGTGCACGGGTGTGTCCGTCGGCGGCACCAGGAAGTGCATGCCGACGTCTCCGGGCTCGGGCTCGTACAGGCCGACCAGCTCACGGTGGGCCGGGTCGTACTTCTCCATGAGGAAGGCGGGTTCGCCGTCGAGCAGCCCGAGCAGGGCATGGTGGTGTTCGTCGGCCGCGATCTCCATGTAGGCGCGTTCGACGTCCTCGAGCCTGGCGCCCTGCATCATCCAGTAGGCGGCCTTGGGGTGGGTGACCCAGGTGTGCAGGAGCGCGGCGTCCTTCAGCGGATCGAGGGGCCGGAAGGTGAAGGTGCCGGTGAAGGGGAAGGGGAAGGGGAAGTTCATACTGCGAACTCCTGGAACGCGATGGTCTTCTCGACGGGGTAGTACTCGGTGCCGAGCAGCTCGCGGATGATGGACGAGTTCCGGTACGCGCCCATGCCCAGGTCCGGGGATGTGACGCTGTGCGTGTGCACGCCCGCGTTCTGCAGGAAGATCCCGCGTCCCGTGGTGTCGATGGCGTAGTTGCGGCCCACGTCGAAGCGGCCGTGGCCGTCGAAGCGGAGGCGGTCGCGGATGAGGTCGAGGAAGGCCGGCGGCCGGTAGTGGTAGCCGGTGGCGAGGACCAGGCCCTCGGTCCGGATCTCGAAGTCCTTGTCCTGCTCGTCCTGGTGGAAGTCGAGGGTGTACAGCCCGCCCTCATGACTCGCCGTTTTCAGGGTGGAGTTGGTGATGAGCCGGGTGGGGACCGGGCGGCCTCCGGCCGT
Source organism: Streptomyces acidicola (assembly GCF_009377235.1). Lineage (GTDB taxonomy): Bacteria > Actinomycetota > Actinomycetes > Streptomycetales > Streptomycetaceae > Streptomyces > Streptomyces acidicola. The sequence goes on from NZ_VMNX01000097.1 coordinate 10,544, forward strand.
CACGTTCTTCTGGTACAGCAGGTCGAAGATCGAGTCGATCAGGTCCGAGTTGATGCCCTTGAACAGGCCTTTCTGCTGCTTCTCCAGCCGGTAGCGGGTGTCCTCGGGCAGCGCGCGGAAGTAGTCGATGTAGTCCGGGGACGTCATCTCCAGCGTCAGCTTGGTGTATTCGAGGGGGAAGAAGCGCGGGGAGCGCGTGATCCAGTTGAGCTGGTAGCCGTGGACGTCGATCTCGGTGAGGAGCTCGTGGTAGATCTCCGCGGCGCTCTGGCCGCTGCCGACGATCGTGATGGACTTCTTCGACTGGAGCTCGGCCTTGCGGTGCGTGTAGTGCGCGTTGTGGAAGAAGTCGCCGTCCAGGCCCTGGCAGGCCTCGGGGACGAAGGGGACGGTGCCGGTGCCGAGGACGAGGTGGCGGGCGCGGTACGTCTCGCCGGTTTCGGTGCGTATGAGATACAGCCCGGCCCCGTCGTCGTACCTCACCTCCGTGACCGTCGTGCTGAAGCGGACGCTGCTCAGTTTGTTCGCCGCCCAGCGGCAGTAGTCGTCGTACTCGACCCGCAGGGGGTAGAAGTTCTCGCGGATGTAGAACGAGTACAGACGGCCGGACTCCTTGAGGTAGTTGAGGAAGGAGTACGGGGACGTCGGGTCGGCCAGCGTCACCAGGTCCGACATGAACGGGGTCTGGAGGTGGGCGCCGTCGAGGAACATGCCCGAGTGCCACTCGAAGTCCGGCTTCGACTCCAGGAAGACGCCGTCGAGTTCGGCGATCGGCTCGGTGAGGCAGGCCAGGCCGAGGTTGAAGGGGCCGAGCCCGATGCCCACGAAGTCGTACGTGGCGTTCGTGGATTCAGGAAGCGCGGTCAAGGGACTCTCCCAGGTACTGCTCGGCGTGGCAGGCGATCAGATCGAGGACGGCGGCGATGTCGGCGGCCGTGGTCTCGGGGTTGAGCAGGGTGAACTTCAGGTAGTGGCGCCCGCCGACCTTGGTGCCCGCGACCACCGCGTCACCGGAGGCGAACAGGGCCTTGCGGGCGTACAGGTTGGCCCGGTCGATCTCGGCCGGGTCGGTGACGGCCTCGGGGATGTAGCGGAAGACCAGCGTGGACAGCCGCGGCTCGACCACGACGTCGTAGCGCGGGTCGGCGGCGAGCAGCCGCCAGCCCTCCTCCGCCAGGTCGCAGACCTCGTCGAAGAGCCGGCCTATGCCGTCGGCGCCCATCGTGCGCAGGGTCATCCACAGCTTGAGCGCATCGAAGCGGCGGGTGGTCTGGAGGGACTTGTCGACCTGGTTGGGGATGCGCTCGGTCACCATGCGGCGCGGGTTGAGGTACTCCGCGTGGTACGTGGCGTGGCGCAGCGTCGTCGCGTCCCGGACCAGCACGGCGGACGAACTCACCGGCTGGAAGAAGGACTTGTGGTAGTCGACGGTGACGGAGTCGGCGCGCTCGATGCCGTCGAGCAGTGCACGGCGCCTGAGTGAGGCGAGCAGACCGCAGCCGTAGGCCGCGTCGACGTGCATCCACACTCCGAACCGGTCGCACAGCTCGGCGATCTCGGGCAGCGGGTCGATGGAGCCGAAGTCGGTGGTGCCGGCGGTGGCGACGACGGCCATGGGGATCAGGCCGTCCCGCTCGCAGCGCTCCAGCTCGTGGGCGAGGGCGAGGGTCTGCATGCGCTTGTCGTGGTCGACGGGGACGGAGACGACGGAGTCGGCGCTGAGGCCCAGCAGCTTCGCGGACTTCTTGACGCTGAAGTGGCTGACCTCGGAGGCGAAGATACGCATTTTGGCGAGGGAGTCCGTCTTGGACTCCTCACGGGCCAGCAGCAGCGCCTGGAGGTTGGACTGGGTGCCGCCGGAGGTGAACACGCCGTCGGCGGCCGGGCCGAGGCCGATGCGCTCGGCGGTCCAGTCGATGAGCTTGCGTTCGATGAGGGTGCCGCCGGCCGACTGGTCCCAGGTGTCGAGGGAGGAGTTGACGGCGGAGAGGACGGCTTCGCCGAGCACGGCCGGTATGACGACCGGGCAGTTGAGGTGGGCGAGGTAGCGCGGGTGGTGGAAGTAGATCGCGTCCCGGAGGTAGACGTCCTCCAGCTCGTCCAGCACGGCTGTGGTGTTGTGCAGTGGCCGGTCGAGGTCGATCTGCTCGATGCGGGGAGCGAGGGCGTCGACGGTGACGCCCGTGAACGGACGGTCGGTGGTGGCGAGTTTGGCCGCCACCCGCTCGATTCCTTCGGTCACGGAGCTGCGGTACCGCTCCGCGGTCGTGTCATTGAGCAGGTGCGAGCGCATGGTGAGCGTTCCTCCGAGCGGGGACGGTCCGTGCGGACGGGAGAGGGGGGAGTCGAAAAGGGGCTTACTGGCTTACTACTTTGAGGCTTACTTAGGTAAGCCTAACCTAATTAACCGGGTCGCAATCCTGCCCCACCCGTGACTGCCGTCACTCTCCTCGCTCGCGCATCTGCTCCTCCGTCAGCCCCTCGCGCCAGTAACCGACAAAGGTCACCCGCCTCTTGTCGATCCCGCGCTCGCGCACGAGATGGCGGCGCAGCTCCTTCACCCGGCCGGACTCGCCCGCGATCCAGGCGTACGGCTGCTCGGCGGGCGGGAGTTCGGCGTCACGGATCGCATCGAGGGCCATGAGGGACCCCTCGGCGCGTACGAGCCAGGTGATCTCGGCGTCGGCCTCGGTCGCCAGGTCCTGGATGTCCCCGGCGTGGTGGACCTCCAGCCAGACCCGGGCGCGGGTGCCCGCCGGCAGTGACTCCAGGATCGCGGAGGCGGCGGGGAGGGCCGTCTCGTCGCCCCACATCAGCACCAGATCGGTGTCCTCGGGCGGACGGAAACGAATCGCCCGGTTGTCGGCGACGGCCGGGCCGAGCACCAGGACGCGGTCGCCGGCCGTGGCTTCGGCAGCCCACCGGGAGGCGGGGCCCGCGGGCGCGGTGGCCCCCGGCTCCATGCCGTGCAGCACGAAGTCGATGTCGATCTCGGCGGTGGCTCCGCGTGCGTCACGGCGCAGCGCGCGGAGTGTGTACGAGCGCATCACCGCGCGTACGTCGTCCGGCAGTTCGCGCCAGCCCTGCCACCACGTGTCACCCAGTTCGACGGGTACGGCGGGCGCGGACTGGCCGGGGTGCGGCAGGAACAGTGACAGGGACTGGTCCCCGCCGTCGGAGCGGAACTCCCGCAGGTCGTCACCGTCGAAGGTGACACGCACGAGAGACGGGCCGAGCCGCCTCGTCCGTACGACCTGAAGGGAGAAGAAACGGAAGGGGGCGGCTACGGCCGTCGTCATGGAGTAACTCCTGGTTCAGGGCGTGCCTCTTGGGAGGCCTCCCCATGGGCGTCAGGAAACCTTCTTCGCCTTCTCGATCGCTTCCGCGAGGTTTTCGAGCAGCGGCACGCACTTGTCGTAGGAGAGAATCGGCTCCGGGTCACGCGCGATGACCTGCCCGGCCTTGACCGCGGGCAGCTTCTTCCACGTGGCCTCGGTGATGTCGTCCGGCTGGATCGCCGAGGAGCGGTTGTCCATCATGATGATGTCCGCGTCGTACTTGTCGACGTTCTCCCAGCTCAGGTTCTCGAACCAGCCGCCGCTCGCCTTGAGGGTCGAGGCGGGGGGCTCGACGAGGTTCACGCCGAGGGCCTTGTAGTACTCCAGGTCGATGGAGAGGTTCGAGCCGGAGACGTAGAAGATGTCCTGGGCCGCCGAACCCGCCAGCACCTTGATGTCGGGGTTGGCCTTGGCGGCGGCGCGCAGCCGGGCGGCGGCGTCCTCGAAGCGCTTCTTGGCCGTGGTGACCTTCTCGGCCTTCACGTCGGCGCCGAGGGACTCGGCGAGTTCCAGCATGCGCTGCAGCGGCTCGGTCAACTGGCGGTCGTACACGGAGATGCCGACGCTCGGGGCGCCGACGGCGAGGATCTTCTTGCTGGACTCCTCGGGCACGTACCAGAGGGTGCCCGCGTCGTCGAACAGCGTGGTGAGGAGCGCGTCGGGGGAGAGGGCCGCGTACTTCTCGATGTTGAACTGGCCCCACTCGTTGCCGAGGACGGTCACCTTGCTGATGTCGAGGTCGCCGGCCTGGATGTCGGCCTTGCCGTCCTTCGTTCTCGTCGGTCCGAAGACGCCCTTGACGTCGATCCCGTAGTCGTGCAGCGCGGCGGCGACGCCGATGAACGCGACGATGTTCGCCGGGATCCGGTCCGCCTTCGCGGTCTCGCCGCGGTCGTCCTTGAAGGACCAGGGACCGGACTTGGCCGCGGCCGTCGTCCCGCTCGAACCACCGCTGCCGGCGTCTTCGTCCCCGCAGGCGGCGAGCACGGCGCCGAGACCAAGGGCACCGCCGGCGGCCAGGATGCCGCGGCGGGTCGGGTGGGTGGCACGGGCGTTGAACATGGGTGGCTGCTTTCGAACAGGGCTGGATCGCCCGGGAACAGGTTCGAAGGTAGGTTAGCCTAACCTCATTAATTGTCCAGGGGGGTGGTTCCCTCGCGCTTCCCGGTGACCTCGGCGATCCAGGCCGCGCAGGTCGGCCAGTGCCGCATCGGGCAACGTTCGCCCTGTTCACGACCTCGCGGAGGCGTTCGTCGGCGGCGTGCTCGTTCCGCCGGACGAGGTAGCGGCGGATCATGCACGCAGGGCCGGATGGCTCCCTGCTTCGCCCGCTGCCGCCGTCCTCACGGTGCGAGGGAAGCGCAGTGTTACCCTTCGTCAGGGTCTGCTCTCTTCCTGGCGGCGAGTCGAACAGGGGCTTGGGCAGGGCGTGTTGACCCGCCCAGAAGCGTCCCTCCGGTACTCGATCGGCATCGGCCACCCGCCACGAGTCAGGGCCGAGGCCAGGGAGCGTCATATGTACTCGATGACCGCGCGTGAACAGTCGGGCGACACGAAACGGGCACCGGCCCATCTCTCCCGTGCTGTGCGCTCACGCACGCAAGGGTCCGTGTTGCCGCCGCACCTTGCGCGCGTCCTGGAGATGCAGGGACTGGCCGGCAATGCCGCGACGACTGAGACCCTGACGGTGCAGCGCATGTCCCGACGGCGGGACAGCTCCGACTCCGATCTTGCCTACGGGTCTTCGGCGGGCTCTTCCAGTAGTAGCCCGCGGCGGCATGAGGACGATGGTTCCGACTCGGGCTTGGCTTACGGCTCGGACAACGGATCTCCGTCGCGTCGCGCTGACAACTCGTTCAGCGGCTCGGTGGGCGGAGTGCGTTTCGTAAGCCGGAGCAACAACGGCCGTATGATGCGTCAGATCTTCACTATCGTCGAGAGCGCGTCCTCCCATTTCTCCCAGGAACTCTCGGCCGCCGGCGCCATCACTGTGCAGCTCGGCCGCACGCAGGGAGGAACCCCCGGCGAATGGCGGCCGGACAGCCGTACGGTCGTGCTGGATCCGAGGCGGGCGACCCCCAGCCACCTCGGCGGAACCGCCGTTTTCGAGATCCTCAACGCCGCGGGAGAAGGTAGCCGGGCGGCCCTGGATGCAGACGTGCTCAACGGCAGGCTCGACAGCGAGGCCGAACGGGCGGGGTGGCCACCTGAGCGGTTCTACGCGAGGGAAGTGGAACGCATCGAGTGGCAGAACGGCATGAGGCATCGGGAGATCATGACTGCCGCCGGCCTGTCGAGGTCGAGCGCCAACCTGTTCTCCGCCGAAGGCGACTTCGATTCCTACTTCGCGCGCCAGGAACGATCCGGCCACACCCATAGTTACGAATTCCGCTACCACTTGTTGCGAGCGCAAGCGGCCTCTGAGGCTGCCCGCCGCGAGGAGCGGCAGGCCACCTGATCCGGCACTAGTCGAGCCATACGACAATGCCGGTCAGACCGTTGAGTACCGCCGCCACGCCGGCGCGCACGGCGCGGGCCGCGCGTTCGGGTGTGAAGGTGGCCGGGTCGTACGACGAGGACATGCCGAGGCCTTCGCCCCGGAACGACGCGCCGGTCCAGTCGGCGGCGGTGACGTTCTCCGTCGGCTCCGCCAACTCGGCCCCGACCACGAGGAACTGCTGGTCGAGGTGGCTGGCCGTGACCAGGGCCAAGGGGTCGACGAGGTCGTTGCCGGCGCTGATGACGAGGTCGGGCGACAGGTCGATGGCCTCGCTGATGCTCGGTATGTAGTCGGTCGGCTTCGTGGCCGTGATGGTCTTGAGACTGACCTGTTCTTCCTCGGCCCACTTCGTCACGGCGTTCGCCAGCGTCCTGGTCTGGGCGTCCTTTCCCGCGGTGAGCAGCACCACGCGGTAGCCCTTCGACGCGTGGAGTCCGTCCCAGGAGCCGGGGCGCGGTGTGATCGTCCCCTCCGGGGCCGGCGGTGCGGTCGGGTCGGAGAACCCCGGGCCGACGGAGCCGACGGCGGTGGGCTTCGGGTGCGGCTGGGACCAGTCGTCGCCGGAGCTGCATCCGCTGACCAGGATGGCGGTCGCGACTGCCGCGACCGGCAGCCCGACGGGCAGGAGCCGAGGGGACATGGGGTTCGTCCTTCAGGAAGTGGCGGGGAGTGGTCGGGGCTGGTGGAAGTGGCGGGGAGGAGTGACTGAAGCAGCGGGGCGGCCGGAAAGCACCGGGCAATGGCGGGGAATGTGCCTACTTCCTACCTCATGATTCGCGGCTTTCGGGCGGGATGCCGTGGTGGTCGGGTCGGGTTCGTCGCCGATTCGTGCATGGGCCGCCGTTCGTTCACCTGGACCCAGCAGATTCCGTGCGGCAACGAAGAGGAGTCGCATGTTTTCCGCCACCCGACGTCGCGTCTGGGCCGCCCTCGCCGCCGCAGTGGTGGCCGTCCTGCTCAGTGCCGCGCCCGCCCCCGCCCACGGGTTCACCTCGACCGTGTACGCCGACCTCACCTCACCCGAGGCCGGACACGTCCGCACCGAACTCAGGCTGGAGTACGACCTGCTCGTCGTCTCCGCCGCCGACTACGAGAAGGACGACGCGCTCTTCCAGTCGGGCAACTCGGCCTTCGAGGACGGTGACACGGCCCGGCAGGCCACGGCGCTCGACGCCCACGCCGACTCGGTCGTCGCCTACGTCACCGATCGCTTCGGCGTCACGGCGGGGGGCGAAACGTGCGCTCCCGTACAGGACGGCGACTTCACGATCGAGCGGCGCGAGGGCGTCCCGTACGCGGTGCTGGACCTCGACTACCGGTGCCCCGGGGCCGCTGACGCGCACGAGGTGCGCAGCGGTCTGTTCCCGGACTCCGAGGGCTATGTGCGCGACACCAAGACGATCGTCACCTACGACCTCGACCTGACGGCCGGAAGCACCGCCCTCGATGCCGAGCACGCGTCGTTCTCCACCCAGCAGTCCTGGGCCGAGCGGTTCTGGGAGTTCTTCCGGCTCGGCGCCGAGCACCTGCTCACCGGGCTCGACCACATCCTGTTCCTGCTGGCGCTCATCGTGGGATCACGCCGACCGCGTGAGATCGTGCTGGCGGCGACGACCTTCACGCTCGCCCACTCGGTGACCTTCCTCCTCGCCGCCCTCGGCCTCGTGCGGGTGCCCGCCTCGCTCGTCGAGCCGGTCATCGCGCTCTCGATCGCGGTCGTCGCGGGCTGGCATCTGCTGCGGATCGGGCAGCGTCGGTCGCACGCCTCAGATCTTGAGACAGCCGGCCACGGTCATGGTTCCGGTCACCTCGGTCTGGACCGCGCGGGCTGGACGCGGCTCGCGGTGGTCTTCTGCTTCGGACTGGTGCACGGGCTCGGTTTCGCCTCGGCGTTGGGGATCGACCAGGCATGGTCGTGGACGCTCCTGTGGTCACTCCTCGTCTTCAACGTGGGCATCGAGGCGGTCCAGCTGGCCATCATCGCCGTCGTCTTCCCGGCGCTCGCCCTGCTGCGCCGCCGTCAACCGGTCGCGGGGCTCTGGGTGACCGGGGTGATCGCGGCGGGTGTGTCCGCGATGGGCCTGGTGTGGTTCGTGCAACGCGTTCTCTGAGCTCTGAGCCGACATGGCTCGCAGAGCCGACAGAAGCGACAGAGCCCGCACAGCTCACAGAGCCGACAGAGCTCTCGGCGCACCAGGGCAGTGTGACCCCAGGGCACTTTCCTGAAGGCGCAAGTATTCGCTCGTTCCCCGTTCACCTCGGCGACAGGGACTTACGCGACTTTTACCTGGTTCCCACCCCCCGCCGCACTCGAAAGAACGGAAGCCGATGAAGCTCCCCAAGGGGACACAGAGAAGCGGGCTCGTGCGACGCCGGGTTGCCACGGGCGCCACCGCGGTGGCCATGGGCGCCGCGATGATGTTCGGCAGCGGCCTGACGACCGCCGCGCACGCCGACGACTCCGCGACGGCCACCGGCATCGTCCTCGGCGTGGGCGCGAGTGAATCGCAGCGCGTGGTGTCCTGGTACACCTCGACCGGCACTCCGCAGGTGGTCCAGGTCGCGCCGACCGCCCAGGTCCGGGGCGGCCAGTTCCCCCAGAACACCGTCACCTTCCACGCCACCGTCGCCGCTAACAGCGTCAGCGGCGGCTACAACGCGCACGCCACGATCGACAGCCTGCGCAAGAACACCCAGTACTCCTACCGCGTCGGCACCCAGGGCAACTGGTCCTCGACGTACTCGTTCAAGACCCAGGAATTCAAGGGCGACTTCGACTTCCTGTTCTACGGCGACCCGCAGATCGGCTCGTCCGGCGACGAGGTGAAGGACGCGGCCGGCTGGAAGGACACCCTGGACGTGTCCCTCGCCGCCAACCCGAACGCCGAGCTGCTGGTCTCGGGCGGCGACCAGGTCCAGACCGCCAACACCGAGTCGCAGTGGAACGCCTTCCTCGGTCCGGACAAGCTGCGCCAGTACCCGTGGGCCGCCACCATCGGCAACCACGACGTCGGCGGCAAGGCGTACGACCAGCACTTCTGGACGCCGAACACCGACCGCTCCGCCGCGTACTACAAGGGCGACCCGGCGACCCAGTCGGGCGGCGACTACTGGTACACGTACAAGGGCGTGCTGTTCATCGACATCAACAGCAACGCCTACGCCAACGGTGCCGACGAGGCCCACCTCAACTACATCAGCGACGTCATCAAGAAGCACGGCCGCGACGCCAAGTACACGGCGCTCGTCTACCACCACGCGATCTACTCGCCCGCCGACCACGCGAACGACTCCGACAACAAGCAGCGCCGTCAGGACTTCCCGACCGCGTTCTCGAAGCTCGGCGTCGACCTGGTCCTCCAGGGCCACGACCACAGCTACTCCCGCAGCTACGTGATCAAGAACGGCAAGAAGGCGAACCCGGCCGAGCAGCCGGGTGCCGACGAGGTCGTCCAGGGGCCGGGCGGCGTCATCTACGTGACGGCGAACTCCGCCTCGGGTTCGAAGTACTACGACCTCACCGCTCCTGACACGACCCAGGACCCGGACTACGGCCCCGACCCGCTCAACCCCAAGAACCACTGGGCCAACTCGGTCGAGAACCAGGAGCACGTCCGCACCTACGTGAAGGTCCAGGTTCGCGGCAACAAGCTCGTCGTCGAGAACCTCCGCAGCGGCACCTGCGCCGCCCCCAACGCCGCCGTTGAGCTGGGCAAGGTGTCGTGGTGTGGCCCGAACGACGGTGCCGACGCCGCTCCGCCGGTCGGCTCCGTCGTCGACAAGGTCGTGGTCCAGCCCTACCACGGCAGGCCGGACACCGAGTCGGCCGACGCCACGGCCGCCCCGGCCGGGTCCGACTGGCTGCAGTAGCCGACTGAGGGTGGTGCGGTCCGCTCCACCTGACGGGGTGGGCACCTCCGGGTGCCCACCCCACCGCACGCTTCCTTCGCACCGCCCCCGAACCGCCCGAGGATCACCAGATGCACCACCCACCCAGACCGCGTACGACCGCAGCAGTCACCGGGGTTGGAGCCCTCACCCGAGCCGCCCGAGCCGTCCGAGCCGCGTTCGTGGTGCTGCTCGGCGCGCTCGCCGCGCTCGGTGTTCTCGGCGTTCTCGGAGCGGCGGCCGGACCCGCCGCGGCGGCGGACGGCGATGCCTCCTGGACGGTCGCCACGGCCTCCAACGACCTCGGGTCCGGCCGGCAGAACTACAGCTACACGCTCGATCCGGGCGCGCGCCTCACGGACGGCCTCGTGGTCGTCAACCACGGCACCACACCGCTCCACCTGGCCGTGTACACCGCCGACGGGTTCACCACCGACGCGGGCAAGCTCGACCTCGTCCGCAAGGACGCCAGGTCGACGCGGGTGGGGGCATGGGCCCACGCGGACCGGCCCGAGGTGACGGTACGGCCCGGCCGGTCGGCCGAGGTGCCGTTCACGCTCGCTGTCCCCGACAACGCCGGGCCCGGCGACTACATGGGCGGCATCGTCACCTCGCTGACCCGGCCCGGCCAGGCGGAGCAACGGCTCGGCATCCGCATCCGGCTGCGCGTGGGCGGAGAACTCAGGCCGAACCTGTCCGTGGAGGACCTGCGCGTGCGCTACGCGGGCACGGCCGACTCGTTCGGGAAGGGCGAGGCCACCGTCACCTACACGATCCGCAACACCGGCAACGCCATCCTCACCGCCCGCCAAGCGGTCTCCCTGTCCGGCCCCTTCGGCCGCCCGCGCGCCGACGCGGGGAAGATCGACGACTCACCCCAGTTGCTCCCGGGCGACACCTGGAAGGTCTCCGTTCCGGTACGGGACGTCGCTCCCGCCCTGAGAACGACAGGGACGGTCACCCTCACCCCGCTGCTCACCGACACATCGGGCTCGATCGCCCCGCTCACCACCACCGAGACCACGACCCACGCCTGGACCGTCCCCTGGACGCTCCTTCTTCTTCTCCTCGTCGTCCTGTGCGGGGTGGTCGTCGCCCTCAGGTGGGCGTTCCGGCGCCGACGCGAGCGCCCCGGTCCGCGTGTTGACGCCGCTTGACCCTCACGTCGCTGGAGACTCGACGTGGCCGGGATCGACCTGTGCGGCCTGTCACCCGACTCTGCGATCGCCAGCCTCGTGACTACCGCACGCCGAATTACCGCGGCGGCGGTCGCGGACGCCTCCGCAGCCCAGGGTCCGCCTTCAAAGATCATCTTGTGACGGATCATGGTGGGTGTGATACGCCGCCATGAACTCACCGACCGCGATTGGGAGTTGCTCGCTCCGCTGCCACCGCACCGTTGGGTACCGCGAGACCTGGCAGCCCGCAACATGTGTGCGAGTGGTGTACGGGCCGTCGTTCGTAGGGCCGCGGATCAGCCCGCCAGCCCCAACTCCCTGGCGATCAGCATCCGCTGTACCTCGCTCGTGCCCTCGCCGATCTCCAGGATCTTGGAGTCGCGCCACATGCGGGCGACCGGGTACTCGTTCATGAAGCCGTAGCCGCCGTGGATCTGGGTGGCGTCGCGGGCGTTGTCCACGGCGATCGTTGACGAGTAGAGCTTGGCCAGGGCGGCCTCCTTCTTGAAGGGTTCTCCGGTGATCAGGCGCGAGGCCGCGTCGCGCCAGGCCAGGCGGGACGTGTGGGCCCATGCCCAGAGGCCCTCACCAGCAAGGCCCCTTTCTCGCTGGTTGCGCGCAATCATGGGGCGCCTGTCTCAGAGCGCAATCTGCCGCAATCCGCGAGCGGCGCCGCGCAACCACCGCGCATCCTGGACGTCCAACCCACCTAGGACGCGGAGGCGACATGGCCCTCAGGTTCCTCGGCACCACCAGCGATGACGGCGACTGCCCCAGCCTGTACGAGGTCGACGGTACGGATGAGATCCTCGTGCAGGGCGAGCGAGAGACGGACCCTGGGCACCTCGTGCAGCTGCGCGACGTCAAGCCGTCTGAGACGTTCGTGCGCGTCCCGCGCGCCCTGCTCGCCCGTTACGCACCCCGTACTGAGGCGCCCGAGCTACAGCCGTTCTCTTCGATCGCCCACCTCTTCCGCGAGTTCCGGCACACCGCCTGGCGGCTGGAGACCCGCCGCGGCTACGCCTCGGATCGCAACAGCCCGAAGTGGCGACGGTGGCTCGACGGCGAGAACATCGCGGACGAGTCGTTCAATACCTGGCGCGAAAACGTCGCCGCACAGGTCGCGGCGGGGAAGAGGTTCGAACGCGTGCGCCTGGTCGACGAGCCCGCTACCGAGGGGCAACGGTTCCTCCTCGCCAGCGCGCCCGGCAACGTCGCCGCAGGCGAGGACATCCGCAACCTCCCCCGAACCCAGGCGCAGGAGCTGCGGTTGCCGGACTACGACTTCTGGCTGCTCGACTCCAAGGTCCTGGCACGGTTCGCCTTCGACGACGATGACACCACCCTCGGCGTGTACGTCACCGAGGACCCGGCCGAGGTCCTCGCCGCGTGCCAGGCCCGGGACGCCGCATGGCATCACGCGGTCCGTACCGAAGAGTTCGCCAGGCGGGTAGCTTCCATCGTGTGACCACGGACTACCAGACTGCTCGCGAGGCCCTCGGCGCGCGCCTGCGTGAGCTCCGCGTCGAGGCCGGTCTGGAAGGCAAGGACGTGGCCATCAAGTTGGGGTGGCAGCCGTCGAAGGTGTCCCGGCTGCAGAACGGGAAGCAGACCCCGACCCGTGAGGACCTGTCCGCGTGGGTGCGCGCGGCCGGACGGCCGGACCTTGAGGCCGAGGTTCACGGGCTGCTGGCCGGGATGGAGATGAAGCAGCGGCACCGGTCCTGGCGTCGTCAGTTGGCCGGCGGGCACCGCGGCCGACAGGAGATCGCGGTCCGGCAGACCGAGGCCACGAAGATGATCCGCGGCCTGGAGGTGTCGCGGATCCCGGGCCTGTTCCAGACGCCGGAGTACGCCCGGGTCATCTTCGACTCGAACGCAGAGTTCCGGGGGATCACACCGACGACGGATGCCGCGGTCGAGGCGCGGATGCGGCGGCAAGAGGCGCTGTACGACCCGGAGAAGACGTTCCGGTTCCTCGTGTGCGAGGCAGCGCTGTACCACCGCTCGTGCCCGGTGGAGGTGATGGCCGAGCAACTCGATCGCCTGTACAACCTCGTCGGCCAGCGCCGTATCGAGCTGGGCATCCTGCCCTTCGGGGCGCAACTGCGCCGCACGGCCCCGCACGCGTTCTGGATCTACGACCGGCGGCTGGTCATCGTCGAGACGATCAGCGAGGAGCTGTGGCTCACCGGAGAGGACGACCTCCAGCTGTACGAACGGGCCTGGGAGTGGCTCGCGGAATCCGCCGAGTACGGGGCACCAGCGCGCCGTCTGATCGGCCGTGCACGGGCGTCCCTGGACCTCACGTAAGCAATCGAGGCAAGCACCCCACCTTCTCGCGCAATCGCGCGCAATCGGCGTACAGGCGCGCAATCGTCCCCCGTACGGTCCCGGCTATGACTCCCTCGACGGACGGCGCCGAGTTGTACGGGGCCGGGGACGACCTGTGGAGCGCGTACAGGGCAGTCACCTTCCCATAGACCCCGGTTCCGGTGCCCGCCGTGCCGAAGCCGGGGACGGGCGGCCGTCTCTGCACACCGTCGGGGACGGCCGCCGCACGATCTCCCGCCCGCCCTCGTACCCCGTGAGCTCTGCGGGCGGGCGGGATGCACCACGCACATCCGAAGCACTACCGACTCAAGGAGGCAGGGCACGTGACCACGATGCAGGAACGCCCAGCGAGCGACGCGCGCAGGCTGCTCGGCGCCGAGATGAGGGAAACCCTCGTATCCAACATGACCGACAAGTTCCCCCAGTTGACAGAGGAGAAGGCGGACCGAGGTGTCGGGCAGATGCTTGCCTTCCTCGCCGCCTGTGACTACGCTGGCCGACCGCTCAGCCCCTCCCCTTTCGTAGACGACTTCTGGCACGCCTTCCTGCTCCACACCAAGGCGTACCAGGAGTTCTGTGAGCAGACGTTCAGCAGGTTCCTGCACCACCAGCCCGGATTCCTCGACAAGGAGGAGCACGGCGGAGGTAAGGCGCTGCGCGCCCGGACCGTCGACGCGATCACCCTCGCTGGGTACGAGATCGACATGGAGTTCTGGCCCGAGCCGGACCTCGCGGACTGCTCGCAGTGCCACGCGAACTGCTCGGACAGCCCGAACCACCCGTAACGGTCGCCTCTGTCGGCTCTCGGTCTGCGCCACGCTGGGGCCAGGCCGGGGGCCTTCCCGTTTCGCTCGACCCGACGCAGGAGACCGCGGTGGACCGCATCGAATGGCACGACCTTCCGGCCACGACCCGGGCCGCCGTCGAGGGGCACACCGGGCCGGTCGCGACGGCCGAGACCGCGCCGCACGGCGTCATGTCCCGGCTCGCCTGCACCGTCCATACGCCGTCGGGTCGAGCGTTCGTCAAGGGCACCCGGTACAACGACCCACAGGCATGGGTGTACCGCCACGAGGCGAAGGTCACGCAGGCAGCCCCGCGCGCGGCCCGCGTGCTGTGGGAGGTCGACGCAGGCGGCTGGCTGCTCTGGGGGTACGAGTACGTTGACGGCCGGCACCCGGATCTGAGTCCAGGCTCTGCCGACATCCCCCCACTCGTACGTACCCTCACCGTGTTGTCCGGGGCATCGTGGCCTGAGGCGCTGAACAAGAAGCCGCTGCACACACGCTGGGCCGGCTTCCTGCCCGAGGACGTGCCGGCGGGGTTGCAAGGGCGAGGGCTCGCCCATACGGATATGTCCCCGCACAACATGTTGGTGACCCTCGACGGCGACCTTTTGCTGCTGGACTGGGCCCTTTCCTGCCCCGCCCCTGCGTGGGCAGATGCGGCGCTGACAATTCCCCGACTCATCGCCGCCGGCCACACACCGCAACAGGCGGAGATGATCGCCCGGCAGGTTCCCTCATACCGTGCAGCCGACCCTGCCACCGTCACGACATTCGCGTGCACCGTCTACGCCGCGTGGGAAAACTGGGAGCGCACACGCCCAATGCCCCACAGGGCTGCCCTCACCGCCGCCGCCCGGGAATGGATGACGCATCGCGACGACGGCCTCATGCAGCTTGGCGGGAAACTTCTTTCGGGTGGCCATCCAGAGCTGCGTTGAGCGGGCGTACGGTACGGGCCCTCGCGCGAGGTACTTGGCGGAGCCGTACGCACTGCCGCCCCAGGGCCCCGGCGTTCGGTGAGGAGGCCCGGGTTCGTGGCGATCATGTGAGTCCGTAGAGGGTGAGGACACGGTGTCGGTTGGCGTGAGCGCGTCTGGCAGAGGCGATGTTGACGTAGCCGGCAAGGATGAGCGCGCCGCGGATCAGGTCCCGCGGGGCGGCCAGACGACGGCAGGGTGTTGCGGCTGCGGACTTGGCTGGCATCTTTGCCGAAGACAACATCACGTATCCAGCGGACGGTGTTCTCCACGGTCCACTGCCCGCGAGCCCAGGAGGCGATCTCGGCCGCGGTGGCCTGTTCGGCGGGCAGGTCGCTGATCGCGTACACGGTCTTGGTGGTCACCGTTTCACGCCCGCCGCACGGCGCCTGTGATGCCGTCGCCGTGCCGGACGTCCGCATGCCGTAGGACCTTCGCGCTGAGAGCGTGGAGGAACGCGTTCCAAGAGGTGGGAGCGAACACAAGTGAAGGACTAGATATGGCCTTCGAATCGCGGACGTTGATCTCCCGCTCTGTCAGGCGGGCTTCCACGCACTCCCCGTTCTGGCCGCTGTAGCTGCTTCTGAACCACTCGGTTCGGTGCGACGGCATGCGCTGTTCGTCCTTAGGTATCGGTCAGCTCCTCGGCAATCCGGACGATCCGTGCCTCGGACTCCAGAGCGCTGAGGGCTGAGGCTCTGAGGTGGTCGAAGGCGCTGCTCAGCCGAACAGTGTCTTCCCGGGACTCCAGGTAGGCGTGGCTCGCGAAGTTCTCCAGCAGGACCACCTGCCGATCGGTCGTGAGATCGGCGTGCGGATTGCCAGCTATGACGGACGGTTGCGGGTGGAGGTCGCCGACGCGAACAGAGATCGGCCTGCACCCAGGGAAGCGCAGGCCGATGAGGAACGCGGGCGTGGTCTTGCCCTCGTCGGTGCCTTGGCGGAGAAGTGGGGGTGTTGTCCGCGGCGGAATGGGATCGGTAAGGCGGTGTGGGCTGAGCTGTTCCTGCGACCGGGCCGCGGATCAGCCCGCCAGCCCCAACTCCCTGGCGATCAGCATCCGCTGTACCTCGCTCGTGCCCTCGCCGATCTCCAGGATCTTGGAGTCGCGCCACATGCGGGCGACCGGGTACTCGTTCATGAAGCCGTAGCCGCCGTGGATCTGGGTGGCGTCGCGGGCGTTGTCCACGGCGATCGTCGACGAGTAGAGCTTGGCCAGGGCGGCCTCCTTCTTGAAGGGTTCCCCGGTGATCAGGCGCGAGGCCGCGTCGCGCCAGGCCAGGCGGGACGTGTGGGCCTTCATCTCCATGTCGGCGATCTTGAACTGGATGGCCTGGTAGGAGCCGATGGCGTGACCGAAGGCCTGACGCTCCTTCGCGTACTTCACCGACTCGTCCACGCAGCCCTGCGCCAGGCCTGTCGCGAGGGCCGAGATCGCGATGCGGCCCTCGTCGAGGATGCGCAGGAACTGGGCGTAGCCCCGGCCGAGTTCGCCGAGCAGGTTCTCCGCCGGGACACGTACCTCCGCGAAGGACAGCTCGCGGGTGTCCGAGGCGTTCCAGCCGACCTTCGAGTACGGTGCCGCGACCGTGAAGCCCGGTGTGCCGGACGGGACGATGATCGAGGAGATCAGGGGCCTGCCGTCCGGCTTGCGGCCCGTCACCGCCGTGACCGTGACCAGGCCCGTGATGTCCGTGCCCGAGTTGGTGATGAAGCACTTCGTGCCGTTGATCACCCATTCGTTCG
Source organism: Streptomyces acidicola (assembly GCF_009377235.1). GTDB lineage: Bacteria > Actinomycetota > Actinomycetes > Streptomycetales > Streptomycetaceae > Streptomyces > Streptomyces acidicola. The sequence goes on from NZ_VMNX01000097.1 coordinate 27,293, forward strand.
TCGACTCGTCCAGGCGGGCCGTGGTGCGGGTGGCGCCCGCGTCGGAGCCGCCGTCGGGTTCGGTGAGGCCGAAGGCGCCCATTATCTTGCCCGAGCAGAGGCGGGGGAGCCACTGCTGTTTCTGGGCCTCGGTGCCGAAGAGGTGGATGGGCATCGCGCCCAGGGACACGCCCGCTTCCAGTGTGATCGCCACCGACGAGTCCACCCGGGCCAGTTCCTCCAGCGCGAGGCCCAGCGCCAGGTAGTCGCCGCCCATGCCGCCGTACTCCTCCGGGAACGGCAGCCCGAAGAGCCCCATGCGGCCCATCTCGCGCACGATCTCGTAAGGGAACTCATGGCGCTCGTAGAAGTCGCCGATCTTGGGGGCGACGACGTCGTGCGCGAACTCCTCGACCGTGCGGCGGAGTTCTTCCAGTTCCGGGGAGAGCTTGTGGTCCATCGGTCGTCACCGCTCCTTGTGGGAGTCTTCGGAGTTTTCGGAGGTTTTGGAGCCGTCGGAGTCCTTGTGGGTGAGGGCTCGTACGGTGCGGGAAGGGCTGGGTCGGCCCAACTGGTCGGCCATCCAGGCGCTGGTGGCGGTGAGACGGCCGAGGTCGACGCCCGTGTCGATGCCGAGGCCCCGCAGCATCCACACGAGGTCCTCGGTGGCGAGGTTGCCGGTGGCGGACTTCGCGTACGGGCAGCCGCCGAGGCCGCCCGCGGACGCGTCGATGGTGGTCACGCCGTGCTGGAGCGCCGCCAGGGTGTTGGCGAGCGCCTGGCCGTACGTGTCGTGGAAGTGCACGCCGATCGCCGAGGTCGGCACGCCCTCCTCGTTCAGCTCGGACAGCAGGTCCAGGACATGGCCCGGTGTGGCCACGCCGATCGTGTCGCCGAGGCTCAGCTCGTCGCAGCCCAGGTCCATCAGGGCCTTCGACACCCGCACGACCTGATGGACGGGGACCGGGCCCTCCCAGGGGTCGCCGAAGCACATCGACAGATAGCCGCGCACCTGCATCCGCTCGTCCTTCGCGCGCCGCACCACCGGTTCGAACATGGCCAGCGCCTCGTCCACCGTCCGGTTCAGGTTGGCCTTCGCGAAGGACTCCGTGGCGCTGGCGAAGACCGCCACCCGCTTCGCGCCGAGCGCCAGGGCACGGTCCAGGCCGCGCTGGTTCGGTACGAGGACAGGGAGGGCCACCGGGAGGTCGCTCACGAGCGGGAACAGCTGCTCGGCGTCCGCCAGTTGGGGCACCCACTTCGGGTGGACGAAGCTGGTGGCCTCGATGGTGGTCAGGCCCGCGTCGGCCAGCCGGCGGATGAACTCCGCCTTGACCGGTGTCGGCACGGTCGCCTTCTCGTTCTGCAGGCCGTCCCGCGCGCCGACCTCGTGGATCGTGACGCGGGCGGGCAGATCCGTGGCCGGTACGGCCATGGGGAGTCCCAGTCCCTCGGCGGTCATTCCGTCACCTCCTCGTGCGGCTCGATCACGGCCAGCACCTGGTCCATGGCGACCGTCGTGCCCGGCGAGACGTCCAGTTCGGCGACGGTGCCGGCGTGGGGCGCGGAGATGACGTGCTCCATCTTCATCGCCTCGACGACCAGCAGGCTCTGACCTGCGGTCACCTCGTCGCCCACGGCCACCTTCACGACGGTCACCGTGCCGGGCATGGGGGCGGTGAGCGAGTCGACGCCGCCCGCGTGGGCCCCGGTGAGCGAGGCGGCCACCGGGTCGTGGTCCCGTACGTGCCACGCGTCGCCGTCGCGGCCCAGCCAGTCGGCGGCGCGGTGGAAGGTGTGGCGGACGCCGTCGAGGGTCACGGACACCTGGTCGTCGGTGACGGTGTGGGTGCCGCGCGGGGTGTACGCCACGGGGTTGCCGAGGGCCCGCAGGTGGAACGTCACGGGCCGGGGATCGCCGCCGAGGCGCCAGCCGCTCGGCACGGAGAAGGGGTCCGTCCAGCCCTCGCCGCGGGGCTTCAGCGCGTCCAGCCGGACGGCCGCCGCCGCCTCGTACACCTCCACGGGCACCTCACCCGGGACGAGCCCCTCGACCTCCCGCTCCACGAGGCCGGTGTCCAGCTCGCCCGCGACCACCGCCGGATGGGCCAGCAGCCGGCGCAGGAACCCGGCGTTGGTCTGCACGCCCAGGGTGACCGTGTCCGCGAGGGCGGCGCGCAGCTTCCGCAGGGCGGTCGCGCGGTCGGGGCCGTGGGCGATGACCTTGGCGAGCATCGGGTCGTACAGGCTGCCGACCTCGGTGCCCTCGGAGAGCCCCGAGTCGGTGCGGACACCGTCACCCTGGGGCTCGTGCAACGACAGCACCGTCCCGCCCGACGGCAGGAACCCGCGCGCGGGGTCCTCCGCGCACAGGCGGGCCTCGATCGCGTGCCCGGTGAGCGTGATGTCGTCCTGGGCGAAGGGGAGCTTCTCGCCCGCCGCCACCCGCAACTGCCACTCCACCAGGTCCAGGCCGGTCACGAGCTCGGTCACCGGGTGCTCGACCTGGAGGCGGGTGTTCATCTCCATGAAGTAGTACGACGAGGGGTCCCCGCCCGGCACGATGAACTCCACCGTGCCCGCGCCCCGGTAGCCGCAAGAGCGGGCCGCCTGGACCGCCGCCTCGCCCATGGCCGCGCGGGTCGCGGAGTCGAGGAGCACGCTGGGCGCCTCCTCGATGATCTTCTGGTGACGGCGCTGGAGGGAGCACTCGCGCTCGCCCAGGTGCAGCACGTTGCCGTGGCCGTCGGCCAGGACCTGGATCTCGATGTGCCGGGGACGGTCGATCCAGCGCTCGACGAGGAGGGTGTCGTCGCCGAAGGAGGCGCGGGCCTCACGGCGGGCGGCGGCGATCTCGTCGGCCAGTACGGCGGCGTCGCGGACCAGACGCATGCCCTTGCCGCCTCCGCCCGCGCTCGGCTTCAGCAGCACCGGCATGCCGATCTCCCGGGCGGCGTCCGCCAGTTCCGCGTCCGTGAGTCCGCTGCCGCTCGACCCGGGGACGACCGGCACCCCGGCCGCCCGCACCGTCTCCTTGGCGCGGATCTTGTCGCCCATGAGGGAGATCGCCTCCGAGGGCGGCCCGATGAACACCAGCCCGGTCTCGGCGCACGCGCGCGCGAAGTCCGCGTTCTCCGCGAGGAAGCCGTACCCGGGGTGGATCGCGTGGGCGCCCGTCGCCGCTGCCGCCTCCAGCAGCCGCGCCGCGGACAGATAGCTCTCGGCGGCCGGCGCCGGGCCGATCCGTACCGCCGTGTCGGCCTCCCGTACGTGCCGGGCGTCCGCGTCGGCGTCGGAGAAGACGGCCACCGAGCGCACACCGAGCGCGCGCAGGGTGCGGATGACGCGTACGGCGATCTCGCCGCGGTTGGCCACGAGGACCGTCTCGAACATCGTCTGAGGCATCTCTGGCATCTGTGGCGTCTCTGGCGTCTGTGGCGTCTGTGGCATCTCTGAAGTCCCCCTCACATCCGGAAGACGCCGAACCGGGGCTCACCCAGGGGCGCGTTGGCGCACGCCGTCAGGGCCAGGCCCAGCACCTGCCGGGTCTCCATCGGGTCGATCACGCCGTCGTCCCACAGGCGGGCCGTCGCGTAGTAGGCGTTCCCCTGGCGCTCGTACTGGTCGCGGATCGGGGCCTTGAAGGCCTCCTCGTCCGCCGTCGGCCAGTCCTCTCCGCGCGCCTCCAACTGGTCGCGCTTGACGGTGGCGAGGACCGAGGCCGCCTGCTCGCCGCCCATGACCGAGATCTTGGCGCCCGGCCACATCCACAGGAACCGCGGTGAATACGCCCGGCCGCACATCGAGTAGTTGCCCGCGCCGTACGAGCCGCCGATGACCACCGTGAGCTTCGGTACGCGCGTGCAGGCCACCGCCGTCACCATCTTGGCGCCGTGCTTGGCGATGCCGCCGGCCTCGTAGTCCCGTCCGACCATGAACCCGGAGATGTTCTGGAGGAACACCAGCGGGATGCCGCGCTGGTCGCACAGCTCGATGAAGTGGGCGCCCTTCTGGGCCGACTCGGAGAAAAGGATGCCGTTGTTGGCGACGATCCCGACCGGGTGACCGTGGATGTGGGCGAAGCCGGTGACCAGGGTCTGCCCGAACTCGGACTTGAACTCGGCGAACCGCGAGCCGTCCACCACGCGCGCGATGACCTCGCGTACGTCGTACGGGGTGCGGGAGTCGACCGGGACCGCGCCGTAGAGCCCGTACGGGTCCGCCTTCGGCTCGACGGCCGGCTCGACCGACCAGGGCAGGGGCCCGCGCGCGGGGAGGGTGGAGACGATCGTGCGCACGATGCGCAGCGCGTGCGCGTCGTCCTCCGCGAGGTGGTCCGTGACACCCGACACGCGCGCGTGGACCTCGCCGCCGCCCAGCTCCTCGGCGGTCACGACCTCACCGGTCGCGGCCTTCACCAGGGGCGGCCCGCCGAGGAAGATCGTGCCCTGACCGCGCACGATCACGGCCTCGTCGCTCATCGCGGGCACATACGCGCCGCCCGCCGTGCAGGAACCGAGGACGGCGGCGATCTGCGGAATCCCGGCGCCCGACATACGGGCCTGGTTGTAGAAGATCCTCCCGAAGTGCTCGCGGTCCGGGAAGACCTCGTCCTGCATGGGGAGGAAGGCGCCGCCGGAGTCGACGAGGTAGAGGCAGGGGAGCCGGTTCTCCAGCGCCACCTCCTGCGCGCGCAGGTGCTTCTTCACCGTCATCGGGTAGTACGTGCCGCCCTTGACGGTGGCGTCATTGGCGACGATCACGCACTCACGCCCGCTGACGCGCCCGATTCCGGCGATGACTCCGGCGGCCGGGGCCTGCCCGTCGTACATCCCGTCGGCCGCCAGCGGGGCCAGCTCCAGGAAGGGCGAGCCGGGGTCGAGGAGCGTGTCGACGCGGTCGCGGGGCAGCAGCTTTCCGCGCGCGGTGTGGCGGGCGCGTGCCTTCTCCCCGCCGCCGAGCCGGGCGGCCGACAGCTTGGCGCGCAGCTCCTCGCCCAACGCGCGGTGCGCCGCCTCGTTGGCCCGCCAGGCCTCCGACGCGGGGTCTGCCGCGCTCGTCAGCTCCGGTGCCTGGTCCATCCCGCGGTCCCCTCGCCCAGTGGTTGACTGTTAATGAGCGTTAACGCATTTCCTTCAGGTTAACGACCGCTAACCTCCCTGTCTAGAATCGTTCCCATGGCCACGAGAACCGACGCCCCCACCCGCCGCGAGCAGATCCTCAAGGAGGCCGCCCGGCTCTTCGCCGAACGCGGGTTCCACGGCGTCGGCGTCGACGAGATAGGGGCCGCCGTCGGGATCAGCGGCCCCGGTCTCTACCGGCACTTCCCGGGCAAGGACGCGATGCTCGCGGAGCTTCTGGTGGGCATCAGCGGGCAGTTGCTGACCGGGGGGAAGCGGCGGGTGGCGGAGGCGGCGGG
>NZ_VMNX01000098.1 GCF_009377235.1 Streptomyces acidicola
TTCGGCGGCTTCGCCCCGGACCCCGTTTCGGGGGCCAGCCCCCGGACCCCCGCTCCTCAAACGCCGGAGGGGCTGAACGATCCAGCCCGCCAACGGGGTCTGGGGCGGCAGCCCCAGGGATGGGACGGGTAGGGGCGGCGGGGGCGGAAGAAGCCGGCGGTACCGGCCCGCATCGTTCCGCCATCCGGACACCCCCCTTGCGCCCGAATGATCCTGTGGCAGGATGCTGGGCAGGTCATGAGCGACAGCCACAAGGCCCCGGCCGGCTGTCCGGCAACCCTCCGTCCGTGGCGGGGTGCCCCGGGTGAAGACCAGGCCGTAGGCAGCGAGGTCTGCGGCAAGCGCGGACCAGGGAGCCTTCCGTGAGCAAGCGAATGCGATAGGGCCGCAGAGCCCCGCCTCCGCATATCCCCTTTTCTTCATCCCGCCCGTGCCGTGGGTCGCTCCAGCCGCCCTTCGCGCTGTCCGGTACGGAACGGAATTCCGCCTGCCTTCACGGGAGTTCAGCCATGTCCTTCTCCAGTTCTGCCTCCGCCTCCGACCTTGCTGCCGACCAGTCCCTTCGCGCCCCGCTGCCCGTACTGGGACGGGACGTCACCGTCCCGCTCGTGACGGGTGGCGAAGTGACGTACGCCGCGCTGGACTACGCCGCCAGCGCCCCGGCCCTGCAGCGTGTCTGGGACGACGTGGCCGCGTACGCGCCTTACTACGGCAGCGTGCACCGGGGTGCCGGGTACCTGTCCCAGCTGTCCACGGATCTCTTCGAGAACGCCCGCAACACCGTCGCCGAGTTCCTCGACTGCCGCGGCGACGACCAGGTCGTCTTCACCCGCTCCACCACCGACTCGCTCAACCTCCTCGCCGCCGCGCTCCCCACCGACTGCCAGGTCTTCGTGTTCGAGACCGAGCACCACGCCTCCCTGCTGCCCTGGCGGGACGCCCACGTCACCTATCTGAACGCCCCCCGCACCCCGGCAGAGGCCGTCGCCACCGTCGAGCGCGCCCTCGCCGGTCGCGACCCCCACGGACCCGCTCTCGTCTGCGTGACCGGCGCCTCGAACGTCACTGGCGAGCTGTGGCCCGTCCGTGAGCTGGCCGCCGCCGCGCACGCCCACGGCGCCCGCATCGTCCTCGACGCAGCCCAGCTCGCGCCCCATCACCCGGTCTCTGTGCGGGAGTTGGGCGTCGACTGGGTCGCCTTCTCCGGTCACAAGCTGTACGCGCCCTTCGGCTCCGGCGTCCTCGCCGGGCGCGCCGACTGGCTGACCGAGGCCGATCCGTACCTCGCGGGCGGGGGCGCGAGCCGGAAGGTCTCCCGGCGTACGGACGGGGGAGTGGACGTGGAGTGGCACGTCAGTGAGGCCCGCCACGAGGCCGGGTCCCCGAACGTCATCGGCGCCTACTCCATCGCCTCCGCCTGCAAGGCCCTCACCGAGGCCGGGTTCGACGCCCTGGTCGCCCGCGAGCAGTACCTGATCGACACTGTCCGCGCGGGCCTCGCCGAGGTTCCCCAGGTGCGCGTCCTGTCGCTCTTCGGGGACGACGCCCCGCGTGTCGGCGTCCTCTCCTTCGTCGTCGACGGGTGGAACAGCTCGCACTTCGCGGCCGCCCTCTCCGCCGAGTACGGGATCGGCGTACGGGACGGGCTCTTCTGCGCCCACCCGCTGGTGCGGACGCTCCTCGGCAGTGACCCGGAAGCCCAGGGCGAGTGCGGCGCCCCCGAGGCCGCGCCCGGCGAGAAGTCCCTGAACGCGATCCGGGTGAGCTTCGGCGCCGGTACGCCGGACGAGCACATCGAGCGGTTCCTGGGAGCGGTCAAGGAGCTCGTCCGGGACGGCGCCCAGTGGAACTACCGTACGGAGGAGGGGCGTTGCGTGCCCGACACCTCCGCGTGAGCCGCTAGTCCGGCGCCTGCCGCGCCTGCCGCACCCGCCGGCAGCCGGGTGCCGAGCCGGATCATCCGCAGGGCGCGCTCCGTGGCGTCCGTGAGGAGTTCCGCGGCCCGGACCAGCGCCTCGGCCAGCGCCATCGGTGCGGGCAGGATGCCGTGGCAGGCGTCCACGCCCGGCACCTCGTGCGCGCCCTCGCCGAGCGTCCCCGCCAGGGCGAGCACCGGCCGCCCGTGCAGCTTGGCACGGCGGGCCACCTCGGCCGGGACCTTGCCGCGCGGCGTCTGGTGGTCCAGCGCGCCCTCGGCGGTGACGACCAGGTCGGCGCGGGCCAGACGGGCGTCCAGGTCGAGGTGGTCAAGGAGCACCTCGAAGCGGGGCAGCAGCCGGGCGCCCAGGGCGGCGAGGCCCGCCCCCAGGCCGCCGGAGGCTCCGGTGCCGGGGCCGCCGTACAGGTCGGTGCCGCCCGTGGCCAGGTCGCGGGTCAGAACGTAGGCCCAGTTGTCCAGGCCCGCCGACAGTTCCTCCACCTGTGCGGGGGTCGCGCCCTTCTGCGGGCCGAAGACCCGGGCCACCCCGCGCTCACCGCACAGCACGTTGTACGGGTTGCAGGCGACCAGCAGTTCGACGTCCTTGAGGCGGGCGTCCAGGCCCGACGGGTCGATGTGGTGCAGGCGGGGCAACTCCCGGCCTCCGGGCGGGAGTTCGAAGCCGTCCGCGTCGAGCAGGCGGGCTCCGAGGGCCTGGAGGGCGCCGGCGCCCCCGTCCGACGTACCGGAGTCGCCGCAGCCCACAAGGACGCGTCGTACGCCCAGGTCGAGGGCCGCGCGGATCAGCTCGCCGACGCCGTACGTCGTCGTGGCGCCCGGGTCGCGGAGGCGGTTCGGGACGAGGGAGAGGCCCGCGACCGCCGCCATCTCGACGACCGCAGTGTCCCGGCAGCCGAGCAGCGCGAAGTGGGTGCCGACGGGCTCGCCGAGCGGGCCCGTGGCGGGCAGGGCGACCAGCCGTCCCCCGGTCGAGGCGGCCAGCGCGGCGGCCGTGCCCTCGCCGCCGTCCACCAGGGGGATGAGGTCGATCCGGGCCTCGGGCACGACCCGGCGGACGCCCGCCGCGATGGCGTCGGCGGCGGCCTGGGCGGACAGGGACTCCTTGAAGCCGCTGGGGGCCACGGCGATACGGCTGAGCATGAGACGACCTCCTAGCGGGTCAGGGGCACGCCGAGCAGCGGCCACACCGCGACGGCGAAGAGCAGGACGAGAGCGGCGGTCAGCGGCGCCAGGACGGCGGACAGACGCAGCAGGTCGCGCGGGGTGTACGTGGGCGTCCCGGGGATCTCGGCGAAGAGCGTGACCGGTTTCGCGGAGGCGGGCAGCGTGTGGCAGAAGCCCGCCGCCGCGGTGGACGCGAGGGCGGCCGCGACCGGATTGACCCCGGCACCCACGGCCGCCGCCACCACCAGCGGGACCAGCACCGACGAGCGCGCCGAACGGGACTGCAGGACGAGGTGCGCCGCCGTGCTGACCACGATCACCACGGTCAGGAACACGGCCGGCGACACACCCCCGGGGAGCCCGGAGACCAGCCACTTCGCCGCGCCCGAGTCGGCCAGCGCGACGCCCATCGCCATCGTCGCGGCCATGAACAGCAGCAACGACCAGGGAACCGTCTTCAGCGCGTCCTTCAGCCGTACGGTGCCGAGGGCCGGCGAGGACGCGACGACCGCGCCTATCAGTGCCACGACCGCGGGCGGCACCTGGTGGAGCGGCTCGGCGCACCACAGGACCACGACCGTGGCGAGCAGCAGCGCACAGCGGGTCTCGGCCTGCGACCAGGGACCGGTGACCGGGCGGTCGCTGTGCTGCTGGATCTGCTCGGCGGTGATGTGCACGGGACCCCGGCGGTCAGCGCGCCGGGTGGTCGTCAGCAGGACGGCCTCGGCCGCCAGATGGGAGCACACCACGGCCAGCGGCAGACCCAGCAGCAGCCACTCCGTGAAGCCGATCCGGTCACCGGTGGCCTCCCACAGCACCGACACGGTGATCAGATGCGCGCCCGCCCCGATCAGGGTTGCCACCGCCGACAGAAGGATCACGGTCGGAAACAGCAACGCCAGCATCACGACCAGTCGTTTCCGGTCGGAGAGCGCCTTGGCGAGGGCGAGGAACACCGGCAGCGCGAGCGCGGCCCGGCCCGAGGTCGCCGGCACGGCGAAGGCCGTCACCACCAGCGCGGCCGTCGTCAGATGCGTCAGCTGCCGAACGGTGCGCGCCCCGCCGACCAGGAACACCGCCGCCCGCCCCGCAAGGCCCGTCCGGCTCACCGCCGCCGCCAGCACGAACGCGCAGATCAGCAGCCACACCGTCGAGTCGCCCAGGGTGCCGAAGAGCGTGTCGCTGCTGATCACCCCGGTGACCGTCAGCGCGAGCCCGGCGCCCAGCGCGATGTACGTGTCGTCGATCGGCGTGGCGATCCAGGCGCAGGTGGCCAGGGCGAAGACCACGAGCGTGAGACGGGCGTCGCCGCCGAGGCCGGGGAAGTTGCCGGGCACCACGAGCAGTGCGCACAGGGACAGCGCCGCGCACAGCGCCACGGCCAGACGGAGGTTCAGGGTCACATCATCGAGGGTCCTGCCGGGCCGTGAGCCGTCGATGAGCCGCACATGAAGGAAACTTCACGCGGCCGTTCGCCCCGTTACGACGGCAACCGGTACCCCATCCCGCGAACCGTCTCCACCCGCTCCGAGCCCAGCTTCTTCCGCAGCGCGCGCACGTAGACGTCCACGATGTTGGAGCCGGGATCGAAGTCGTACCCCCATACGTGCGACAGGATCTGCTCGCGGGACAGCACCTGCCCGGGATGCCTCAGGAACAGCTCCAGGAGCACGAACTCGCGGGCCGTCAGATCGACCGTCCGCTCCCCGGACCGGGCCCGCCGCGTCCGCAGGTCCAGGCTCAGCGAACCGGACCGCAGCACCGTCACCTCGGGCGCGCGTGCCGCCGTACGCAGCCGCAGGCGCACCCGCGCGAGGAGTTCCTCGAAGCGGAACGGCTTGGTCATCCAGTCGTCGGCGCCGCCCTCCAGACCGGCCACGGTGTCCCGTACGGAGTCCCGGGCGGTCAGCACGATCACGGGGATGGTCACGCGGGCCTCCCGCAGTTCGCGCAGGACCGTGAAGCCGTCCCGGCCGGGCAGCCCGATGTCGAGGACGATCAGATCGAATCCGCCGGTCAGCGCGTACTCGTACGCGGCCTCGCCGTCACCGACCACGGTGGTCGTGAATCCGCCCGCGCGCAGGCCCTTCTCCACGAAGGCGGCGATGCGTTCCTCGTCCTCCACGATGAGAATGCGGTTCACGTGCGTGCCTCTTTGCGGATCGCGTTCACGGGCGTGCTTCCTCCAGGTTCAGTACGAAGGTGGCGCCGCCGCCCTCCGTGTCGTGCAGACGGACCCGGCCGCCATGGGCCTCCGCGATCGCCCGCACGATCGACAGCCCGAGCCCGGCGCCCGAGCCACGGGCGCCGCGCCGGGCGGTCCCGCGCCGGAACCGCTCGAAGATGACCCGGGCGTCCTGCGGCTGGACACCGGGCCCGCAGTCCACGACGTACAGCTCGACGCACGAGCCGTCGGCGCGGGAGCCGATGCGGATGGTCTGGCCGGCCGTGGTGTGCTGCACGGCGTTCTGCGCGAGCTGGACCATCGCCTGGGTGATCCGCTGGGGGTCCAACTCCACCTCCCGGTCGGCGACTTCGGCGAGCTGCCAGTCGCGGTCGCCGAGGGTGCGGGCCTTGACGTAGACGTCGGCGGTCAGTTCGGCGAGCTGGACGGGCTCCGGGGTGACGAAGTCGGGGCGCTCGGCCTTGGCGAGCAGGAGCAGGTCCTCGACGATGCGGCTCATCCGGTCGAGCTCGTCGGTGACGAGGCGGACGGTCTCCTCGCGCTCGGCGGGGTCGTCGCCCATCAGCTCCAGATGGCCGCGCACGATGGTGATGGGGGTGCGCAGCTCGTGACCGGCGTCGTCGACGAACTCCCGCTGGGCGGCGAAGGCGCGCTCCAGCCGGTCGAGCATGGCGTTGAACGTCTCGGCGAGCGCGGCCACGTCGTCCCGTCCGCGCACCGGGATACGACGGGTGAGGTCCTGCTCGGTGAGCTGCGCGGCCGCGGTACGCACCAGCCGTACGGGCTGCAGGATCCGCCCGGCGACCGCCCACCCGATCCCGGTCGTCAGCACCAGCGCCACCCCCGAGATGGCGAGCAGTATGCGGAACACCTCGTCCACGCCCGCCTGTTCGCGCCCCGGGTGGAAGGCGACGACGAACGCGGCGTCCGGTTCGCTGCCGTGCCGGGCGACGGCCACCTTGGCCCAGCGGATCTCGCCCGCCGCCCGGTGCAGGATGCCGGTGGAGTCGGGCGAGTCGTAGATACGGCGCCGCGCGTCGGCGTCCTGGTGCAGGGGCACGGCGACCGGGATGTCGCGGGGCGGCTGGATGATCTGCGCGGGGCCACGGCCGTACCGGCCCACCAGCCCGATCAGTTCCTCGTCCGGGTCGGCGTACTGCCGCTCCAGGAAGACGTACAGCAGCCGCCCCGGATCGGTGAACGGCCGGCCGGTCTCCGGGTCGACGCCCCGCTCCTCGAAGTGGGCGAACTCACCGGCCTCCTGGGCGAGCAGCCCGCTCACCCGGAGCTCGACGTCCCGGAGCAGTATCGACCGCGTCGTGGCGGCCACCGAGCCGAGGGCGACGGCCATCATGAGCAGCAGCCAGAGCAGGATGCGGACGCGCGCCGTGAGCGACCGTCGCGGCCGGTCATCCGTCGTCGCCGGGCCCGTCGTCGTCATCGTCATCATCCGCAGAGCTGTCCGTCACGGGAGGCCGTGACACGACCTCGTCACTGGGCGTCGGCGTCGGCGCGGACGGGGTGGGCGCCGGCGAGGAGGGCGAGCCGCTGTCCAGTTCGACCTTGGGCGGAACCTTGGGCGACTCCGGACGGTCACTGAGGGCAAAACTGGTGGCGGCGATCCCGAGAGGAATCACCACGACAGCGGCGAGGGCCGCCATCCGGCGAGAGAAGACCATGGGACCGATGCTGCGCACGGCACCCGACAGCAGGATGAGCCCAAGATGAGGAACTCTTCATCCGAGGGGAACTGGGGGGTGTTTCAGGGGCGCGGGGCTGTGTCGATGTGCGGCTCCGCCGCGTGGGCGCGACAAACCACGACGCACCCGCACCCGCCATACGACCTCTAGCTGTCCAAACCGATAGCGAACGCAGCCTCAAGGTCATGCTGCGAATACGTACGGAACGCCACATGCGTATCCGTGGCCTCAACCCCGGGAATCTTGCTGATCCGTCCCGGAATCACATCGGCGAGATCATCGTGGGCCTTCACCCGGACCATCGCGATCAGGTCATAGGTACCGGTCACGGAGAACACCTCACTGACGGAGTCCAGCGCGGCGATCGACTCGGCGATCTCGGGGATCCGGTCCACGCTGGTCTTGATGAGCACGATCGCGGTGATCACGGCGGGTTCTCTCCCTCGGGGGCGGACGCTGGGGATGTCACTCTAGTCGGCCGCATGTACCGCACCCACGCGTAGGCGAAGCCCAGGCCGAACCCCACGACGTGCGCCAGGTAGGCCACCCCGGGCCCCCGCGTGGCCTGGCCGGCCGCGACCCACTGGAGGCCCACCCAGAACGGCAGGGTCACCCACGCCGGAAACCGCAGCGGAAGGAAGAACAGGAACGGAAAGAGGCTGGTGACCCGCGCTCTGGGGAACAGATACAGAAACGCGCCGAGGACCGCGGAGATCGCCCCCGACGCTCCGACCAGCGTCTGCGACGAGTCGGCGTTGGCGGCCGCGTACCCCAGCAGGGCGAGGCAGCCGCAGCCCGTGTAGAAGAGAGCGAACTCGATGTGGCCCATCCGCTCCTCGGCCATCGCCCCGAAGACATAGAGGAACAGCATGTTGCCGAGGAGGTGGAGCCAGCTCCCGTGGATGAACAGCGCCGTCAGGGGGGTGAGCGCGGCCCGCGGGTCGGCCCCGATCAGTTCGACCGGCACGACGCCCCAGCGCCGGAAGTACGCCCGCTGGGCGGCGAGCAGTTCGTCCCCGGTGCCGTACCCGGCGTTCATCCCGGACGCCGGGCCGATCAGGAAGATCATGCAGCAGGCGCCGATCAGTCCGTAGGTCACCGGCGCCGGGTGTTGCCGTAGCGCCCGGCCTGCCTTCGCGCTCCACTGCCTGATCATGATCAGAGCATGACGTAACCGGACCGAACCGCACAGACCGCCTCGCCGCCATGGACGGACGGGCGGCGGGTACCCGCCAGGCCGTAGGGTTACGAGCGGCGTCGGGGCGTGCCCGTACTACCCCGGGGTCGCTTGGCCACACGCACCAGGGAAACTGGCGCATCACGGAGACTGGAAGGAAGAGCAGCCACGATGACGACGGTTCCCCTGCCGACCGACACCACCCGCTGGCGCTGCACGCTCTGCGGCAACCTCACGCGGTTCGACGTGACCCGCTCGTCGAAGGTTGTCGAGTACGTGCATCTCGACCTGGCCGGGGAGCCGAAGGTGGAGGAGCGCGAGGTGCTCAGTGAGACGATCGAGTCGGTGCGCTGCCGCTGGTGCAACGCCGTGGACCAGGTGGAACTCGTGGACAGGCCGGGGGCAGGCTCCTGACAGGAGCGGCCCCCGCAGAGGTACCGGTACAGGTATTGGGGTGACGGATGGTGGAGACCGCAGGCGGGGGGCCGGGCGACGGCGCCGCTGAGGTGCTCGACCGTCCGCTGCCCGAGGGCGTACGCCGACGCGTCGTACAGATCGTGTCCGACGGATTCGGCGGGCTGACCGTCCCGGAACTGCCCGCGCAGCTCAGACAGTACGCCCGGTTCGCTCCCAACCGGAGGGCCAAGTTCGCGGGCAACGCCATGGCGGCGGCCCTGGAGGGCGACACACTGTTCCGGCAGCGCATCGGGGAGCAGTTCAGAGAGGCCCAGCCCGAGCTCGCCGCCGCCCTCGACTCGGGCGCGCCCCCACCGGCCGCGGACCCGCTGGACGTGGCGGCCGCGGCCTATGTGCTGCGCCCCACGGGCTGGGTGAAGCTGGTCACCGCGGCCGGCGAGGAGGCCCAGCGGGCCGACGCGGAGCGCGCGGACGAGGAGAGCCGCGCCGAGCTGGAGCGGCTGCGTGCGGAGCTCGTCGAGGCCCGCGACCTTACGAGGGCCGAGACCGAGCGGCTGCGCGCGGAGCTGGAGTCGGCCAAGAAGGAAGCGGAGTCGCTCCAGCGCAAACTGCGCGCCGCACTCAGCGACATCAAGCGCGGCGAGGCCGCGATGCGCAAGGTGCACACCGAGATCGAGGCCGTACGCGCCGAGAGCCACGCCCAGGTGTCGGCCGCCGAGAGCGAGACCCGGCGGCTCAAGGCACGGCTGGGGGAGGCCGAGGCGGCGTTGGAGGCCACCCGGCGCGCCGCGCGTGAGGGGCGCAGCGTCGAGGACATGCGCGTACGGCTGCTTCTGGACACCGTGCTGGACGCGGCCCAAGGGCTGCGGCGGGAGCTGGCGTTGCCGCCGGTGTCCGTACGGCCCGCCGAGACCGTGGACGCCGTCGAACCCGGCCGTATGACCCCGAAGGACATCGCAGCCCGCGCACTGTCCGAGAACGACCCCGCGATCCTCGACCAGTTGCTCGCGCTGCCACAGGCTCATCTCGTCGTCGATGGCTACAACGTCACCAAGACCGGCTATCCGCAGATGCCGCTGGAGAAGCAGCGGCTGCGGCTCCTCGGGCAGCTCTCGCAGCTCGCCGCGCAGACGAACGCCGAGGTGACGTGTGTCTTCGACGGCGCCGAACTGGCCGCGCCCGTGCTGCTCGCGCCGCCGCGCGGGGTGCGGGTGCTGTTCTCCAAGCCGGGCGTCACCGCTGACGAACTGATCCGCCAACTGGTGCGCGCCGAGCCGCCCGGGCGTCCGGTCATCGTCGCCTCCACCGACCGTGAGGTGGCCGACGGGGTGGCCAAGGCCGGAGCCCGGCCGGTGGCTTCGGCGGTCCTGCTGAAGCGCTTCTCACGCGGCTGAAAACGGTCCCTGGGCCAGGTCAAGGGGGACTGGGACTCCGCTCCCTCTGAACGCGCGGTCGTTCTGGTCCGTACATCCCATGGGCCACGTACGTCGCAAGCGCAACCTGTGAAGTGAAATGCCCCAATTGGGGGTTCCGTCACGCAACGTAGCGTCAATGGGGCATCACCGCACGTGAGTTGAGGGCAAAGAATGCGCTGCGTCACATACTTTTTTCACGTGAGGATTTGAACTGATCACAAGAAGGTCACTAGGGTCTGGCTTCGAACCTCCGCTCGGTTGATCACTCATTCGGGGTGACGGTGGAGGGGCACCGCCCACCGGTGTGTCGGTAGGCGGCTGAAGGAAGAAGGAGATCGCCTCCGTGGCGTCCCACCGTCGACCGAAGCAGCCGAACCGCGCACGTGTCACTGTGCTCACCACTGCCGCTGCTGCCGCTGTGGCTCTCTCCTCGCAGGCCGCCAACGCCGCGCCCAGCGAGAAGCCGAGCAAGGACGAGGTCAAGTCCAAGGTCGACGCGCTCTACGAAGAGGCGGGGCTGGCCACCGACAAGTACAACGGGGCCAAGGAGAAGCAGAAGAAGCTCGAGAAGGAGATCGACACTCTCCAGGACCAGGTCGCGCGCGGCCAGGGCGAGCTCAACGACCTGCGTGAGGGCCTCGGCCTGATGGCCAGCTCCCAGTACCGGACGGGTGGCATCGACCCCTCCGTCCAGCTCTTCCTCTCCGCCGACCCGGACGACTACCTCGACAAGGCGTCCACGATGGATCAGCTGAGCGCTCAGCAGATCGAGGCGCTGAAGAAGGTCCAGGACAAGCAGCGGGTGCTCGCCCAGCAGCGCGAGGAAGCCGCCGGGAAGCTCAAGGACCTCGCCGACACCCGCGAGTCCCTGGGCGAGAAGAAGAAGGAAGTCCAGGACAAGCTCGCCGAGGCGCAGAAGCTCCTCAACACCCTGACCGCCCAGGAGAAGGCGGCGCTGGCGGACGAAGAGCAGCGCGCCAGCCGCTCCGCCGGGGAGCGCGTCGAACTCGGCAACGAGGCGCCGTCCTCCGAGCGCGGCGCCGCCGCGCTCGCCGCCGCGGACACCCAGGTCGGCAAGCCGTACGTCTCCGGTGGCAGCGGCCCCAACTCGTACGACTGCTCCGGGCTGACCCAGTGGTCATACGCCCAGGCGGGGGTCTCGATCACCCGGACCACGTACACGCAGCAGAACGACGGCCCGAAGATCGGGCGCAGCCAACTCAAGCCGGGCGACCTGGTCTTCTTCAACAACCTGGCGCACGTCGGCCTCTATGCGGGCAACAACACGGTCCTGCACTCCCCGAAGCCGGGTGCCGTCGTCCGCTACGAGTCGATGAACACCATCGGTTCCTTCCAGTTCGGCGTGCGTATCTGACCGGCCCTCCGGCCACTCCCCGCCGTTCGCGGCCCCTTCACGATCAAGACTCACGATCAAGATGCCGTAGCGCCCGAACGGGCGAATTACCACGACCCGCGCTGACCCCACGCCCCGCCGATGACCTGCGTCTGAGGCGGGGCGTCGCGCTGTGTGCCCGTTGTGTACCCCATGACGTCTTTGGTCGGCACCTGGCCACGGGGCTACTGTCTGGCCGTTTCCCCTGCACAGGGGGACGGTCCGTGTCCGCCAGCGAAGGGAGAGCGGCTCCCGTGGGGTCCCACCATCGCCGCCTTGTACCGCCCGGGTTCAACCGGGGCGCGAGCGCAGCGCTCTGCGTACTGTCCGCCGCCGCGGCTCTCGGTGCCGTACAGGCGGGACCGGCAGCCGCCGCGCCGTCCGACGACACCCGAGCCGAGGTGGACCGCCTCTACGAGGAGGCCGAGCGGGCCACCGAGGCGTTCAACAAGGCCGACGAACGCGCCGGCACCCTGCGCGAGCAGGTCGGTGCCGCCCAGGACCGGATCGCCCGCCAGCAGGAGCGCGTCAACACCATGCGGGACGCGCTCGGTTCACTCGCGGGCGCCCAGTACCGCGCCGGCGGGGTCGACCCCTCGCTCATCCTGCTGCTCTCCGAGGACCCCGCCGGCTACCTCGACAGGGCCGCCGCCCTCGACCGGATCAGCGCCCACCACGCAGGGGAACTCAAGGACCTTCAGCGGGCCCTGCGCGACCTCGCCCAGGAGCGCGAGGAGACGACCGGCAGGCTCAAGCGGCTGGAGAAGAGCCGCAGTGCCGTCGCCGAGCACAAGCGCACCGTCGAGCACAAACTCGCCAAGGCCCGGCGGCTGCTCAACTCCCTCCCGGCCGAGGAGCGCGCCGAGTACGACCGGGTCTCCCGCGCCGGCGGCACCCACCGGTCCGACCCCGCAGGCGCCGCCGCACCCAGCGCCCGCGCGGCCGCCGCCATCGCCGCGGCCCGCGCCGCTGTCGGCAGGCCGTACGTGTGGGGCGCCAACGGGCCCCACGGCTTCGACTGTTCGGGCCTCATGCAGTGGTCGTACGCCCAGGCCGGCGTCGGGCTGCCGCGCACCTCGCAGGCCCAGCGGTACGCCGGCCGCCATGTGCCGCTGTCCGAGGCACAGCCCGGCGACCTGGTCCTCTACCGGGAGGACGCCAGCCACGTCGGCATGTACGCGGGCAACGGCCAGGTCATTCACGCCCCGTACCCGGGCGCGCCCGTCCGCTACGACCCGGTCGGCATGATGCCGGTCTCGGCGGTCACACGGGTCTGAACCGGCGTGCGCCACATGCGGCGGGTCACCGTACGATCGGGAAGGTGGCGGGTCGACGGCATGCGGTGTGGGCAGGGCTGTCCTTGGCGTTGGCCCTTGTCGTGGGCTGCGGAGGCGGCCCCGCACCCGACGCCGCCAGGGCCGACGTCCAGCACGTGCTCGACCGGCGCGCGGAGGCCGTCCTGGAGCGCGACGAGTCGGCGTACCGGGGGACGGAGGCGCCGGTGTCCGGCGGCCGGGACCACCCTGCCGCCGGCACGGCGGAGTTCGCGAACCTGCGCGGCCTTCCGCTCGCGTCCTGGTCGTACCGCCTGACCGGCTTCCACCGCTCCGGGGACCGGGCGACGGCCGAGGCGGAACTCCGCTACCGGATACGCGGGTACGACAAGGTCCCCATCACCGCCGCCCGCGCGCTGACGCTGACCCGCGACGACGGCACCTGGTACGTCGCCTCCGACGAGCCCGCCGAGAGGGCCGCCGAGCAACTGTGGGAGCAGGGCGCCGTCCGGGCCGTGAAGGGTGAGCGCAGCCTCGTCCTCGGCGTCGGGCAGTCGGCCGCGGCGCTGCGCGGGTACGCGGCGCTGGCGGACCGGGCCGTGCCCGCGGTGACCGAGGCGTGGGGCGACGGCTGGGCGGGGCGGGTCGTCGTCCTCGTCCCCCGGTCGCTGGACGGGATGGCCGGGCTGCTCGGCGCCCCCGCGTCCGGGTACCGGGGGATCGCGGCGGTCACCACGGGCGAGACGGGAGGCTCCCCGAAGGCGCCCGCGGACCGGATCATCGTCAACCCCGACGCGTACGGCGTCCTCGGCGGCCTCGGCCGGCAGGTGGTGCTCTCCCACGAGACCACCCACGTCGCCACCCGTGCGGCCACGACCGCGGCCACGCCCCTGTGGCTCTCCGAGGGCTTTGCCGACTGGGTCGGCTACCGGGGGGCCGGGCGCACGGCGGTCCAGGTCGCACCGGAACTGCAGCGCGCCGTGCTGGAGGGCCGGGCACCGAGCCGGCTGCCCACGGACGCGGACTTCGGCTTCGGCGGCAACGCGACGCAGCTCGCGCAGGCGTACGAGAGCGGGTGGCTGGCCTGCCGGATGATCGCGGACCGCTGGGGCGAGGTCCGGCTGAACGAGTTCTACCGGGCCGTGGGGGACCACGAGAGGCGCGCGGGCGCCGTGGAGGGCGCGCTGCGGGACGTGCTCGGCACGACGCCGGAACGGTTCACGGAGCAGTGGCGGGCGTATCTGCGGGCCCAGCTGGGCTGAGCCTCGGCCGCCGGGCCGCCGAGGCCGGCCGACGAGTCCTACTGGCCAGAGGCAGTCGGGACGAGCCCTACTGGCCAGGGGCAGTCGGGACGAGCCCTACTGGCCAGGGGCAGTCGGATCGAGCAGCCCGTCCGGCGATTGAGGACGTCGCTCCTCGGGACGGTGAACCACCTCTTCGCGCCGGAGGCCCACCGTGTCCTGCCACAGCTCCAGCGCGGCGAACAGCGTCGCGAGGACGAGCAGGCCGTTGCGGGCGAAGAGCAGGAGGACGCCCAGCCAGTCGCTCGCGACCACGTGGTCGAACCAGACGGGGAACTCCAGCACGGTCAGCAGGCACGCGGCCAGGACGAGGTACGCGGGCACCACCATCCGGCCGGCCCTGAAGCACAGGCAGACCGCCGCGAGCCCGACCAGCCACACCATGTACTGCGGGCTGATGACCCGGCTCGTGGTCGTGAACATCAGCACCGCCACGAAGGCCGCCTCCGCGAGCGTGTGCGGCGCGAACCGCCTGGCGCGCAGCCGCCACAGCGCCAGCCAGCCGAAGGCCGCCGCGCTCAGCAGCAGGGCCGCCATGCTGACGACGTCGACGTACGGCCCGAGGAACTCGACCGAGCCGTAGTTGAGCAGCACCTGGCCTTCCCAGCCGAACTGGCGGGCCACGTGGAGGGCGAGCGCGCCCAGGGACTCGATCTCCGTGCCCCTCTCGCGCTGGAAGGTCAGGAAGGCGAAGGCGCCCGGCATCCAGACCGCGAACAACGCCGCCAGCACCGAGCCGGTCACCGCGGCGGAGAGCCATGCCGCGCGCTTCCTCGCCCCCACGAGCAGCAGTACCGGCCACACCTTCAGCAGCGCGCCGAAGGCCGCGAGCGCCCCCATCACGCGCGGGTGACGCGCTCCGGCGAGCAACGCGGCCACCGCGACCGCCGTCACCATCACGTCATACCGGGCGTACACGGTCGGCCCGAGCAGCGCCACGCCCACGACCCACACCCAGGCGCCGCGCTGTGCCCCGCCGGGGCGCGTCCCCGCGGAGCACAGCAGCGCGAGGACCACCAGGTCGGAAAGGAGGACCAGGGCGAAGAACGCCGGCGCGTAGCCCAGGAACGGCAGCAGGGCGGGGGAGAGGATCGCGAGCGCGGCGCCGGGCGGGTACTGCCACGTCACGTCGCCCAAGGGGTATGTGCCGCCGCGCAGGACCTCGTACCAGCCCTGGTAGATCACCGAGACGTCGGTCGTCACGTCCGGGCCGGGGAAGACGAGGAACTTGAGGACGAAGAGCAACAGGAGCAGCCTGGTCGCGGTCCAGGCCGTGAGGAGCCCGACCGGGAATCGCTGTGTGCCCGCCGCCATGTCCACCTCCGCCCTTGCTCGTGTGTCCCGTATGTGGGGACATGATGTCCTGTCCGCCTGTGAGAGGGCTCGCGGCGTGGCCGGGCCCGGCCGTGGGGAACCCGGTCAGGTCCGGTGCGGGGACCCGCCCGGTAGGGTCGGCGGCGATGCACAAGACCCTGATCGTGACCAACGACTTCCCGCCCCGGCCCGGCGGCATCCAGGCCTTCCTGCACAACATGGCGCTGCGGCTGGACCCCGAGCGGCTGGTCGTCTACGCGTCCACGTGGAAGCGGAGCCGTGAGGGCGTCGAGGCGACGGCCGCCTTCGACGCCGAACAGCCCTTCACCGTCGTACGTGACCGGACGACCATGCTGCTGCCGACTCCGGACGCCACGCGGCGCGCGGTGTCGCTGCTGCGGGAGCACGGCTGCACCTCGGTGTGGTTCGGGGCCGCGGCCCCGCTCGGTCTGATGGCGCCCGCGCTGCGCAGGGCAGGCGCGGAGCGGCTCGTGGCCACGACGCACGGGCACGAGGCGGGCTGGGCACAGCTGCCCGCCGCCCGCGGGCTGCTGCGCCGCATCGGGGAGGCCACGGACACGATCACGTACCTCGGCGAGTACACGCGCTCCCGGATCGCGGCCGCGCTGACCCCGGCGGCGGCCGGGCGCATGGTGCAGCTCCCGCCCGGTGTCGACGAGAAGACCTTCCACCCCGGCTCGGGCGGCGACGAGATCCGCGCCCGCCTCGGCCTGACCGACCGCCCGGTCGTGGTCTGCGTCTCCCGGCTGGTCCGGCGCAAGGGGCAGGACACGCTCATCCGGGCGCTGCCGCGCATCCTCGCCCGGCAGCCCGAGACGGTGCTGCTGATCGTCGGCGGCGGCCCCTACGAGAAGGACCTGCGCAGGCTCGTGTACGAGACCGGGGTCGCCGGCTCCGTCCGCTTCACCGGAGCCGTGCCCTGGGCGGAGCTGCCCGCCCACTTCGGCGCCGGAGACGTCTTCGCCATGCCGTGCCGTACGCGCCGGGGCGGGCTGGACGTGGAGGGGCTCGGCATCGTGTACCTGGAGGCCTCCGCGACGGGGCTGCCGGTCGTCGCCGGAGACTCCGGCGGCGCCCCTGACGCGGTCCTCGACGGTGAGACCGGCTGGGTCGTCCGCGGCGGCTCCCCGGAAGAGGCGGCCGACCGCGTCCTCACCCTCCTCGACGACCCGGAGTTGCGGCGCCGCATGGGGGAGCGGGGCCGCGAGTGGGTCGAGGAGAAGTGGCGGTGGGACCTGCTGGCGGAGAAGTTGAAGCAGTTGCTGTAGGGGCAGAAGGCGACTAAAGGTACTAAGGGTGCGGAAGTCCCAGAAGATGCGATCGGGACAAGAGGGGTGGAAGGGGTAAAAGGGGTATCGAGTATCCCTGGTAAGAATAAGGGCACCCGCGCATTCTGTGCGCATGACAGAAAAACTGACGCACCATCACCTTTCTCGCCGCCGCCTGCTCGGTCTCGCCGCACTGCAGTCGGCCGCCGCCCTCGGTCTCACCCGGGTAGGTCTGACGTCCGCGCACGCCGTGGAGCCCGAGGCCGTCGACAACTCGCCCGCCATCGTGATCGGCTCCGGCTACGGCGCCGCCGTGGCCGCCCTGCGCCTCGGTCAGGCCGGCATCCGCACACTCGTCATCGAGATGGGCAGACTCTGGAACACCGCCGGCTCCGACGGCAAGGTGTTCTGTCCCACCAACGCGCCCGACCAGAGATCGATGTGGTTCCGCACACGCACCGAGGCGCCGCTCGCCACCTTTCTCTGGCTGGATGTCGTCAACCGGGACATCAGCCCCTACCCCGGCGTCCTCGACCGCGTCCGCTTCGCCAACATGTCCGTGTACGTGGGACGCGGTGTCGGAGGCGGCTCGCTGGTCAACGGCAGCATGGCCGTCACGCCCCTCCAGTCGTACTTCGCCGAGCAGTTCCCCACCGTCGACACCGCGGAGATGTACGGCACGTACTTCCCGCGCGCCCGCTCCATGCTCGGCGTCAACACGATCGACCCCGCCTGGTTCGAGTCCACCGAGTGGTACCGCTTCACCCGGATCTCCCGCAAGCACGCCGAGAACGCCGGTCTGAAGACCACGTTCGTCCCGAGCGTGTACGACTTCGCCCACATGCAGCGCGAGGCCGCCGGCACGGCCACCAAGTCCGCGCTCGGGGCCGAGGTCATCTACGGCAACAACCACGGCAAGCGCAGCCTCGACAAGACGTACCTCGCCTCGGCGCTGGGCACCGGCAACGTCACGATCCACACCATGGAGCGGGCCAGGGGGATACGCAGGGAGAGCGACGGGACGTACGTCGTGACCGTCGACCGCATCGACGACACCGGCGCCGTCGTCGAGACCAAGGAGTACGGCTGCACCTACCTCTTCCTCGGCGCGGGCAGCGTCGGCACCACCGAACTCCTGGTCCGGGCACGGGCGAAGGGAACCCTGCCCGCCCTCGACGCGAGCGTCGGCGGCGGCTGGGGCACGAACGGCAACGTGATGCTCGGGCGCGCCAACCACCTCTGGGACACCGTCGGGGCGAACCAGTCCACCATGCCCGTCATGGGGATCGACGACTGGGCGAACACCGCCAACCCGGTCTTCGCCGAGATCGCCCCGCTGCCCACGGGACTGGAGCACTGGGTCAGCCTCTATCTGGCGATCACCAAGAACCCGGAGCGCGCCGCGTTCACGTACGACGCGGCGAGCGACTCGGCGAAGCTCGGCTGGAGCGCCGCCCAGAGCGCGGTGTCCGTCTCCATGGCCAAGAAGCTCTTCGACCGGATCAACTCGGCCAACTCCACGATCTACCGCTACGACCTGTTCGGCTCGGCCAGCAAGGTCTTCGCCGACGACTTCACGTACCACCCGCTGGGCGGCTGCGTGCTGGGGAAGGCGACCGACGGCTACGGGCGCGTGAAGGGCTATTCGAAGCTGTACGTCACGGACGGCTCACTGGTGCCCGGGTCGATCGGGGTCAACCCGTTCGTGACGATCACCGCGCTCGCGGAACGGACGATGGCGCGGGTCCTGGCCGAGGACACCGTGTCATGAGGGTCGGCCGGGCGGGGGCTCAGCCCCGGTAGATCGCCTCGATCTCGTCCGCGAAGTCCTTGGCCACCACGCTGCGCTTGAGCTTCAGTGACGGCGTGAGATGGCCCGAGTCCTCGGTGAACTGGGAGGACAGAATGCGGAACTTCCGCACCGATTCCGCCTTCGACACCGCGGCGTTGCCGTCGTCGACCGCCGACTGGATCGCGGCCACAAGGTCGGCGTCCTCGTGCAGCGACGCCGCGGTGGAGCCCGCCGGCTTGCCGTGCTCGGCGGCCCAGCGGCCCAGGAACTCCTCGTCGACGGTGACCAGCGCGCCCACGAACGGCCGCCCGTCGCCCACCACCATGCACTCCGCGACCAGCGCGTGCGCGCGGATACGGTCCTCGATCACGGCAGGGGCCACGTTCTTGCCGGCCGCGGTGACGATGATCTCCTTCTTGCGGCCGGTGATCCTCAGATAGCCGTCCTCGTCGAGGGTGCCGATGTCACCGGTGTGGAACCAGCCGTCGGCCAGCGCCTCCTGAGTCGCGCCCGGGTTGTTCCAGTACTCCTTGAACAGGTGCTCGCCGTGCAGCAGCACCTCGCCGTCGTCGGCGATGCGGATCACCGAACCGGGCAGCGGCTGGCCGACCGTGCCGATCTTCTGCCGGTCCCAGGGGTTGAAGGCGGTGGCCGCGCAGGACTCGGTCAGTCCGTAGCCCTCCAGGACTGTGAAGCCGATGCCGCGGAAGAAGTGGCCGAGGCGCTCGCCCAGCGGGGCGCCGCCCGAGATGGCGTACTCACCCTTGCCGCCGAGCACCGCCCGCAGCTTGCTGTAGACGAGCGTGTCGAACACCTTGTGCTTGACCTTCAGCCCGAGCGGCGGACCGGACGGGGTGTCCAGGGCCTTGCTGTACGCGATGGCCGTGTCCGCCGCCTTGTCGAAGATCTTGCCCTTGCCGTCCGCCTGCGCCTTGGCGCGTGCCGCGTTGTAGACCTTCTCGAAGACACGCGGTACACCGAGGATCAGCGTGGGCCGGAAGCCGGCCAGTTCGTCGGTGAGGTTCTTGATGTCCGGGACGTTGCCCAGCTTGATCGGCGCCATCATCGGCGCGATCTGCACCAGCCGCCCGAAGACGTGCGCGAGCGGCAGGAAGAGGAGCACCGAGCAGTCGCCGGTACGGAAGAGCGGACGCAGCCGCTCCACGATGTTCCCGCACTCGGCGAAGAAACTGCGGTGGGTGAGCACACAGCCCTTCGGGCGGCCGGTCGTGCCGGACGTGTAGACGATGGTCGCCGGGTCGTCGGCCTTGGCCAGCGAGCTGCGCTCCTCGACCGTCGCGTCGGTGACGTCCAGGCCGAGGCGGTCCAGTTCCTCCACGGCGCCGGCCTCGATCTGCCAGACGTTCTTGAGCGCGGGCAGCCGGTCGCGCACCGACTCGACGGCGGCCGCGTGGTTGTCCTGCTCCACGATGCAGGCGGTCGCGCCCGAGTCGCTGAGGATCCACTGGACCTGCTCGGGCGAGCTGGTCTCGTACACCGGCACGGTGACGGCGCCCGCGGACCAGATCGCGAAGTCGAACAGCGTCCACTCGTAGCGGGTACGGGACATCAGCGCGACCCGGTCACCCGGCTGGACCCCGGAGGCGATGAGCCCCTTCGCGGCGGCCCGCACCTCGGCCAGGAAGGCGGCGGCGGTGACGTCCAGCCAGGCATCGCCCGCCTTGCGGGCGATCACGGCGACTTCGGGGTGCTGCGCGGCGTTTCTCCGGACGATGTCGGTGAGATTGCCGTCCGTGGGGACCTCGTACAAAGCCGGAAGGCTGAACTCGCGCAAGACTGCTGCTCCTCATAGGGCGCCGGCACCCGACTCTGCGTGCTGCGACGGTCGGTCCAGGACTCGGGCAGGTGCTCTCGGATTGAGTTGTTGAAATCCTGAGCACAACTGGACTGCCCGGACGTTACCCGTCGGTATCCCTTCTATGACAGGGGGTCGGGCGAGATGTTTTCTCCGTCACACGTCAATAGGCTTTCCTTCGCGCACAGTAGTCCACGGAATTCGCAACTGGCCAGTAACCACAAGTCCGGCCACCTCTGTTCACTTTTGCGCCACGCCCCTACGCTTGATCACCATGGCACCCACACCAGGCAGCAGCGGCAGGACGCGCATCCACGTGGTCAGCGACGTGCATGGCAACGCGCGCGACCTGGCCCGGGCGGGCGAGGGTGCCGACGCCCTGGTCTGCCTCGGTGACCTGGTGCTCTTCCTCGACTACGCCGACCACTCGCGCGGCATCTTCCCCGACCTGTTCGGCGTCGAGAACGCCGACCGGATCGTCGAGCTGCGCACCGCCCGCCGCTTCGAGGAGGCCCGCGCGTTCGGCGCCCGGCTCTGGGCCGGGATCGGCTCGGAACGGGCCACCGTGATCGAGAAGGCGATACGCAAGCAGTACGCCGAGCTGTTCGCCGCGTTCCCCGCTCCGACGTACGCCACCTACGGCAATGTCGACATGCCGACCCTGTGGCCGGAGTACGCCGGACCGGGCATCACGGTGCTGGACGGCGAGCGCGTGGAGATCGGCGGCTGGGCCTTCGGCTTCGTGGGCGGCGGCCTGCGCACCCCCATGCGCACCCCGTACGAGATCAGCGACGAGGAGTACGCGGCGAAGATCGAGGCCGTCGGCGAGGTGGACGTGCTGTGCACGCACATCCCGCCGGAGGTCCCGGAGCTGGTGTACGACACGGTGGCGCGCCGCTTCGAGCGGGGCAGCCGGGCCCTGCTGGACGCGATCCGCCGCACCCGCCCCCGCTACGCGCTCTTCGGCCACGTCCACCAGCCGCTCGTACGGCGGATGCGGATCGGGGCGACCGAGTGCGTGAACGTCGGGCACTTCGCCGGGAGCGGGAAACCCTGGGCGCTGGAGTGGTGACCCCCAGGTGGGGTGCCAAGCGTCGGGCGGGCGCGCGGTAGCCTAAGGCCTGTTCTGAGTTCCCCGCCTGCGCCCCGGCGCCCGGCACGCACGATCGCCGCACGGCGCCGCAGGACAGGTGGCTCCGCCACATGACCTGCGACACCGCACGCCGATCGCACGCACCGAACGCCGCTGCGCCCGCGCTTCGCGCGGACGACGGGGAACTCAGAACAGGCCCTGACGCTGCACACGCGTGCGTACGACCCTCCCTCACCGGACCGCATCTGGAGGAGCCACGGCGATGGCGGAACACACCAGTTCGAGCATCACGATCGAGGCGGCACCGGCCGACGTCATGGGCGTGATCGCCGACTTCGCCCGCTACCCGGACTGGACGGGCGAGGTGAAGGAGGCGGAGGTCCTCCAGGCCGACGACCAGGGCCGGGCCGAGCAGGTCCGTCTCGTCATGGACGCGGGCGCCATCAAGGACGACCAGGTCCTCGGGTACACCTGGACCGGCGACCACGAGGTCTCCTGGACCCTGGTCAAGTCCCAGATGCTGCGCTCCCTCGACGGCTCCTACATCCTCAAGCCGGCCGGTGCCGGAGCGACCGAGGTGACGTACCGCCTCACGGTCGACGTCAAGATCCCCATGCTCGGCATGATCAAGCGCAAGGCCGAGAAGGTCATCATCGACCGCGCGCTGGCGGGCTTGAAGAAGAGGGTGGAGTCCGGGGACAAGTAGCCTCCGCCGGGCGCGCCCCGCAAGGGGCGCGGGGCTGTGTCGATATGCGGCTCCGCCGCGCGGGCGCGACAAGCCCAGCACAACCCGCAGCCGCCCACCGACCCCAACCAGGCAGACGAGACGACCCGGCCCCGAGGCGGAGCCCATGCGCACCATCCTGATCACCGGCCCCGGCGGCGCCGGCCGCACGACGATCGCCGCGGCCACCGCCCTCAAGGCCGCCCGCGAGGGCACCCGCACCCTCGTACTCGGCGCCGACCGCACCGACACTCTCGGCGCGATACTCGGCGTACCCACGGGCGCCGACCCCGTGGAGGCGGCCACCGGGCTCACCGCGTGGCGGCCGGACGCGGCGGAGGGTTTCCGCGAGGACCTGGTCGCCTTCCAGGAGCGGGCCGGCTCCGTCCTGGACCTCCTCGGCGCCTCCCGCCTCGACGCCGAGGAACTCACCCCGCTGCCCGGCGCCGAGGAGCTCGCCCTCCTGCGCGCCCTGCGCGACGCGGTGCTCTCCGAGGCGTACGACCTGCTCGTCGTGGACCTGCCCCCGGGCCCGCAGGCGGTCGCGCTGCTCGGACTCCCCGAGGAGCTCCGCCGCTATCTGCGCCGCCTGCTGCCCCCGGAGCGGCAGGCCGCCCGTGCCCTGCGCCCCGTCCTCGGACGCCTCGCGGGCGTGCCGATGCCCGCGGAGTGGCTGTACGACACGGCCGCCCGCTGGGACAGCGAACTGGCCGCCGTGCAGGCCGTCCTTGAGGAGCGGTCCACGACCGTAAGGCTCGTCGCCGAACCGGGACCGAGCGGCACCGACCACGTCCGCACCGCCACCGTCGGCCTCGCCCTGCACCGCCTGCGCGTCGACGTGCTCGTCGCCAACCGCGTCCTGCCCCACGCCACGCACGACACCTGGTTGGCGGGCCTCGTCGCCCAGCAGCGCAAGGCCCTGGAGAGCTGGCGGGATGCGTACGGCGGCGGGCCGGGCGTCCACGAGGTCGCCCACCTCGGCAGCGACCCCCGCGGCGGCGACGACCTCACCGCGCTCGACCTGCCCGGTGTCAACCCGGACCCCGCCCCGGTCGAGTGGCCCGTCACCGAACAGCCCGCCGACGAGGGCGGCGGCAGGGTCTTCGCCTGGCACATCCCCCTGCCCGGCGCGATACGCGACGAGCTGGACCTCATCCGCCGCGGCGACGAACTCGTCGTCACCGCGGGGCAGTTCCGCCGAATCATCCAGCTCCCGTCGGCCCTGCGCCGCTGCACGGTGGACGGAGCGTCCCTGCGCGAGGGCGAGCTCAGGATCCGGTTCGCCCCGGACCCGGAGCTGTGGCCCGCGGGGCGGTGAACGAGTAACCGCCGTTCGGGTAACGTCGAAGGTACGAACCCTAGGCAGGAGTCCGCCATGAGCGAAGAGCGCCCCACGTCCGACGACGCCGCTCGACAGAAGGCTCAGGACGAGGCGGTCGAAGAGGTGCACGTCACCGACCCCGATGCCTGGGCGACGGCGTGTGAGGAGGACCTCGCGGCGGAGAAGGCCCGGCGCCGCGCCCAGTACGGACCACCCCCGGGTTCGGCCGCCGAGGAACTGCGCAAGCTGGTCGACGCCGTCGCCGACAAGCTGTCCGGCATCCAGTCACCGCTGTTCGGCGCGGTCGCCTCGGGCACGGCCCAGCAGATGCTGAACCAGGCCGTCCGGCAGGCGAAGGCCGCCGTCGAGCCCGTCATCGAGCGCAACCCCGACGTCTTCGACCACCTGGCCGCCGCCGGCTCCGAACTGCTCGCCGCGTACCGCTCGGCCGTCGAGAGCCAGGAGAGGCGCTGGACCAACCCCGACTCCGACCCCCGGGACCAGGGCGACGACCCGGGCCCCGGGGAGCGCATCGACTTGGACTGACGTCCCTGTTGAGACCCTGCCGACCGGAACCCGGCGGCAGGGCCTCGGGTACGGTTGGCCATAGCGGGGCTCGACCGAAACTGAGGGATTCATGGGACTCACCATCGGCGTCGACATCGGCGGCACGAAGATCGCGGCCGGTGTGGTCGACGAGGAAGGCAACATCCTCTCGACTCACAAGGTGCCGACTCCTGGCACGCCCGAGGCGATCGTTGACGCCATTGCCGCCGCCGTCGAAGGCGCCCGCGCCGGACACGAGATCGTCGGCGTGGGTATCGGCGCCGCCGGCTACGTGAACCGCCAGCGGTCCACGGTCTACTTCGCCCCCAACATCGACTGGCGCCAGGAGCCACTGAAGGAGAAGGTCGAGGCACGCGTCCACCTGCCGGTCGTCGTGGAGAACGACGCGAACGCGGCGGCGTGGGGCGAGTACAAGTTCGGCGCCGGCAAGGGCCACCGCAACGTCATCTGCATCACGCTGGGCACCGGCCTCGGCGGCGGCATCATCATCGGCAACAAGCTGCGCCGCGGGCACTTCGGCGTGGCCGCCGAGTTCGGCCACATCCGCATGGTCCCGGACGGCCTGCTGTGCGGCTGCGGCTCGCAGGGCTGCTGGGAGCAGTACGCCTCCGGGCGCGCCCTCGTCAGATACGCCAAGCAGCGCGCCAAGGCGACCCCCGAGAACGCCGAGCTGCTGCTCTCCCTGGGCGACGGCACCCCCGAGGGCATCGAGGGCAAGCACATCTCCATGGCGGCCCGGCAGGGCGACCCCGTGGCCGTCGACTCGTACCGCGAGCTGGCCCGCTGGGCCGGCGCGGGCCTCGCGGACCTGGCCTCCCTCTTCGACCCCTCCGCCTTCATCGTCGGCGGCGGCCTCTCCGACGAGGGCGAACTGGTCCTCGACCCGATCCGCAAGTCCTACAAGCGCTGGCTGGTGGGCGGCAACTGGCGCCCGGTGGCCGACGTGATCGCCGCCCAACTCGGCAACGAGGCGGGCCTGGTGGGCGCGGCGGACCTGGCCCGGGAGCCGGACCCGACCATGTGAGGGCCGCATTGCGCGGTACGTTGGCTCCTCGCGCCCTTCAGGGGCGCGAGGCTGCATCCATATGCGGCTCCGCCGCGGGGGCGCGACAGTCCACGACGCACCCCGTAACCCGTACCTGTACCAGGGCCCGTACCGGCACTCGTAAACGGACAAAACTCCCGAGTTGGTAGGCGCTCCACCCTCAGGCCCGACGTACATTGATCCCATGTCGACCCCGCCGCCACCGCTCCCCAACTCCCGCACTGAGCCCGACGGTTCGGCCGTCATCCGTGTCCTCAGCTACAACATCCGCTCCCTGCGGGACGACACCGCCGCCCTCGCCCGAGTGATCACCGCCTGCGCCCCCGACCTGGTCCTGGTCCAGGAGGCCCCCCGTTTCTTCCGCTGGCGCAAGAAGCTGGCGCGGCTGGCGGCGGCCTCGGGACTGGTGACCCTCTCGGGCGGCGCCACCGCTTCCGGCCCGGCACTGCTGTGCTCCCTGCGGGCGACGGTCGAGCGGACGGAGGACGTGCTCCTGCCCCTCACCCCCGGCCTGCACCGGCGCGGCTTCGCGACGGCGGTCGTACGGTTCGGCGGTGTCCGGCTGGGTGTCCTCAGCTGTCACCTGAGTCTGCAGAAGGACGAGCGCTACGAGCAGGGCGGCATGCTCCTCGACCGACTCGCCGGGATGGGTGTGGAGCACGCGATCGCGGGCGGCGACCTCAACGAGCGCCCGGACGGCCGCACCTTCAGGCGCCTCGCCGCCGACCTCCAGGACTGCCGGGCCACCGCCCCCTGGGGCACGGAGTACACCTTCACTCCCGCCGACCCCCGCCGGCGCATCGACGCAATCCTCGCCACGCGGGGCGTCGAGGTGCTGGGCTGCGGGGTGCCTCATGCCCACCCGGGGGTCACCGAGACCGACCTCAGGGCGGCCACGGACCACCTGCCGGTCCTGGCCGCCCTCAGGGTGCCCGTGAGCTAGGGCCTGTCCGGCACGCTTCCGGACGGGCCCTCGTACGCGTCGAGGTCAGACGACCGCGCCACGACCGGGATCGTCGTCGTCCTCGTCGTCGCCCTTCATACGCATCACCAGCGTGGCGAAGCCGCCGAGGAAGCCGCCTATGCCGAGGGTGGCCAGCCACCAGGTCATGTCCCAGCCGAGCAGGACCGCGAGCAGGAGCAGGACGGGCCCGCCGAGCACCCCGAGCCAGGCGAACTTGGCCGTCGCGTCGGCCGCGGGCAGCGGGGGCGGCTCCGGTGGTATGAAGTGGCCCTCGTCGTCCTCGTCGAAGTCGTCCTCGCTCGGCTCCGGCGCCTGGTAGTCGCGTGGGCCGCTGCCGACACCCGGCGCGAAGGTGATGGAGCTGCCCAGCGGCTTGGTGGCCGAAGGCCCGGCCTCGTCGGCGGACTGGTCCGCGGGCTTGTCGGAGCCGTTGTCGGACTTCTTGTCCACGCCGTTGTCCAGGCCCTTGTCCAAGCTCTTGTCCGAGCTCTCGCCCGTGCTCTTCTCGGAGGCCTTGTCGGACGGCTTCTCGGGGGGTTTTCCGGCGGCCTTGTCGGAGGTGTCGTCCGGCTCGGACTCCAGCAGCGCCAGGTCCTCCACCGAGCGGAACGGCCGGGCACCGGGCGGGTCCGGCGGCTCCTCGCCGTACCCGGCGACGATCGCCTGCCATGCCGCGGCCTCGTCGAACGGCACGTGCTGCTCGCCGCCCGGCTCGTCCGGCCCGCCCGACGACTCGTCGCGTGAGTCACCGCGGCGCTCGCCGGGGAGCGCGCCCTTCTCCTCCGGCTCGCGCTCGGAGTCGTGCTCAGCCACCAGTGGCCGTCCCTTCCTGTTGGCCCACCTGTCCCGCACCGGTCGTCTCCGTGCCGACGCCGGGCGCGAGCCGGGCGATGAACGCGTAGCTCTCCTCGAAGATCCGCTCCGCGTCATTGTCCAACGTCGCCACGTGATAGCTCTGTTCCAGCAGGATCTCCGTGACGTCCGTGGACGACACCCGGCTGAGGATGCGCGCGGAGTCGGCCGGGGGCACCACATGGTCCTCGGGGCTGCGCAGCAGCAGCATCGGCTGGGTCACCTGGGGGAGCTCGCCGTCGACCAGCCGGCAGAAATTCCGCAGGGAGTGTGCCGCGTGCAGCGGGACCCGGTCGTAGCCGACCTCGACGCCGCCCTCCTTCTTGATGTCGCTGGTGAGGCCCTTCGCCGTCGGGACGAGGTGACG
Source organism: Streptomyces acidicola (assembly GCF_009377235.1). GTDB lineage: Bacteria > Actinomycetota > Actinomycetes > Streptomycetales > Streptomycetaceae > Streptomyces > Streptomyces acidicola. Next base: position 27,110 of record NZ_VMNX01000098.1, read on the forward strand.
GAGCACCGGGAGGGCGTACGCCGACAGGCCGTGCACCTTGTTCGACGGGTTGACGACCACGATGCCGCTGACGCCGTCCCCGTGCTTCGCGGCCAGGCGCAGGGTGAGCGTGCCGCCCATGGAGAGGCCGAGGACGAACACCTGAGCACAGCGCTCGCGCAGGGCGTGCAGCTCGCGGTCCACCTCCGCGTACCAGTCCTGCCAGCCGGTGAGCTGCATGTCCTCCCAGCGTGTGCCGTGACCGGGCAACAGCGGCAGGGCGACGGTCAGGCCGCGCTCGGCGAGGTACCGCGCCCAGGGGCGCAGTGACTGCGGGGAACCGGTGAAGCCGTGGCAGAGAAGGACGCCGACCTCCCCGCCCTCGTGGCGGTACGGCTCGGCTCCGGGCAGGACCGGCACGTCTGTCTCCTGTTCGGTGAGGTAAGGACCGGGAACGACAGCAGGCACAACAACAGACTCAACAGCAGGAACTACAACGGGACATGCTCCGGAACGTCGAACACCCCGGGAACACTGCCCCGAGGCCCCACGGACCTCACATCTGTGGTTGGCGGGCTTCGAGGTGTACTTCACCGTACGCGACCGCACTGACACCGACCAGGCCCTTCGGCCACTCGGCCCGTGCCCCCGGCGTCCCCCGGAACCTGTCCGGCCCCGGGCCCGTAGGGTCCTTTGACAGTGCTCCGGGTTAAGGTCTGATCGAGAGACACGGGAGGCACTCGGTTGTTGTACGGCGCGATGAAGGTTTCCGTCGGAGGGCCGCTGAAGCTTGCCTTCAGGCCCTGGGTGGAGGGCCTGGAGAACGTTCCGGCCGAGGGCCCCGCCATCCTGGCGAGCAACCACCTGTCCTTCTCTGACTCGTTCTTCCTGCCCGCGGTCCTCGACCGCAAGGTCACGTTCATCGCGAAGGCCGAGTACTTCACGACGCCCGGTATCAAGGGCCGTTTGACGGCAGCCTTCTTCAAGGGCGTCGGCCAGCTCCCCGTGGACCGCTCCGGGGCGCGCGGCGCGGGTGAGGCGGCGATCAAGAGCGGTATCGAGGTCCTTGAGCGCGGCGAGCTGTTCGGCATCTACCCGGAGGGCACCCGCTCGCCCGACGGCCGCCTCTACCGGGGCAAGCCCGGCGGTCTCGCACGCGTGACGCTCGCCACGGGCGCGCCCGTCATCCCGGTCGCCATGATCGACACGGAGAAGATCCAGCCGCCCGGGAAGGTCATTCCGAAGCTCATGCGGCCTGGCATCCGGATCGGCAAGCCCCTGGACTTCACCCGGTACCAGGGCATGGAGCACGACCGTTTCGTGCTCCGCGCGGTGACCGACGAGGTCATGTACGAAATCATGAAGCTCTCCGGCCAGGAGTACGTCGACATGTACGCGACGGCCGCCAAGCGGCAGATCGCGGATGCGGCGAAGGCGGAGAAGCAGGCCGGGAAGGAAGCCGAGAAGGCCGACAGGGCCGCGAAGGCAGCGCTGGCCAAGGCCGAGCAGGACCAGGCGGAGAAGGAACGGGCGGAGAAGGAACGCGCCGAGAAGCCACAGGGCGAGAACGGACGCTGAGCGGGAGCGTGTGCGGGAGCAGAGGTCCGGCTCTCGACACCGGCGTGATCGCCCCGGAGGCGAACAACCGAATAAGGAAACAAGGGGGGGCATGGCCAAGCGCGAGAGAGTCATGAGGATGTCGGTCGAGCAGCCGTTGTGGCGTGCTCTGACCGGCTACCGCATCCTGACGATGGTGTACGCGATCGGTCTCTTCGCCAGCACGAACGACAAGTTCGCCCGCCCCTGGGTGGCCGTCGCCTACTACGCCGTGCTCGCCGTGTGGACGCTGGCCACCATCCCCAGGGTCGCGAACGCGGCCAACTGCACCAAAGGGTTCCTCGCCGCCGACCTCACCGTCGCGCTCGCCGGCATCCTGCTCACCCGCGTCGCCGACGCACCCGAGCGGATCGATGCCGGCGGCCCCACGCTGCCGTCGATATGGACAGCGGGCGCCGTCCTGGCCTTCGCGATCAAGGGCGGCTGGCGCTGGGCGGCCTTCGCCTCCACACTCGTGGCCGGTGTCAACATCGCCGAGCGCGGTGCCCCGACCCGCGACACCGTCCACAACGTGCTGCTCGTCTGTATCGCCTCCATCGCCATCGGCTACGTCGTCGAGGTCGCCCGCGCCTCCGAGCGCACCCTCGCCCGAGCCCTGGAGATCGAGGCCGCCACCCGCGAACGGGAGCGGCTGGCCCGCGACATCCACGACAGCGTGCTCCAGGTCCTCGCCATGGTGCAGCGGCGCGGCACCGCGCTCGGCGGCGAAGCCGCGGAACTGGGCCGGATGGCGGGCGAACAGGAAGTCGCTCTGCGCACCCTGGTGTCCGGCGGACTCGGCGGCATCCTGCCGCGCGGCGGCTCGCGCGTCTCGGAGGACGCGGTCCAGGGAGCGGTCGTACGGGCGGTGGAGGAGACGGATGACCCGCACGACCCGGATGCGCTGGACGCGTCGGACGGGGCGGCGCACGCGGTCGACCTGCGCGCCCTTCTCGCCTCCTACGCCGGCTCCAAGGTCACCCTCTCCGAGCCCGGCGCCCCCGTGCGGCTCGCCCCGCTCACCGCGCGCGAGCTGACGGCGGCCGTCGGCGCCGCGCTGGACAACGTCCGCAGGCACGCCGGAGAGAGTGCCCGCGCCTGGATCCTGGTGGAGGACGAGCCGGACGAGGTGATCGTGACGGTGCGGGACGACGGTCCGGGCATCCCGGAGGGGCGGCTCGCCCAGGCCGAGGGCGAGGGTCGGCTCGGCGTGGCCCTGTCCATCCGGGGCCGACTGCGCGACATCGGCGGCACGGCCGACCTGATCTCGGTGCCGGGACAGGGCACGGAAGTCGAATTGAAGGTACCCAAGGCCCCGAAGCCCTCCATGGACTCGCGGGGGAAGGCGGAGAAGCGGTGACGGAGAGCAAGCAGACGCGGACGTCCGGGGCACCTGGAGGAAAGGACCAGCAGGACCCGATCAAGGTCATGGTGGTCGACGACCACCCCATGTGGCGCGACGCCGTCGCCCGCGACCTCAGCGAGTCCGGCTTCGACGTGGTCGCCACGGCGGGCGACGGCGAGCAGGCGGTGCGCCGCGCGCAGGCCGCCGCGCCCGACGTCCTCGTCCTGGACCTGAACCTGCCCGCGAAGCCCGGGGTGCAGGTGTGCAAGGAACTGGTGGGCGCGAACCCGGCGCTGCGTGTCCTCGTCCTCTCGGCCAGCGGTGAGCACGCGGACGTGCTGGAGGCCGTGAAGTCCGGGGCGACCGGCTACCTCCTCAAGTCGGCCTCCACCGAGGAACTGATAGACGCGGTGCGCCGCACGGCTGTCGGTGACCCCGTGTTCACGCCGGGGCTCGCGGGCCTGGTCCTCGGCGAGTACCGCCGCCTCGCCTCCGAGCCGGCCCCTGCCGCGGGCGCCGACGAGCCCAAGGCGCCGCAGCTCACCGAGCGCGAGACCGAGGTGCTCCGCCTGGTCGCCAAGGGCCTGAGCTACAAGCAGATCGCTGAACGCCTGGTCATCTCGCACCGCACGGTCCAGAACCATGTGCAGAACACCCTCGGCAAGCTCCAGTTGCACAACCGCGTGGAGCTGGTCCGCTATGCCATAGAGCGGGGCCTCGACGAGGCGTAAACACTCCGATACACCCGGACGAGTGATCCCGACTTGATCAACTCACCCATGATTCACCGGAATTGACCTTCTGTCCCATGTTGAAGTGACCTGGATCACTACTAGCGTGGCTGACGTCAGATGTGGCGCGTCCGCGACGCGCGTCGGCGCGCGTACAGCGATCAGGCAGCGTATGGCGAAGGGACAATTTCCATGCGGGTCGGAGTACTGACCGGAGGCGGCGACTGCCCCGGGCTCAACGCCGTCATCCGGGGCATCGTCCGTAAGGGCGTGCAGGAGTACGGCTATGACTTCGTCGGCTTCCGGGACGGCTGGCGGGGGCCGCTCGAAAACGACACCACGCGGCTCGACATTCCCACGGTGCGCGGCATCCTCCCGCGCGGCGGCACCATCCTCGGCTCCTCTCGGACCAATCCCCTCAAGCAGGAGGACGGGATCCGAAGGATCAAGGAGAACCTCGCCAAGCAGGAGGTCGAGGCGCTCATCGCGATCGGCGGCGAGGACACCCTGGGCGTGGCCGCGCGCCTCACGGACGAGTACGGCGTACCCGTGGTCGGCGTCCCGAAGACGATCGACAACGACCTCTCGGCCACGGACTACACCTTCGGTTTCGACACCGCGGTAGGCATCGCGACCGAGGCGATCGACCGCCTGCACACCACGGCCGAGTCACACATGAGGGTTCTGGTGGTGGAGGTGATGGGCCGCCACGCAGGCTGGATCGCCCTGCACTCGGGCCTCGCGGGCGGCGCGAACGTCATCCTCATCCCGGAGCAGCGCTTCGACGTCGAGCAGGTCTGCGCCTGGGTGACCTCGCGCTTCCGGGCGTCGTACGCGCCGATCGTGGTCGTGGCGGAGGGGGCCATGCCCAAGGACGGCGACATGGTCCTGAAGGACGGGTCCCTCGACTCCTTCGGCCATGTCCGTCTCTCCGGCGTCGGAGAGTGGCTGGCCAAGGAGATCGAGAAGCGCACGGGCAAGGAGGCCCGTACGACGGTGCTGGGCCACGTCCAGCGGGGCGGTACCCCCAGCGCCTTCGACCGCTGGCTCGCCACCCGCTTCGGACTGCACGCCGTCGAGGCCGTCCGTGACGGGGACTTCGGCAAGATGGTCGCCCTGCGGGGTACGCACATCGTCCGCGTCCCCATCGCGGAGGCCACGGCCAAGCTGAAGACGGTCGACCCGAAGCTGTACGAGGAGGTAGGCGTCTTCTTCGGCTGACCCTGGCCGGGTCGGTCCCGAGCCTTCCTCGCCCCGCCGCTCCTACCCATTCCCGTCCCCTGGGGGTTGCCGCCCCCAGACCCCCTCTGTCGGCCTGAACGGCCTCGTCCTCAAACGCCGGCCGGGCTGGGGGTGCCTGGCCTCGGCTGGGGTGCCTGGCCCCAGATGGAAAATCCCCAGCCGGAACCCAGCCCCAGCGGGAACCCAGCCCCAGCGGGAACCCAGCCCCAGCGGGAAGTTCCCAGCCTCGGCCGGAAAGTCCCAGCCTCGGCCGGAAAGTCCCAGCCTCGGCCGGAAAGTCCCAGCCTCGGCCGGAAAGTCCCAGCCTCAGAGGGAAGTTCCCAGCCTCAGCCGGAGGGTCCCAGCCTCAGAGGGAAGTTCCCATCTCAGTGGGAAGTTTCCAGCCTCAGCCGGAGGGTCCCGGCGTCAGCCGGAAGGTCCCAGCCCCGGCCGGCAAAAATCCAGCCCCTCCGGCGTTTGAGGAGCGGGGGTCCGGGGGCCGGCCC
>NZ_VMNX01000099.1 GCF_009377235.1 Streptomyces acidicola
TCTCCCACCCCCGCCCTTCCAAGGAAGGCCCTTCGGGCCCTTTTTGATTTCCGGTGTGCACCGCGAACGTCCAGTACGCCCCCCTCTCGCCCTCCAGCAGCCGCCGGAAGAGCGCGAGGGCGTCGGCGCGCCCGAATCCCGGGATCTCGCCCTCGTACGTCCGCCGGATCACGAAGTTCGCGCCCTCGCCCCGTCCGATCTCCTCGCGCAGCACCCGCCCGACGATCTTCGCGTACTCCTCGTCGTCGACGTCGAAGCCGCCGGCGCGGACGCCGACGTCGTGGGCGGGGAGTTGGGCCAGCGCGTCCTTCAGCGTCAGCGTGTGCGTCTCCTCGGGCGTGAGCACCGCCAGTGGTGTCCCGTCGTCCCGTACGTCGAAGCCGCGCTCGCGGATCTGGCGGTAGGGGACCAGGGCGAGGCCCTCGTCGGGGAGGTCGGTGAGGCGGTCGTACGTGGAGACCGGGCCGAGCAGCACCTCCACGGTGTTCTCGTCGTGGCCGGGGGAGCGGCGGCGGAGCAGGGCGAAGGGGCGGTCGTCGTGCAGGAGCTGTGCCAGGTCCATGGGTTCTCTCGTTCGTCCTCTGTCGATGTCGATGTCGATGTCGATGGCGATGGCGGTATCGGTATCGATGTCGGTGAGGAACGACCCCGGAAACGCCGAAGGCCGCCCCTCGGGCGGCCTTCGCGAAGTCTTGCGTACGCGCAGTCAGTGGGCCGCCGGATGAGCGGTCCACCACCAGTTCTGGGTCGAAAGCGCGAACATGCCGGAACCGTACACCACGTCCACAGGTGTGGCCGAGCCGCCGCGGCAACGCTTTTGCGTGCTCATGGCTATCTGTGGACCCTTGAGGAACCCGTTCGGCGAGACCGGGCGGGATCGGCCCACCGCCGACGGGCCACGTTCCATGCCCGCAGAGCGTAACCGTCGTCTCACTTGATGGGCATGAGCCGGTGGCCATGAGGCGACCCCGTAATCTTGTGGCGTGACCGTGAACGCTAAGTCCAGCGCGAGCGCTGGCAACACCTGGCGAGACCTGCCCGCGGCGCAGCAGCCCGAGTACCCCGACACCGAGGCTCTGCGCGCAGTCGTTGCGGAGCTGGAGTCGTATCCGCCGCTCGTCTTCGCGGGCGAGTGCGACCAGCTGCGCGCCCGGATGGGAGCCGTCGCCAGGGGAGAGGCGTTCCTGCTCCAGGGCGGCGACTGCGCCGAGGCCTTCGACGCGGTGTCCGCCGACCACATCCGCAACAAGCTGAAGACGCTGCTCCAGATGGGCGCCGTGCTCACGTACGCGGCCTCCGTGCCGGTCGTGAAGGTCGGCCGGATCGCGGGGCAGTACTCCAAGCCGCGCTCCAAGCCGACCGAGACCCGCGACGGCGTGACGCTTCCGACCTACCGGGGCGACTCCGTCAACGGCTTCGACTTCACCGAGGCGGCCCGCGTTCCGGACCCCGAGCGCCTGAAGCGGATGTACCACGCGTCCGCGTCGACGCTCAACCTGGTGCGCGCCTTCACCACCGGCGGCTACGCCGACCTGCGCCAGGTGCACGCCTGGAACCAGGACTTCGTGAAGTCGTCCCCCTCCGGGCAGCGCTACGAGCAGCTGGCGCGCGAGATCGACAACGCGCTGAACTTCATGCACGCCTGCGGGGCCGACCCGGAGGAGTTCAAGACCGTCGAGTTCTTCTCCTCGCACGAGGCGCTGCTGCTCGACTACGAGTCCGCCCTGACCCGCGTCGACTCGCGCACCGGTCAGCTGTACGACGTCTCCGGGCACATGGTGTGGATCGGTGAGCGCACCCGGCAGCTGGACGGCGCCCACATCGAGTTCGCGTCGAAGATCCGCAACCCGATCGGGATCAAGCTCGGCCCCACGACGACGGCCGAGGAGGCGCTGCGGTACATCGAGCGTCTCGACCCCGAGCGTGAGCCGGGTCGACTGACCTTCATCGTCCGCATGGGCGCGGACAAGATCCGCGACAAGCTGCCCGAGCTGGTCGAGAAGGTCACGGCGTCCGGCGCGGCGGTGGCGTGGGTCACCGACCCGATGCACGGCAACACCTTCGAGGCGGCCTCCGGCCACAAGACCCGCCGCTTCGACGACGTACTCGACGAGGTCAAGGGCTTCTTCGAGGTCCACAAGGGTCTCGGCACCCACCCGGGCGGCATCCACGTGGAGTTGACCGGTGACGACGTCACCGAATGCGTGGGCGGCGGCGACGAGATCTTCGTCGACGACCTGCACCAGCGCTACGAGACGGCCTGCGATCCCCGGCTCAACCGCAGTCAGTCGCTCGACCTGGCGTTCCTTGTCGCCGAGATGTACCGGGACCAGTAGGGGCCGGTAGCGGACCAGTACGGAGTCCGCGTGGTACAGACGTGGGCAGTGGGGCGCGGATCACATACGATCCGCGCCCCCTTCCACTTTCGTGGCCCTGATGGCGCGGTTAAGGTTAGGTTAGCCTCACCGACTAAGCGGGGCGGCGACAGTCATCAATCCGGGCGGGAGGTGAACCGCGTGTACGTCTGCAGTTGCTTCGGGGTCACCGAGCAGCAGGTAAAGCAGCACGCGGAGAGCGGTGCCTGCACCCCCCGCCAGATAGCGTCCGCCTGCAAGGCGGGCACTGACTGCGGTTCGTGCGTACGCCGGATACAGGCGATCCTTGGCCGGGGTGCGTGCCCGCGCCGGGAGCTGGTCGATGGGGGCCGGCCGGTGCTGTCGGAGCTCGAAGGGCTTGAGGAAGCCGCCTAGCTGTCGGGCTGCTCGATCACCTGGGCGATGTAGAGCGCCTCGCCGAGCTTGTCCACCAGCTCCAGCTGGGTGTCGAGGTAGTCGATGTGGTGCTCCTCGTCGGCGAGGATCGACTCGAAGATGTTCGCGGACGTGATGTCACCCTTGTTGCGCATGACCTCGATGCCGCGCTTGAGGCGGTCGATCGCCTCGACCTCGATCTGCCGGTCGGCCTGGAACATCTCGGTCACCGTCTGCCCGACCCGCACATGGAACAGCCGCTGGTAGTTCGGCAGGCCCTCCAGGAAGAGGATGCGGTCGGTGAGCACCTCCGCGTGCTTCATCTCGTCGAACGACTCGGCCCGCGTGTACTTCGCGAGCTTGGTCCAGCCGAAGTTCTCCTGCATCTTCGCGTGCAGGAAGTACTGGTTGATCGCGGTGAGCTCGGCGGTCAGCTGTTCGTTGAGGAATTCGATGACCTCGGGGTCGCCCTGCATCGCAGAGGCTCCTTCCAAGCGGGGAACTGGCAGGTTGCGCCGCATGATCCCACCGCCGCCGAGGGGCGTCCAGTAAGTGCACGCTTAGTAAGTAAGGGCATGCTTAGTGCGTTTTGTCCGGCTCGGGGTGGGGTGGGTCATCTCCACCGTCAGGGGTCTGCCAGGATGGAGGCATGGGTCAGCCGGTGGAGCGTGAATCTGGAGATCGCTCGTCTGGGGAGCGCGCATCCGGGGGCGCGGAGCAGCCGCAGCTTCCGCCGGGGCAGCGGCTCCAGCGCGGCTGGCCGGTCACGCACTACGGACCCGTCCCCAAGTTCCGCTCCGAACGCTGGGAGTTCCGGGTCTTCGGTGCCACGGCCGACGGTGAGAAGCACTGCTGGACGCATGAGGAGTTCACGGCCCTGCCGTACGCCACGGTCGTGGCCGATCTGCACTGCGTCACGAAGTACAGCATGCTGGGCGCCGAATGGGGTGGCATCCCGGCCCGTACGATCCTGGAGATCGCCCCGCCCGCGCCCGGCGTCACCCACGTCATGGTGTGGGCCGAGTACGGCTACAGCTCGAACCTCCGGCTCGCGGACTTCGCCTCCGAGCGTACGATCTTCGCCACCCACAAGGACGGTGAGCTGCTCACCGCGGAACACGGCTTTCCGCTGCGGCTCGTGGTGCCCCATCTGTATGCCTGGAAAGGGCCCAAGTGGGTCCGTGGTGTGGAGTACATGACCGCGGACCGGCGCGGCTTCTGGGAGGAGCGCGGCTACCACAACATCGGCGATCCCTGGCGGGAGCAGCGCTACTCGTACCAGGAAGAGCCCGGGGACGGCCCCGAGCTCTGATCCCGGCTCCGTGCGCGTCGCAGCGCGTCAGTGGTGGTACTGGTGCACCACCGCGTGCCCCTTGCCGCGGCCGATCATCCACTTGTTGACCGGTGTGGTCGCCAGGAACGCGATCGCGAAGGCCAGGGCGAGCGCCCACCAGAAGAGGGCGTCCATGAGGTGGGCGTCCATCGCGCCCGGGACCAGCAGGATCACACCGTTGTCGACCAGCTCCATCACGGCGATCGACACCGTGTCCGCGGCGAGCGCAACACCGATCGCGGCCCTCAGGGGCAGGCCCGCCTTCGTGACGGCGTACAGCGTCAGCGAGTAGCCGAAGATGAAGGCCAGGATGATCGCGAGGATCATCGTCGGTACGTTGTGCCAGGCCAGCGCGGTGCCGATCACCATGCCGAGGATCTCGCCGATGGCGCAGCCGGTGAGGCAGTGGAGGGTGGCCTTGGCGGCGGTGCCCCAGGTGGTGGGGCCCGAAGCGTGGCCCTCGTGTGCGTGATCCTCGTGGGTGTGCTGAGCGTGGGTGTCGTGCGCGTGCGTGCCGTGCTCCATGGTGGCCCCCAGTGCCGGGTGACGGTTCCTGTCGCAGCACAGGAACCGTATACCCCCCTGGGGTATTCCTCAATATGCTGGCTCTCCCTCTGGGTCAGCTCTCCCTCAGCTTCTTGAGCCGTTCCACGTCCGTCGCGTGGCCCACCTTGCCGCCGGGCGTCTCGATGATCAGTGGGACGCCCTCGGTGGCGGGATGGGTCATGAGCGCACGGAACGGGTCCTCGCCGATGTGGCCGGAGCCGATGTTCTCGTGGCGGTCCTTGTGGGCGCCGACGACGTCCTTCGAGTCATTGGCGTGGATCAGCTTGAGCCGGCCCTCCCCGACGGTGTCCACCAGCAGGTCGAGGGTCTGGTGCATGCCGGTGGGCCCGGTCAGGTCGTGGCCCGCGGCGAAGACGTGGCAGGTGTCGAGGCAGACGCCCAGCTTCGGGTGGGAGTCGAGGGCCTCGAAGTACGGCGCGAAGTCCCAGGTGCGCGAGCAGAGTGAGGCGCCCTGCCCCGCGGTGGACTCCAGCAGGAGGTGGGGGTCGTCGTCGTGGGTCAGTTCGTCGAGCAGCGGCAGCATGTGCTCGCGCACCTGCTGGAGGGCGATGGAGCGCTCCCGGCCACCGGTCGCGCTCCCGGTGTGGACGACCACACCCAGAGCGCCGATCTCCCGGCCCCTGCGCAACGAGTGGCGCAGCGACTCCACCGACTTCTCGACCGTGGGCTCGGTGTGCGAACCGAAGTTGATCAGGTAGGGCGCGTGGACGTACACGGGGATCGACTCGGCGGTGCACGTCTCGCGGAACGCCTCGTCCTGCCTCGGATTGCCCTGCGGCGTCGCCCACCCGCGCGGATTCGCCACGAACACCTGCACGGTCTCGGCCCTGAGATCGTGAGCGTAGGAGAGCCCCACGGAGTGCAGCCCACCGGCCACGGGGACATGGCTGCCAACGGGATTGCGAAGGTACTTGCTGGTCACCCACTCAGGGTGTCACGGCGGCTTTGGGCGACCGCCGGGGGATCCGAGGGCTGGGACCCGCGGGATGCAGGTCTGGGCGCCGTCGCCGAGCTGATGACGGGTCTCTTGGGTTCGGGACTGTGATGGGTGCAGCTCTCGGCGTTCCCGGCCGTGCGGCCGGCGTTCCGGCCGAGTGTCCCTCCATGTCTTCCGGTCCCCCGGCCGGAGGCGGCGGCAAGGGTTCGGGTGCGCCTCGACGTTCCCGGCCGTCGGGCCGGGGTTCCCGTCGCGTGTTCCTCCACGCCCCGGCCCGACCCCCGGAGGGACTCGTCAGCGGATTTCGATCGTGATCGTGGAGCCCTTGGGGGCCGTCTTCCCGCCCTTGACCGACTGCTTCTTGACCTCGTCGCCGAACAGTCCGATCAGGCCCCGGGACTCGTCCACCTGGAAGCCGGCGGCTTCGAGCTTCTGCCTGGCCTCGTCCACCCGGTTGCCCACCACGTCCGGGACCTCGACCATCTCGGGGCCCTTGGAGATCGTCAGGGTGATCGTGTCGCCCTGGGCGGCCTCCTGGCCCTCGCCCGGCGACTGCTGGGCGACCTCGCCCCGCTCGAACTCGGAACTGATCCGCTCCTCGGCGATCTTCACCTTCAGACCGGCGTCCTCCAGCTCCGCCCTCGCGTCCTCGACCGACTCACCCGTGACGTCCGTCACCTCCACCGGCGCGCCCTTGCTGACGGTCAGCGCGATGACCGAGCCGGAGCGGCGCTCCGTGCCGGCCTCCGGGGCCGTGCTGAGGACATCGCCGCTGGGGACCTCCTCGCTGAACGCCCGCGTGACCAGGCCCGGTTCGAGGCCCTGCTTCTGCAGCCGGGACTTCGCCTCGCTCAGCGGGAGGCCCTTCATGTCCGGCACCGTCACCATCTCGGGGCCCCTGGAGATGGTCAGTGTCACCTTGTCGTTGCTCCGTATCCGGGCGCTCGGCCCCGGATCGGTGCTGATCACCAGGCCGCGCTTGACGGTGTCGCTGAACGCGCGCTCGGTCCTCACCCCGAGCCCCGCGGCCTCGATCCGTTGCTTCGCCTCCGCCTCGGGCTGGGTCAGCACCGCCGGGACCTTGGTGAACTGGCCCGAGTTGATGTACCAGATACCCGTGCCGACACCGAGCACGAGCAGGACGGCCGCGACGATCGCCAGCGGCCCGCGCCGGACAGCGGTGGCGGTACGCCGCCGGGGCGCGGCCGGAGGGCTCTCGAACCGGCTCGTCCGGTTCATCTCGTCGTCGTTGACCGGCAGCGGCCGGGGCACGGACAGCGAGCGCGGGATGACGCTCGTCCGGTCCTCGCCGTTGTGATGGTCCCCGGCGATCGCCTGCGGCGGCACCGCGTCCAGCTGCTCGGCGCTCAGCGCGGCCCGCGCGTCCCGGGTCTGCGCGAGCAGCGCCACCGCGTCGTGCGGGCGCAGCTCGGGATTGCGGGCGGTCGCGGAGGCCACCAACTCGTCCAGCTCGTACGGCAGTCCGGGCACCGCGGCCGACGGCGGCGGCACGTCCGCGTTCAGCGCCTGGTAGAGCACCCGCGCGGGGGAGTCCCCGGAGTGCGGCTTGCCGCCGGTCAGCATCTCGTAGAGGACGACTCCGCACGCGTACACGTCGACGCGGGTGTCCGCCGTGCCGTGCTCCAGCTGCTCCGGGGCGAGGTAGGAGACCGTGCCGAGGACCTGACCCGTGGTGCTCGTCACCGTGTCCACGGCCCGTACGAGACCGAAGTCCGCCACCTTGACCCGGCCGTCGTCCCCTATCAGGACGTTCTCCGGCTTCATGTCGCGGTGCACGAACCCGGCCCGGTGCGCGGCACCCAGCGCGGCGAGCACCGGCTCCAGGATGTCGAGCGCGGCCCGCGGCTGCAGAGCACCGCGCTCGCGCAGCACGTCACGCAGGGTGCACCCGGCGACGTACTCCATCGCGAGGTAGACGTACGACCCGTCGGTCCCCTGGTCGAAGACACCCACCACGTTCGGGTGGGAGAGCCGCGCCACGGACTTGGCCTCGCGGATGAAGCGCTCGACGAACGTGCCGTCGGCGGCCAGTGTCGGATGCATCACCTTGAGCGCGAGCACACGGTCGAGGCGGATGTCCATGGCCCGGTAGACCGTGGCCATCCCGCCGACCGCGATCCGCGCGTCGATCCGGTAGCGGCCATCGAGCAGCTGGCCGACAAGCGGGTCCTGAAGGGTCGTGTCCACGCAGGTGAGTCTAGGGGCCGCCACTGCCAGCGCTGTCGGTCCCGTGGTCCGGGGGACGGAATGCAGCAGACCTGTGACTGTTGTGCGGCGGCAGCGGGGGCGCTGGAATTCAGAACGCAGGGCGCTCGGGGTCGAGCCGTGCGCGCCCCTCCGCCGGCGACGACGCCTCCGCGAAATGGCGCCGCGGAATGCGTCCCGCCCGGTACGCCAGCCGGCCGGCCTCCACCGCGTGCCGCATCCCCTGGGCCATGAGCACCGGTTCCTGGGCCCGGGTCACGGCTGAGGCGAGCATCACACCCGCGCACCCGAGTTCCATGGCGAGTGCGGCGTCGGACGCCGTGCCCGCTCCCGCGTCCAGAATCACCGGCACGCGCGCGTGCTCCACGATCAGCTGGAAGTTGTGCGGGTTGCGGATGCCGAGCCCGGAGCCGATCGGCGAGCCCAGCGGCATGATCGCGGCACAGCCCACGTCCTGGAGCTTCCGCGCCAGCACGGGGTCGTCGTTGGTGTACGGCAGCACCGTGAAACCGTCGTCGACCAGGATCTCGGCGGCGTCCAGCAGCTCGATCGGGTCGGGCAGCAGGGTGCGCTCGTCGGCGATGACCTCCAGCTTCACCAGGTCGGTGCCCAGCGCCTCGCGCGCGAGGCGGGCGGTCAGCACGGCCTCGCCCGCGGTGAAACAGCCCGCGGTGTTGGGCAGGACGCGGATGCCCAGCTTGTGCAGCACGGACAGCACCGAGCCGTGCGCCTCGGGGCTGACGCGGCGCATCGCGACCGTCGTCAGCTCCGTGCCGGACGCCAGGAGCGCGCGCTCCAGGACGTCGAGGCTGGGCGCGCCGCCCGTGCCCATGATGAGGCGGGACGAGTACGTCGTACCGCCGAGGACGAAGGGGTCGTCGGCCATGGGTCAGCCTCCTTGGACGGCGGTGAGGACTTCGACGCGGTCCCCCTCGGAGAGGGCAGTGGACGGCCACTGCGCGCGTGGGACGACGGTTTCGTTGAGCGCGGCGGCGACGCCCGACGGGGCCGCGGTGAGGGTTCTCACGAGCGTGTCGAGAGCGGTGCCCGCGGCGATCCGCTGCCGCTCTCCGTTGACGAAGACGTTCACGTCGGTCGAGTTGCCGGAGCCGAGGCCGTTCATGCCGGCTGCTCCTCGACCGCGGCGGCACAGAAGCGCCGGGGCGTGAAGTCGCGTGCCTCTTCGGGGAGTTCGCCCGTGGTGAGCACATGCGCCATGACGTCACCGGTGACGGGGGTGAGGAGCACGCCGTTGCGGTAGTGGCCGGTCGCCAGGAGCAGCCCCTCGCACTCGGTCGGGCCGAGCAGGGGCGCGTTGTCGGGGGAGCCGGGGCGCAGTCCCGCGCGCGTCTCCGTGAGCGGCAGTTCGGTGATCCCGGGGACCAGCTCGTGGGCGTCGCGGAGCAGTTCGTACACCCCGCCCGCGGTGACCGTGGTGTCCCAGCCGAGTTCCTCGCTGGTCGCACCCACGACCAGCTCACCGTTCTCGCGGGGCACCAGGTAGACGTGGCTGCCGCGGACCACGGCGCGCACGGTCCGGTTCAGGAAGGGCGCGTACCGCTTCGGCACGGTCAGCCGCAGCACCTGCCCCTTCACGGGCCGTACGGGCGGCAGGGCCTCGTCGGGGACGCCCGCCAGCCGCCCGCTCAGGCTGCCCGCGGCGAGGACGACCCGCTCCGCGGCGAGTTCGGTGCCGTCGGCGGCCCTGATCCCGGCAGCCCGCTCCCGGACGACTGACAGCCTCTCGGCCCACATCCGGTGGAAGACCACCCCGGCGCGCTCACAGGCCGCGACGAGTGCTCTGGCGAGCCGCCTCGGGTCGATCTGGTGATCGCCGTCGACGCGCAGTCCGCCGCGTACGCCCGGCGCGAGCATCGGCTCCAGCCGGCGGCAGTCCCGTCCGCTCAGCCACTCCGACTCAAGGCCCGACTGCCGTTGCAGCGCGTGCAGTTCACGCAGGTGGGCGCGGTCGTCGGCGTCGAGTGCGACCGCGAGCGTGCCGCACCGGCGGTAGCCGAGGTCCAGGCCCGTCACCTCGGTCAGCTCGGCCGCGAAGTCCGGGTAGCGGCGCGCGGACGCCAGGTTGAGGCCCAGCAGCGTCTGCTCGCCGTAGTGCAGCTCGGTCACCGCGGCGAGCATCCCGGCCGCCACGCGCGCGGCCCCGCCGCCCGGCTCGGGGTCCACGACCGCCGTGTCGAACCCGCGTTGCGCGGCCCGCCAGGCCGTCGCGAGCCCGATGATGCCGCCCCCCACGACGAGGACGTCTGATGTACATGTACGCGACATGGGCGTCCAGCCCCTCCCTTCGCCGGCATGACCCGGATCAGGTTCGTACGGTCGGAGGCCGCCAGCCTCCCTCTCAGCCCGGTGCGTCCGGGCTCCCGCGAGTAGTCTTCAGTGCTGGGGTCCGGGGGCCGCCCCCGGGAAACGCAGCATGTTGGCCACCCTAGCCCGTGCCGTTCTCCTCAGTAAGGGAGCCTCCGCTCATGCCCGGCTCGCACAGATCTCTCGACGGGCTCGTCCTCGCCCCCGTCGCGGACCAGGCTCCAGGTCAGGTGGGCACCCGCACCAGGTTCACGTACCACGAGCAGGACGGCGAGATCTGGGCCGAGTACGCGGGCGGCGATGTCGTACGGGGCCACCTCGTGGGTACGCGGGACGGTGACCGGCTGGACTTCCGGTACGTGCAGCTGAAGCGGGACGGCACGACGTCGTCGGGGCACTGCGTGTCCCTCGTGACCGAGCTTCCCGACGGGCGTGTGCGCCTGGAGGAGACCTGGGAGTGGGAGTCGCAGCCGGGCAGCGGAACGAGCGTTGTGGAACAGGTCACGGACCCCGGCCGCTGACTGACATATTGTCAGGTGTCTATGGTGATCAGGTGAGCGAGCAGACCGAGACACGAGGGACCCGGCGACGGGTCGTCGTCGTGGGTGCGGGCATGGCCGGGGTGCAGACAGCGGTCGTCCTGCGGGAGAAGGGCTTCACGGGCCCCGTCACGCTGATCGGCGCGGAGCCGCACCAGCCCTACGACAGACCGCCGCTGTCCAAGGCCGTCCTGCTCGGCAAGGCCGAGGGATCCGCCTTCGACGTCGACTTCGAGGCGCTCGGCATCGAGCTCCAGCTCGGCCGCGAGGTGCTGGGCGTGCGCCCCGGGGACCACGAACTCGACACGGCGACGGGCCCCGTCCCGTACGACGTCCTCGTCCTCGCGACCGGCGCGGAACCGATCCGGCTGCCGGGCGCCGAGGGCGTGCCCGGCGTGCACCTGCTGCGCACCCTGGACGACGCGGAGCGGCTGCGGCCCGTCCTGGCCCGGCAGCACGACATCGTGGTCGTGGGGGCCGGCTGGATCGGGGCGGAGTTCGCCACCGCCGCGCGCGAGGCGGGCTGTGCGGTGACGGTCGTCGAGGCCGCCGACCGCCCGCTCGCGGGGGCACTTCCGGCCGAGGTGGCCGCGCCGATGGCCGCCTGGTACGCGGACAGCGGGGCGGTCCTGCGCACCCACGCGCGCGTGGAGCGCGTCGAGGACGGGACGGTGATCCTGGACGACGGCTCGCGCGTGCCGGCGGGCGCGGTGGTCGTGGGCATCGGGGCACGCCCGGCGACGGCGTGGCTGAAGGACTCGGGCATCGAGCTCGGCACATACGGCGAGGTCGTGGCCGACGACCACCTGCGCACCTCCGCGCCGGACGTCCACGCCGTCGGCGACTGCGCGTCCTTCCCCTCGGGAAGGTACGGCGAACGCCTCCTGGTCCATCACTGGGACAACGCCCTCCAGGGCCCGCGCACGGTGGCCGCCAACATCATCGGTGAGTCCCCGGAGCCGTACGACCCGGTCCCGTACTTCTGGTCGGAACAGTTCGGCCGCTTCGTCCAGTACGCCGGTCACCACGCCTCGGCCGACACGACCGTGTGGCGCGGCGACCCCACGGGTGCCGCCTGGTCGGTGTGCTGGCTGCGCGAGGGGTGCCTGGTCGCCCTTCTCGCGGTGGGCCGTCCCAGGGACCTGGCGCAGGGCCGGCGGCTGATCGAGGCGGGCACGGCCATGGACCCGGAGCTGCTGGCGGACCCCTCGCGCCCGCTGAAGGGCGCGACGGCGTAGCCGAGCGGCTAGGAGCCCGATGGTCCCGCTCACCCCCCGGTCGGCCCACTCTCGGCCTGCGCCGGAGGTGGCCCGGCTACCGACTGTCAGTCCGGGATGGCAGTCTTGATGACGTGACCGAGATTGACGCAAAGATCGATGCTCTCGTCCCCGCGTGGCTGAACCTCCCCGACATCGCCGAGATGCTCGACGTCGAGGTGACCCGTGTGCGGCAGCTGGTCAAGGAGGGCCAGCTCATCGCCGTACGCCGGGGTGAGAACCGCGCGCTGCACGTCCCCGCCGCCTTCATCGACGGGGACAAGGTCGTCAAGGGCCTGTCCGGCACCCTGACGCTCCTGAGGGACGACGGCTTCACGGATGAAGAGATGCTGGAGTGGCTCTTCACGCCCGACCCGAGCCTGCCGGGCACCCCGGCCCAGGCCCTGAGTGAGAATCGCGGCACGGAGGTCAAGCGCCGCGCCCAGGCGCTCGCCGTCTGACGCTCGTCGCCCGAACCGACAACCCGCATGCGCCGCCCGGCGTACGGGCCACGGCTGGGCTCCTGCCCGGCCGTGGCCCGTACGCCACCGACACGTGGCCGTACGCCGTACGCCATCGACAACGGGGAGCCTCACCGTGCCCGACACTGCCCGCCGACAGCTCGCCGACGCCCGCGTCTACCTCTGCACGGACGCCCGCAGGCGCCAGGGCGACCTGCCGGAGTTCCTGGACGCGGTCCTGGCCGGCGGCGTCGACATCGTGCAGCTCCGTGACAAGGGCATGGAGGCCGCGGAGGAACTGGAGCACCTCCAGGTGTTCGCCGACGCCTGCCGGCGCCACGGCAGGCTCCTCGCCGTGAACGACCGGGCGGACGTCGCCCACGCCGTCGGTTCCGACGTGCTGCACCTGGGACAGGGGGACCTCCCGGTCCCGGCAGCCCGCGCCATCCTCGGCGATGACGTCCTCATCGGCCGCTCCACTCACGCCGAGGCGGAGGCCGCCGCTGCCACCGTCCAGGACGGCGTGGACTACTTCTGCACCGGCCCCTGCTGGCCCACCCCCACCAAGCCCGGCCGCCCCGCTCCCGGCCTCGGCCTGGTCCGGTACACCGCTGACCTCGCCACCGACCGTCCCTGGTTCGCCATCGGCGGCATCGACCTCGGCAACCTCGACGAGGTCCTCGACGCGGGCGCGCGCCGCGTCGTGGTCGTCCGCGCGATCACCGAGGCAGACGACCCCGCAGCGGCGGCGGCCGAGTTCGCCAAACGCCTGCGCACGGCGTAGCCCGCGACGGACCGTCCCCGGCACTGCCCGGCCCGGCACGGCGCGTCGCCCGTCGAGCCCGACGAGGCCGGCCGTCCTGGCTGTCGGCCCGCTGTCCGAGGACTGGACAGCAAGCGGATGAAACGGGGCGAAAATCCCTGCTCTGGTTGGGGGACCGGCCCGGCCTGGCTAACCTGCCGGTATGGCCCTAGGAACCGCGTCCACCAGGACTGACCGCGCCCCTACCGTGCGTGACATGCTCGCCGACGGCAGGACCACGTACTCCTTCGAGTTCTGGGCCCCCAAGACCGCGAAGGGCGAGCGCAACCTGTGGAACGCCCTCCGCAGGGTCGAGGCGGTCGCCCCCAGCTTCGTCTCCGTGACGTACGGAGCGGGCGGCTCCACCCGCTCCGGCACCGTGAAGGCGACCGAGCAGATCGCCTCCGACACCACGCTCACCCCGGTCGCCCACCTCACCGCCGTCAACCACTCCATAGCGGAGCTGCGCAACATCATCGGCCAGTACGCCGACGCCGGTATCCGCAACATGCTCGCGGTCCGCGGCGACCCGCCGGGCGACCCCATGGGCGCGTGGGTGCCGCACCCGCAGGGGCTGACGTACGCGGCGGAGCTCGTCGGGCTCATCAAGGAGTCGGGCGACTTCTGCGTGGGCGTCGCGGCCTTCCCGGAGATGCACCCGCGGTCCGCCGACTGGGACACCGACGTCAGCCACTTCGTCGACAAGTGCCGGGCCGGTGCCGACTACGCGATCACGCAGATGTTCTTCCACCCCGAGTCGTATCTGCGGCTGCGTGACCGTGTCGCCGCGGCCGGCTGTACGACCCCGGTGATCCCCGAAGTCATGCCGGTCACTAGTGTGAAGATGCTGGAACGGTTGCCGCAGCTCAGCAACGCTTCGTTCCCGGCCGCCCTGAAAGAGCGGATCCTCACAGCCAAAGACGATCCGGCCGCTGTACGCTCCATTGGCATCGAGTTCGCAACGGAGTTCTGCGCGAGGCTGCTGGACGAGGGAGTTCCCGGACTGCACTTCATCACGCTCAACAACTCGACCGCGACGCTGGAAATCTACGAGAATCTCGGTCTGCACCATCCACCGCAGGCCTGAGACCTGAGCCGCGTACGACAAAAAAGGGCAGAGCGGCCACGGCCGCAGGGAGAGTGGCGTACATGGGCTGGACGATCCTCTACATCGCGTTCGGCATCGTCGCGCTGTGGCTGCTCGGCGAGGTGCTGCTGCAGTACAAGGCGAGGCTGCGCTGGCGGCTGCTCGCCTTCACGGGCTTCCTCGGTGTCGTCCTCGGCGTCCTGATGGCCAATGTCGTGGTCATCGGCCTCGGCGCCGCCGCCTTCGCGGTCGGGCAGACGTTCGTCACGCTGTCCTTCCGCCGCGGCTTCGAGGCCGGCTGGGCCTTCAAGCGTCCGGGTGAGGACGGCAGCGGCAAGCGCGGTCGCGGCGAGCCGGAGCCCGATGTGCCCGAGGTGCCCGACCTGGAGGTCCCCGACCTCCAGACGACAACTGCCGGAACGTACCGCCAGGACGACGGGCCCGACGGCGACGACGACGTCTTCGCCCGCCCCCAGCGGCCCGCCTCTCCGGCCGAGTCCACCGTCTACTCGCCGCAGCCCATGCCCGACGAGACCGGCACCTACGGCGTCTACAACGACGCCGCCTACGCAGCCGCCAACGACCCGTCCTACGCGGCCGCCGCTCAGGCCCAGTCCCAGGACCAGGCCTTCGGGTACGAGGGCTACTCCGGTTACGACCAGCAGCAGTACGGCTACGACCAGGCGCAGCAGCAGTACGCCGCCTACTCCGACCCGTACAACGGCGCACAGTCCTACGGCGGCACCACGTACGACAACGCCTACGGCGGCCAGCAGGCGTACGGCCAGCAGGGCTACGGCCAGGACCAGTACGCCACCGGCGGATACGGCGAGACCCCGCCGGGCGGCGTGTGGGTCCCGCAGCAGCGCACCACCGACGACCCGCTGAGCGGCGAACTCCCGCCGGAGCAGCCGTATCCGTACCAGGGTAACGGCCACGGCAACGCCCAGGGGAACGGCGGGGGCGGGAACGGGTACGACGAGCAGCGGTACAGGTACTAGCGGAACCGGCACCAGCGGTATCGGAACCGGCACCAGCGGTATCGGAACCGGCACCAGCGGTACCGGACCAGCGGAATCGGTACCAGCGGCACTTCGGGGCGGGCGTCACTGAGACCCCCGGAAGTCCTGTCCCTCCACGATCAGGCCCGCGACCAGGGCGCCCGACATGCCCGCGTGCGGCAGACCGCCGCCAGGGTGCGCCCAGCCGCCGACCAGGTACAGCCCGGGGAAGCGGGTCGTGTTGGCCGGGTGCAGGAAGCGGCCGTCGGCCGCGGCGAGCGCGGGTGGCGGTACGGCACCGCTTTCGACGCCGGTCTCGTGGGCGTTGTGGCCCGGTGTGCGCACCTCGCGCCACAGGAGACGCTCGCGCAGCCGGGGCACGGCAGCCTCGGCGGCGGCGACGAGGAGGTCCGCGAACCGCTCGGCCGTGCCGCCCGACGCCCAGTCGGCTCCGGCCGGTGCCGCAGCCGACAGGACCACGGACTCGTGCTCGTCGTCCGGGCGCAGGGCCGGGTCGTCCGGACGCAGCACGGTCACCGTGGGACGCGCCGGCTCGGCGGTGCCGGCGGGGCGGCTGACGTGGTCCAACTCGGCCGCGCGGTCCGGTGTGTGCACGACCGTGCGGTGCGCGGCTCCGGTATCGCGACCCCCGCGCAGGGCCAGCAGCACGGTGAACCGCCCGAGGGACGACGACACCCGGTCCGGGCGTACGCCGCCTCCCTCCTGCAGCGCACGCTCGGTGAGAGCACGCAGCCGCACGGGATCCACGCCCGCGACCACGTGGTCCGCCTCGGTGACCGTCCCGTCGGTGAGCTCAAGTCCGGCCGCTCGCCCGTCCTTCTCGACGATCCCGGTGACCTCGGCGCCGAAGACGAACTCAACCCGGCGAGCCAGGCACCGCTCGTACACAGCACGCGCCAACTCCCGTATGCCTCCCCGCACATACCAGGTGCCGAAGGCGTGCTCCATGTACGGCAGCACGGCCGCGCTCGCCGGGGCGGTCCGGGGATCCAGGCCGTACGCCAGCGCGTGGCCGTCCAGGAGAGCGGTGAGGCGGGGGTCGCGCAGCTCCCAGGCGGCGATCTCGTCCAGGGTGCTCGCCCGGCGGGTGCGCAGCAGACGCTTGTGGGGCACCGAGGGGTACGGCTCGCGCTCGCCGAGCACCTGCCAGTCCGACCAGAGGGGCTCCTCCAGGAGGGGGCGGCGCGTCCGGTCCCAGGCCTCGCGCGCCCGCACCAGGAAGTCGCCCCAGCGGTCGCCCGCGCCCGATCCGAGGGCCGTGTTCAGCGCGCCGACCGAGCCGGCGCGTGAGGCGTTGGGCAGCAGGACGTCCGTGCCGTCCGGGAACACGTGCCGTGACGCCGGGTCCACCTGGACCAGGTCCACACATTCCTCAAGGGGCTGCTTGCCCGTCTTGAGGAACAGGTCGCGGTAGACCGCGGGGAGTGGCAGCAGTCCGGGGCCGGTGTCGAAGGCGAAGCCGTCCCTCTCGAACCTGGCCACGGCTCCGCCGTACGTTTCCGCCCGCTCGTAGACCGCCACCCGGTGCCCTGCGATGGCCAGCCGGGCGGCGGCCGCCATCGCGCCCATGCCGGCGCCGATCACCGCGATCCGTCCCATGCCGACGACTTTATCGACCACCACCGACACCCACCCGACCGCCCTGGGATCTCGCCCCCGCTCCCGTCCCCTTCCAGGGCACGGCCCCTGCGCCCCGGCCAGGCGGCTACGCCCCTGAAACCTCCAGGGCCGAAAGGTGCGGGCGCGGCCAGGTTTTCGTCGGCCGACGCTGGGGTCTTCCGGCTGGGGATTTTCAGTCGAGGCCAGGTGCCACCAGCCCGTCCGGTGTTTGAGGACGAGGCCGTTCAGGCCGACAAGCGGGGGTCTGGGGGCGGCAGCCCCCAGGGACGGGACGGGAACGGGTAGGGGCGGCGGGGGCGAACCACCCCCGGACGTACCCCTACGGCGCCATCTCGGACACCTCGGCCGTCATCGCCTCCCGCTGGTGGGGGATTCCCGCCGCGCCCTGCGGGAACATGACCGTGCGCCGCGGTGACGGGATGCGGATGCCCTCCGTCTGGTACCGCTTGTGCAGTCGTTTGATGAACTCGTGCTTGATCCGGTACTGGTCGCTGAACTCACCCACGCCCAGGATGACCGTCATGCCGATGCGCGAGTCCCCGAAGGTGTGGAAGCGGACCGCGGGCTCGTGTTCGGGCACGGCCCCCGTGATCTCCGCCATTACCTCGGCCACGACCTCCTCGGTCACCCGCTCCACGTGCTCCAGGTCACTGTCGTACCCGACACCCACCTGGACGAGGAGCGTCATCTGCTGCTCGGGCCGGTTGAAGTTGGTCATGTTCGTCCCGGCCAGCTGGCCGTTGGGGATGATGACCAGGTTGTTGGAGAGCTCCCTGATCGTCGTCTGACGCCAGTTGATGTCGGTGACGTAGCCCTCCTCGCCGCTGCTCAGCCGGATGTAGTCACCGGGCTGCACCGTCTTCGAGGCCAGGATGTGGATACCCGCGAACAGGTTGGCGAGGGTGTCCTGCAGCGCCAGCGCCACCGCGAGACCGCCGACACCCAGCGCGGTGACCAGCGGGGCTATGGGAATGCCCAGCGTCTGGAGAATCACGAGGAAGCCGATCGCGAGGACCACGACCCGCGTGATGTTGACGAAGATCGTGGCCGATCCCGCGACACCGGTACGGGACTGGGTGACCGTCCGCACCAGCCCGGCGATCAGGCGACCCGAGGTGATCGTCACCACGAAGATCAGCAGCACGGTCAGGGCCTGGTTGACGTTGTGCCCGACCGTGCGGGTCAGCGGCAGCAGCGCCGCCCCGGCCGCCACACCTCCGACGATCGCGGCCCAGGGCACCAGCGTCCGCAGCGCGTCGACGATGACGTCGTCACCGCTCCAGCGCGTGCGTGTCGCGTGCTTGCCGAGCCAGCGCAGCAGCATACGCAGCAGGAACGCCAGCAAGAGGCCCGCGGCCAGGGCCACTCCGGCCATCACGAGATCGTCGAGCGTGAGTTCCCGGTTCATCGGTCGCCTCCCGAAGGACGCGGCGAACGGCCCGCGGGCCGGATGTGATGTGTCGTCACCTTGCCACCTGCTCGAATTGCGGTCTGCACGATCACACCCGGACGTGTGTACGACGCCGGGCATGACCGCTCATCCTGCCGCATGAGGGTGGCCACCCGTCACCATGCCTGTATGAACTGGCCACTGACGTCGTACATGCGGCTGCTCAGATCACCTTCAGCCGGACCAGGGCCCCCAACGTCAGCGCCCCCGGCAGCAGCGGCAGCCACACCGTGATGATCCGGAACGCCAGCACCACCGCCGTCGCCACGGCCACCGGGCCACCGGCCGCCACCAGCGCGATCACCAGCGCCGCCTCGACCGATCCGATGCCGCCCGGCGTCGGGATCAGCGCGACCGCGACCGTGGCGGCGAGATACGCGACGACCATGTGGGCCACGGGCACGTCGAGGCCCAACGCCAGCCCCACGGTGGTCAGTCCGGCCGCCTGGAGCAGGGGGAACGAGAGCGAGCCGCCCCAGAGGGCGAGCACACGGGCCGGGCGGGTGTGCACCGAACGGGCCTCGGTGAGCGCGGTACGCAGGAAGGACAGTACGGCCGTCCGCACCCGCCGTACGGCGGCCAGGACCACCACCACCACGCACAGCACCGCTCCGGCCGCCAGCATCAAGGGGCCGGCCGCCATGTCGGGGAGCAGGGCGCCGAGCCGGAGTGCGCCGGGGAACGCGACCAGCAGAGCGAGCAGCAGACCCACGCGGGCGATCGACTCGGCCAGCAGGTAGAGCGCCAGTGCGGCGGAGGAGCGGGCGAGGGGCACCCCGCACACCGTCATGAAGCGCAGGTTGACGGCCGACGCGCCCAGACCGGTGGGCAACAGGTGGTTGGCCGCGCCCGCCGCGAACTGTGTCGCGAGCAGGCGGCGCACGGGCAGCCGTTCGACGAGCGCTCCCTGCCGGGTGACCGCCGCCGCGACCCAGGTGAGGCAGGTCACGCCAATGGCCGCCACGAGCCACGGCCACTGGGCCTTCGCCAGGTGCCCGAACCCCGCCAGGAGCACATCGTGGTGGCGCACGGCGACCACCAGAACGAGCGCGAGCGGGACCAGGCACAGGATCTGGCGGATAGGGATACGCGAGGCACGGCCGGAAAGTCCGGAACGGCCCTGGGGGAGTCGTACCGCTGTCACGTTCGCAGAGGTTTCCCGCCGTGCACCAACGGGCGGTTGCGGGTACGGGGACGGCGGCTGACGCTCCGGACAAGGGGAGACGGCAGGCGCACCCTGTTTGACCTCAAGAATGCTTGAGGTTCTAACCTCTGGTCCATGAGCATGGAGACCACCGCCTGGACCCAACTGCACAGCGTCATGAACGCGCAGGAGCGCAGACCCGTCGCCCGCGCGACGCTGCGCCGCATCGCAGCCTTCGCCCGCCCGCACCGCAACCGCATCGCACAGTTCGTCCTGCTGAGCGTGGTGACAGCGTTTCTCGCCGTCGCCACGCCGGTGCTCGCGGGGCGTGTCGTGGACGCCATCGTGTCCGGCCACGACGAGGGCGTCGTCGTACGTCTGGCCGTGCTCATCGCTCTCATCGCGCTCGCCGAGGCCGCCTTCGGCCTGCTCGGCCGCTGGCTGTCGGCGAACCTCGGCGAAAGCCTCATCCTCGATCTGCGGACGGCTGTGTTCGATCATGTGCAGCGCATGCCCGTCGCGTTCTTCACACGCACCCGTACGGGCGCGCTCGTCAGTCGTCTCAACAACGATGTCATCGGTGCGCAGCGGGCGTTCAGCAACACGCTGTCCGGAGTGGTGAGCAACCTCGTGACGCTTCTGCTCACCCTCGCCGTGATGCTCACCCTGTCCTGGCAGGTCACGCTGCTCTCCCTGGTCCTGCTGCCGGTGTTCGTGGTGCCCGCCCGGCGCATGGGCCGCCGTATGGCCGGGCTCCAGCGGGAGGCGGCGAACCTCAACGCGGCCATGGGCACCCGGATGACCGAGCGCTTCTCGGCACCCGGCGCCACCCTCGTCAAGCTCTTCGGGCGCCCCGGCGACGAGTCGGCGGAGTTCGCGGCACGGGCCCGGCGGGTGCGGGACATCGGGGTCCGGACCGCGATGGCCCAGTCGGCGTTCATCACGGCCCTCACCCTGGTGTCGGCCCTGGCACTCGCGCTGGTGTACGGCCTCGGCGGCTGGCTCGCCCTGCGCGGCAGCCTGGAAGCGGGCGCGGTGGTCTCCCTCGCCCTCCTGCTGACCCGCCTCTACGCACCGCTCACCGCGCTCGCCGGGGCGCGCGTCGAGATCATGAGCGCCCTGGTGAGCTTCGAGCGCGTCTTCGAAGTGCTGGATCTGAAGCCGCTCATCGAGGAGAAGCCGGATGCGCGGGCGGTCCCGGACGGCCCGGTGGCCGTGGAGTTCGAGAACGTCCGCTTCGGCTACCCGTCCGCCGACAAGGTCTCCCTCGCCTCGCTGGAGGAGGTCGCCTCCCTCGACACCCGCGGCGGCGCGGAGGTCCTGCACGGCGTCTCCTTCCGCGCCGAACCCGGCCAGACCGTCGCACTCGTCGGATCGTCCGGCGCGGGCAAGTCGACCATCGCGGGGCTCCTGCCCCGGCTGTACGACACCGACGGCGGCACCGTCCGCATCGGCGGCGCGGACGTCCGCGACCTGACCGCCGCATCGCTGCGCCAGACCCTCGGCATGGTCACCCAGGACGGCCATCTGTTCCACGACTCGGTACGCGCCAACCTGCTGCTCGCCCGGCCCGACGCCCCGGACGACGACGTGTGGGACGTCCTCCGCCGCGCCCGCCTCGACGACCTCGTGCGCTCCCTGCCCGACGGCCTGGACACGGTGGTCGGCGAACGCGGCTACCGGCTCTCCGGAGGCGAACGCCAGCGCATGACCATCGCCCGCTTGCTGCTCGCCCGCCAACGTGTCGTCATCCTCGACGAGGCGACCGCCCACCTGGACAACACCTCCGAAGCGGCCGTCCAGGAAGCCCTCGCCGAAGCCCTGGAGGGCCGGACGGCCGTGGTCATCGCCCACCGCCTGTCGACGGTACGGGCCGCCGACCTGATCCTGGTGATCGAGGCCGGCCTGATCGTGGAGCGCGGGACGCACGATGAACTCCTCGCCACGGACGGACGCTACGCGGAGCTGTACCGCACGCAGTTCGAGAAGCACGCGGTGGAGGCCGAGGCCGGCGTGACGGGGATCGCTCCCGCCGACGAGACGGCGGCGTAGGCAGGGACCTCGGGCTCGGCCGTGCCGCCCACGGTGACCGGGTCGATCGGATCGAACGGTTCGACCCCGGATCGACCGGATCGACCGGATCGACCGGATCAGAGTGTCGCCGCGTGATCGGGGACGTACGTCTGCAGATCGCGCGGCGTCCGCTCGTAGCCGGTCGACGGCGGGCGCGGCGGCAGGTCGAGCACCGTCGGTGGCACCTCGTGGTAGGGCACGGTGCTCAGCAGGTGCGCGATCATGTTCAGCCGGGCCCGCCGCTTGTCGTCGCTCTCGACGACGTACCACGGTGCCTCCGCGATGTCGGTGTGCACCATCATCTCGTCCTTGGCACGGGAGTACGCCTCCCAGCGGCTGATCGACTCCAGGTCCATGGCCGAGAGCTTCCAGCGCTTCGTCGGATCCTCCAGCCGCCGCCGGAACCGCTCCTCCTGCACGTCGTCGCTCACGGAGAACCAGTACTTCCGCAGCAGGATCCCGTCCTCCACCAGCATCCGCTCGAAGATCGGGCACTGGCGCAGGAACAACTGGTGCTCCTCCTTGGTGCAGAAGCCCATCACGTGCTCGACCCCGGCGCGGTTGTACCAGCTGCGGTCGAACAGCACGATCTCTCCACCCGCGGGCAACTGTTCGACGTACCGCTGGAAGTACCACTGGGTGCGTTCGCGCTCGGTCGGCTTGGGCAGGGCCACGGTCCGGGCCACCCGCGGGTTGAGGTACTCGGAGACCCGCTTGATGGTGCCGCCCTTGCCCGCCGCGTCCCGTCCCTCGAAGACGACGACGAGCCGGGCGCCCTCCGCCCGTACCCACCCCTGCAGCTTCGCCAACTCCGTCTGCAGGCGCCGCAGTTCCCGCTCGTACACCTCGCGCGGCACCTTCGCCGCCTCCTTGCCGGCCATGCCACCTCCAAGGTCGAACGCCAGAACAGCACCGTACTGGACGCACGGGGCGGCGGCCGTTCGAGCGCGGGCGGCATTCGGGCCTGGTCGTGGTGTGCCCCAGAGGGCCTAATGGTGGGCCCCGTCGTCGCTGTCGCCTTGTCCGTGTCGTCCTACGGTGGAGAGGTGATCACCCGCCCCGAGGGAGGAGAGCGCGCGTGGAGATCGTCGCGTACGGCGTCCTCAAGGACGAGGAGCCACTGTTGCGGGCGGCGTTCGACCGGGCGTTCCGGGGCCGTCATGAGCTGCGCTGCCTGGGGCTGTTCCTGAACCGGGACACCGCACCGACCGCCGTCGGACACGAGGTCGTGCTCTGTGGTGCCAACGACACGCTGGACGCGGACGTCCTGCGCACCCTGGCCGGAGGCGGCACGCGGATGCTCGCCCAGCGGGCCACCGGCTTCAACAACATCGACCTGACGGCGGCCGAGGCACTGGGGCTGACGGTGGCCCGAGTGGCGTCCTACTCGCCGCACTCGGTCGCCGAGTTCGCATGGGCCCTGGCGCTCGCCGTCGACCGCCGGATCGCCCGGGCCGCCGGGCGGACCCGCGAGTTCGACTTCCGGCTCGACGGACTGATGGGCCGCGACCTGTGCGGCCGGACCGCGGGGGTGGTCGGCACCGGCAAGATCGGAACCGCGTTCGCCCGGATCGCGCATGGCTTCGGCATGCGGCTGCTGGGCTGGGACATCACCGAGAACCCCGACTGCCTGGCCCTCGGCATGGAGTACGTCGAACACGAGTGGCTGCTCGCCGAGGCGGACCTGGTCAGTCTGCACGTCCCGCTCCTGTCGAACACCCACCACCTGGTCGACGCCGAAGCCCTGGCGCTGATGAAGGACGACGCCATCCTGATCAACACCAGCCGCGGCGGCCTGGTCGACACCGACGCCCTGCTGGAGACCCTGCGCGCGGGGCGTCTCGGAGGCGTCGGCCTGGACGTGTACGAGGAGGAGGCGGGACTGTTCTTCCTCGACAAGTCCCTGGAGGTGATGACCGACGAACGCCTCGCACGGCTGATGACCTTCAACAACGTGCTGGTCACCTCCCACCAGGGGTACTTCACCCGGGACGCCGTCGAGCAGATCGTCGAGACCACCGCCCGCAACGTCGAGGACTACTTCGCCGGCCGCACCGGCGACAACACCCTTGTCCCGTCCCCGCAGGCCTGAGGCGGGCGCCGGCACGCTCAGCCCCAACGGGCTGAGGTGTCGTGCTCCGAGAAGTCGAACTCCACGTCCACGACGCCCTCGACGGCCCGGACCAGACGTGCGGCCACCGGGACGAGGGACGGGTCACGCACCCGTCCGCTGAGCCTGACGACGCCGTCCTCCACCGTGACGCGAACGGCCGACGCCGGCGCAGGGAAGAGGTATGCCACCACCTCCCGACGGACCTCCTCGGCGATCTCCTCGCCGTCGCGCAGGAACACCTTGAGCAGGTCGCCGCGGCTGACCACGCCCTGCAGCATGCCGACGTCGTCGACCACGGGAAGCCGTTTGACCCCGGCGTGGGCCATGGTCCGAGCGGCCTGGGCGAGCGTGGCGTCCGCGTGGACGGTGAGGGCGGGCGAGGTCATCAGCTCCCCGGCGGTCACCGCGCCGGCCTTCTCCAGGTCGGCCGGGCGCCGCAGCCGCCCGGCCGGGGTCTGCCCGGCCGGGCGGGGCCGGTACCGGGGGAGGTCGAGGTCGCTGTCGCGGAACTCCTCCTTGGGCAGCAGGTCGGCCTCGGAGACGACCCCGACGACGCGGCCCTCGCCCTCCAGGACGGGCAGGGCACTGACCCTCCAGTCCCGCATCATCTGCACGATCTCCTTGAAGGTGGCCTCGCGGCCGATGGCGGCGACGGTGTGGGTCATCACATCGCTGACGATGTGCGGGGTGTCGTGCATCACGCCTCCTCGTGCGCTGTCGTTTCGGCTCGCCGGGTGGTCACATGAGGCTGCCGCTGCCGTAGGGGGCGTACAGGTCCAGGAGCCGGGTGCGCGCGGAGCGCAGGCGGTGGGCGAGGATGTCGCCCACCCACCGGGCGACGCTCGCGCCGAGCGCGGGGTCCTCCTCGCACATCAGGCGCACCGCGGTGGCGTCGAACTCGTGGGCGCGTACCGGGCTGGTCGCCTCGGCGCCCAGGTGCCAGGTGTGCGGCCCGAACAGCCAGGACCAGCCGACGAGTTCGTTGTGCCCGAGGTTCTCGATGACGACCGCGCGACGACCGGGCACCCGCATGTCCAGGGCGACGGTGCCCGTACGAATGATCCAGAACCGGCCGGCCCGACCCCCTTCCTCGAAGAGGCGGACGCCCATGGGGAACGACACATCCCGGGCGATGCGCATCAGCCGGTGCCGGTGGTCGGCCGGCAGCGCCTGCAGCATGCCTGGGGTTGCGGGAGGGTTCATGGCGTGCCTCCAGTAAGGGCGGACGAACCTGATACGTCCAGCGTCTGCCGTGCCCCGTGCCGGGCCCAAGGGCCACCCGGCCTCATGACGGGGCCGCCCGGTACCACGGAGCAACCATCCGGGCGCACGGCGCTCCCCTGCGGGAGCTGGAGCTGGAGCTGGAGCCGGGCCCCAAGGTCCCGGGGAAGGGTCTGAACGGCCCCAGCGGGAAACCCGTTCCCGCACGATGCTCGTACCAAAGGCACGATGCCCGTACCAGAGGAGCGATGCCCGTACCAGAGGAGCGATGCTCGTATCAGAGGAGCGAACAAGGCCGGACGGAGGAGGCACACCGCATGCTTCGGCAGGTCACCGCGGGAGTCGACGGTTCCGCCGAGAGCCTGGCCGCCGCGCACTGGGCGGCCCGGGAGGCCCTGCGCCGGGGGGCCGCGCTGAGGCTCGTGCACGCGTGGACGTGGCACCCCCGACCGGCCCCCTCCGTACCCGTGGGCACCAGCGAGCGCGACTGGGCCGAGCAGACCCTCGACCGGGCGGTCGGCAGCGTCCGTGCCGCACATTCCGGGCTGCGGATCGTCGCCGGGCTGGTGCCCGGCTCCGCGGTCGACGCCCTGCTCACCGCGGCCGCGGAGGCGGAACTGCTGGTGCTCGGATCCAGCGGGCTCAGCGGGCTCAGCGGTGTCGCGGGGGTCGCGGTCGGCTCCGTGTCCCAGCGCGTTGTCGCCGGGTCGCCGCACCCCGTGGTGCTCGTCCGCGCCACCGCGACGTCCGCCGACGAACACCTTCCGGTGTCCGACGGTGTCTCGCCCGAGGAGATACCCGAGACCCCGTACCGCGATGTCGTCCTCGGACTGGACACCCGGCGCCCCCGCGACGAGCTGATCGAGTTCGCCTTCGAGGCCGCCCGGCTCCGCGTTGCCGGACTGCGCGTGGTCCGCGCCTTCGGCGTTCCCTCCGCCGAGGGAGCCGGCCCGTGTACGGATCTGCTGCTCCCATGGCGCGAGAAGTTCCCCGGGGTCCCCGTCACCGAGATCGTCTGTGAAGGACGGGCGGCCACCGCACTGGTCCGCGCGTCGTCGGGAGCCTCGCTCGTGGTCGTGGGACGCCGGACCCGGGCCGGTCGGCTCGGCACGCACATCGGGCCTGTCACGCAAGCGGTACTGCACCATGCCGCCTGCCCGGTCGCGGTCGTACCGCACGCCTGAACACGTGTACGTCAGGTGGGGAGGGCGGCCCCTTCGGTCCGTCCGCCCAGGGCCTCGGACAGGTGGCCGTACACCTCGAAGACACCGCTCAGGAGCGTGCCGTGCAGGATGCGCCGGAAGCAGGCGCTGTCGGTGACCAGCCGCAACCGGCCGTCCCGGGCCACGGTGCGGTTCCTGGTCCGGCACAGGAGACCCACTCCCGTGCAGTCGATGAAGGTCACCGGGCGCAGGTCGAGCACCAGGTCGGGGTGCGGACGCGCGGTCAGGGAGTCGAGGCGTGCCGTGACGGCCGGCGCCGTGAGGATGTCGATCTCGCCGTGCAACTCCACGACGGTCGTACCGCCGACGGTGCGCTCCCTGTGGCACGGCGCGTGCCCGGTGTGGTCTTCGGCCATGGGGACAGGAAATCCGGCGCGGCGGGGAACGCGGAAGGGCCGGTCGGTCCCCTCTGCCCGGGCGCCCGGGACCGACCGGCCCCAGGCGGACAGACCGGGACCTGGGCACTATGGAGGTGGGGAGCCCCACTCATCGCGCCGACCGAGGAAGGTGGGAAGGGTCATGAAGGGCTTCGTCTTCCACGGTCCGGGGCAGTCCGCCTGGCAGGACGTTCCGGATCCCGCCATCAAGGAGGCCACCGACGCGATCGTGCGCGTCGACGTCGTCACCATCTGCGGGACGGACCTGCACATCCTCAAGGGCGACGTGCCCGAGGTCCGCCCCGGCACGGTGCTGGGGCACGAAGCGGTCGGCGAGATCGTCGAGACGGGCCGCGACGTGCACACCGTGCAGCCGGGGGACCGGGTCCTGGTCTCCTGCATCACCGCCTGCGGTCGCTGTCGCTTCTGCTGGGAGCGGACGTACGGCCAGTGCCGTGGTGGCGGCGGCTGGATCCTCGGCCACGCGATCGACGGGACACAGGCCGAGTACGTCCGCGTCCCCTATGCCGACCTGTCCGTTCACGCACTGCCCGGTGCGGTGGACAGCAAGGACGCCGTGCTGCTGGCGGACATCTTCCCCACCGGCTACGAGGTGGGCGTGCTCAACGGGCGGGTGCACCCCGGAGACACCGTCGCCGTCGTCGGGGTCGGCCCCATCGGCCTCGCGGCCATCGCCACGGGCCAGTTGTACGCGCCGGAACGCATTATCGCCGTGGATCTGGACCCCGGCCGGCTGGAAGCGGCCAAGCGGCTCGGCGCCGACGCCGTGGCCGACGCCCGCGAGGCCCCGGAGCAACTGGTCGCCGACCTCACCGACGGGCTGGGCGCCGACGTGGTCATCGAGGCCGTCGGCGCGCCGGAGACCTTCGAGCTGTGCACACGCATGGTGCGGCCCGGCGGACACGTGGCCAACGTCGGCGTACACGGCAGGCCCGCGACCCTGCACCTCGAAGACCTGTGGATCAAGAACGTGACCATCACCACGGGCCTGGTCGACACCTACTCCACGCCCACCCTGCTGCGGATGGCGGCCGCCGGCCGGCTGCCCACCTCGGCGCTGGTCACCCACACCTTCCCGCTGGACCAGATGGAGGAGGCGTACGACGTCTTCGCCCGCGCCGCCGACACCGGCGCACTCAAGGTGGTGCTCGGCGAGCCGCAGCACGACGTCGTCGCCGTCCGGGCGGCCTGACGGCTACCGGGAAGCGGGGGCGGGCTACCGGGAAGCGCCGGCGGGCCGATCGGTCGCGGTCAGCCGGATGCCGGTGATGAGGTCTGGGCGGATGCGGACGGCGTAGTCCATGGTCTGCATCACCCAGGGGTGGAGCAGGTCCTGGTAGCGGGCCAGCTCCTGAGGATCGGTCACCAGATGGGCGTAGCCGGTGACGACGACGCTCCAGCCGAGGTGGGTGTCCGGGTCGATGGCGTCTGCCTCGTACGCCACGACCACACCCGGGCCGTCGGTCCCCCGGGCGTACGAGGTCAGGGCGGCGCCCTCGTGGGTGCGGATGACGATGTCTCCGTCGTCGAGGACGTGGTTGACCGGGCGGATGGTCGGCAGCGCGTGCAGGGTGAAGACGACCCTGCCCAGGGACACGCTGCCCAGCAGCCGCAGGGCCTCGTCGCTGCCGAGCTCGATGCTCTGGCGCGGCCCGGCGGCGACGGGCGGGGCGTTGTCGATGGTCATGGCGGGCTTCCGCGGGGGTTCGTCGCTCACGGTTCGGTGCCACCGGCCGGAACGCCGGCGCCGTCGCACGGCCCGGCGCCGTGCACCTCAGGCCATTGGAACGGCACCGATACTCCTCGCACCAGGGCCGTTCGGCCCTGGCCCGTGCCCGGGCGGCCCCGTGGACCCGTGCGTCGGGTGAACGGCGGGCCGTCACCGCTCGGGCAGCCAGTAGTGGCCGATCCTGTGCGAGTGGTGCTTCTCGGGCGGGTGAACGTCGTCGACGCGGTAGGTCAGGCTGTTGACCACGCCGACAACGCCTTCGATCCGCCACGTCGACCGGACCACGACAGGGATGTCGCTGCGGCGCTCCAGGCGCCCTTCCAACGTGACCATGCCGTCCCGGACGTGGACGACGACGGGCGGGGGCGGCAGGTTCGGGGGCCAGGCCATGACGTCTTCGGTCACCTGCCGGCGGATCTCCTCGTCCGTGCGGAGGAAGACGCGCAGCAGGTCACGGCGGGTGGCGATGCCGATGAGGAGGTTCTCTTCGTCCACGACGGGAAGCAGCTCGATGCCGTGATGCTCCATCATCCGCGCGGCGTCCGGGACGAGCTGCTCCGGATGCACGGCGATCGCGGGCGCCGACATCAGTTGCGCCGCGGTGGTGGCACGCGCCCGTGCGGCGGTGGCCTGCCCCGACCGCCGCAGGCGCGGCAGCCGGAGCCGACCGCCCCGGCCCGTGTCGGCCCGGGCCACCTGTCCGCGCACGAGCTCGGTCCCGGAGATCACCCCCACCACCTTGTCGTCGTGATCGACGACCGGCAGACCGCTGATCCGGTGACGGTCCAGCAGCCGCACCACGTCCTTGAACGGTGTCTCGCGCTGCGCCTGGACGACCTCGCTGGTCATCACTTCGCCGATGGTGTGGGTCTTCACGACGCTTTCCTCCTTCACGGGCACGGACAGCTCCGCCCCGAGCACCTCCAGCGTCCCGCCCGGCCGTCCCGAGGCACATGGGCCGATGCGGGCAAAGGAGAAGGGCCGATCCGCCTCGGTGAGAGGGCCGAAGCGCCCTCACCGGCTGTCGCCGGGCCAACCAGGGCCGAACGGCCCTGGCCGTTCGGCCCCCGAGCCGCAAGGATCGAGAAAGATCGACAAGGACCGAGCGGGATCGAGCGGGTTAAGGAGCATCCGATGGCGGACGGCGAGCGGTCCGGCGGCGACCACCCGATCCGGGTCTTCCTGCTGGACGACCACGAGGTGGTACGGCGCGGGGTGCACGACCTGCTGAACGACGAGCCGGACATCACCGTGATCGGCGAGGCCGCCACCGTCGAGCAGGCTCTGGTACGTGTTCCCGCGCTGCGTCCCGACGTGGCGGTGCTCGACGTGCGCCTGCCCGACGGCGACGGTGTCACCGTGTGCCGGGAGCTGCGCTCCCGCATGCCCGAGCTGGCCTGTCTGATGCTGACCTCGTTCGACGACGAGGAGGCCCTGCTGGACTCGATCATGGCGGGGGCTTCCGGGTACGTCCTGAAGCAGATCCGGGGCTCGGACCTGGTGTCCGCCGTGCGCACGGTGGCCGCCGGCCAGTCCCTGCTGGACCCCAGCGCCACCACCAGGCTGATGGCACGGTTGCGTGGCGAACAGACCAAGGACCCGGGACCCGGCGGCCTGCCCGGTCTGACGGCGCGCGAGCGGGAGATCCTCGCCCTGATCGGTGAGGGTCTGACCAACCGCCAGATCGGCGGGCGCCTCTACCTCGCCGAGAAGACCGTCAAGAACCACATCTCCCGGCTGCTGGCCAAGCTCGGCGTGGAGCGTCGCATCCAGGCAGCCGTCATCGCCACCCAGGCCCAGGACCGCCTGCGGCGCGAACGGCACTGAAGCCC
Source organism: Streptomyces acidicola (assembly GCF_009377235.1). Lineage (GTDB taxonomy): Bacteria > Actinomycetota > Actinomycetes > Streptomycetales > Streptomycetaceae > Streptomyces > Streptomyces acidicola. Next base: position 30,109 of record NZ_VMNX01000099.1, read on the forward strand.
CGCCCCGCTCCCGGAACCCCCGGCTGCCGCACGTGCTCGCGTATCGTCCCCTGCCCTGGACCGTTACCGTGGCACTTGACCGCGGCGGCCGGTCGTCGTCGGTGTTCGAAGGTCCTGGAGGATCACCGGTGGGAGACTCCGAGGAGTCCCGTGAGGCCCGCGTGCGGCTGCCCCATCTGAAGCTGGACGAGCTGCTGGAGGAGTTGCAGGCCCGCCTCGACGCGGCCCGCGGCACCCGCGACCGGGTGCACAGCCTGCTGGAGGCGGTCCTCTCGGTCGGCCGGGAGCTGGACCTGGAACAGGCGCTGCACAGCATCGTGGAGGCCGCGGCCGTGCTGGTGGACGCCGAGTACGCAGCCCTCGGCGTGATCGGACCGGACGGCAGGCGGCTGTCGGCCTTCCACACGATCGGTGTCGACGAGGAGCAGATCGCCCGGATCGGCCACTTCCCGGAGGGCCACGGCATCCTGGGGGAGCTGATCCGGCATCCGGAGCCGCTGCGGCTCGTGAAACTCTCCGAGCACCCCTCCTCGTACGGCTTCCCGCCCCACCACCCGCCGATGGACACCTTCCTCGGTGTGCCCATCCGCGTGCGTGACCAGGTCTTCGGCAACCTGTACCTCACCGAGAAGCGCGGCGGGGCGCAGTTCGACGAGGAGGACGAGTCGGTGCTGTCGACCCTGGCCGTGGCGGCCGGTGTGGCGATCGACAACGCCCGGCTGTACGAGGAGTCCCGGTTGCGCGAGCGCTGGCTGCGGGCGAGCGCGGAGATCACTCACCGTCTGTTGTCCGGCAGCGGCAGCGGCGAGGTGCTGCGGCTGATCGCCGAGCGCGCCAGGGAGATCACCGCCGCCGAACTCGCCGTGGTCGTGGTGCCGATGGAGAACACCGACGCACTCACGGTGGAACTGGCCATCGGGGAGGGGGCCACGGCACATCGAGGGCTCGTCCTGCCCGTGGACGACGGCCTGTTGGGCCGGGCCTTCGCCGTGGCCGCCCCCGTCATCAGTTCCGACATCGCCCGGGACGAACGCGCCTCGTCCGGGGCGCAGCGCTTCACCGGCCTCGGCCCGGCCGTGGCCGTCCCCATCGGTACGGGCGACGGCGTACGGGGGATCGTCCTGCTCGTCCGCGAGGCGGGCCAGACGGAGTTCACCGAGAAGGAGACCGAGCCGCTGCAGGGCTTCGCCGCGCAGGCCGCGGTGGCGATGGAGCTGGCCGAACACCGCAAGGACGCCGAGGAGATCGCCGTACTCCAGGACCGTGACCGGATCGCCCGGGACCTGCACGACCTGGCGATCCAGCGGCTGTTCGCCGCCGGTATGACGCTGCAGAGCGCGGGCCGTTTCATCGAACACTCCGAGGCGTCGGAGCGCGTCGCGCGAGCGGTGGACGACCTGGACGAGACCATCAAGATCATCAGGTCGACGATCTTCGGTCTGCGTGCGCGCGAGGGCGCCGCCGGACCGGGCCTGCGGGCGCGCGTGGTGCGTGTGGTCGGCGAGGCCGCACCGGTCCTGGGCTTCGCGCCCAGCCTCCGGATGGAAGGCCTGCTGGACACCCAGGTCCCGAAGGAGACCGCCGACCACGTGGTCGCGGTGCTCTCCGAGGCGCTGACCAACGTCGCCCGCCACGCCCACGCCGACCGAACCGAGGTTGTGCTGGAGACCGACGGCCGGGAGCTGCGTCTGGCGGTCTCCGACAACGGTGTGGGCATCCCGCCCGACGGCCGGCGCAGCGGCCTGCACAACATGGCCGAGCGGGCTGCGCAACTGGGGGGCCGGCTGGAGCTGACCAGCCC
>NZ_VMNX01000009.1 GCF_009377235.1 Streptomyces acidicola
GTTCCTCCTGGGGGGGGGTGGGCCGTCGGGTGTGGGGATGACGGCGTGACCAGTCCGCTCGCGAGGGCCGCGGGAATTCAGGACCGTATTTCGCCACTTCCTTGTTTCCGAACGTGAGTAGCCCATAGCGGGAAAAAACTTTGAGCGGTACGACACGCACTGTTCGAGATATGGAACGGGTGTGGCGCCGGTAAGGGACGGCAGGAATGCAGCCACCTGTCGAACGAACCGTCCATGTGGCTCCGGAAACCCGGTGTCCGCAAGTATCCAGCCGCGAAGTGCGGCGTCAAGGGGCCGTGCGCGGACAACTCCCCACCGGAAAGGGCAATTTCATTTCTGCGGCACACATATCCGTCTGCTTACTGGCGGATCGCACCTGTGCGTTCGAGGTCGCGCGCGCCATGATGATCGCCATCGGTAACCGCCCCTGTGGACCAGACCAGCTGAGACGACCGTTCAAGGAGAGCCGTGGAAGACCAGAAGCAGCAGGAGCAGGCAAGCCCCGAGGTGCGGGCGCGCGTCCAGGCCAGCTTTGAACGCCAGGGACTGATGACTCATCTCGGTGCACGCATCACGCACATCGCACCGGGCTGTGTACACATCGCGCTACCCGGCCGACCCGAAGTGACCCAGCAGGACGGCTACTTCCACGCGGGCGCCACCAGTGCCATCGCCGACAGCGCGGGCGGTTACGCGGCGTTCACGTTGTTTCCCGAGGACGCCTCGGTACTCACCGTCGAATACAAGATCAACCTTCTCGCACCCGCTGTGGGCGACCACATCGAGGCCGTGGGCACGGTACTGAAGTCGGGGCGGACACTGACCGTGTGCCAACTGGAGGTGTTCGGCGTCCAGGGGAACCGGAGGTCACTCGTCGCGTCCGGCCAGCAGACGCTGATCCGCCTCTCCGAGAACGGGCGGTGACTCCGCTCGGCCATCGGCCCGACACACGTCGCGGAGTTCTCAGGGACCGGCCCGACGCGGGTCTCCCGCGCGTGAAAGCGGTGGACTCCGCACAGTCCACCGTGGTGGCGACCACGGGACAACAGCCACCGGTGAGGGCGGCAGCGTCGCACTCGTCGGTGCTCTGACGCACCGTGTCGGCGCCCCCCGGGGGGCGCCGGCTCGCCCGGACCCCCATCGCCCAGTCGCACCTCCCGGCGGCAACCTCCTCGCGCAACACCCTTGACACGATCACGAAACGAGCCGATAGTACCAGGACTTAAAGCGCTTTAAATTGTCCTGTTGTTCCAACGAAGCCGGCTCGAGAGTGCGGCTCCGCACCGCTCGCGCTGCACGACTCCCCTGCCACAGCGCCCTGTGCGCCGGCGGTCACCCTTCCCGGCACACGTCACCCCTTTCAGCTGCACAGTGAGGTGCACGAAGCATGAATGGCACACCCCTCCCCCTCGCCCGCAGAATCACCCCCGTCGTGGCCGTGGCCACCGCGGCCGCGCTCACGCTCGTGGGCTGTTCCAGCAGCTCCGGCGGCAAGAAGTCCGAAGAGGGCGGGACCGTGGCGTCGGCCGGAAAGGCCAGTACGCCGCGTATGACCATCGCGATGGTCACCCACGCCCCGGCCGGTGACACCTTCTGGGACATCATCCGCAAGGGCGCCGAGGCGGCCGCGGCCAAGGACAACGTCAAGCTCATCTACTCCAGCGACGAGAGCGCCGCCAACCAGGCGAACCTGGTACAGAACGCGATCGACCAGAAGGTCGACGGCATCGCGGTCACCCTGGCCAAGCCGGACGCCATGAAGGGCGTCGTGGCCAAGGCGGAGAAGGCAGGCATCCCCGTGGTCGGCCTCAACTCCGGCATGGACCAGTGGAAGCAACAGGGCATGCTGGAGTTCTTCGGACAGGACGAGTCCGTCGCCGGCCAGGCCTTTGGCAAGAAGCTCAACGAGACCGGTGCCGAGCACGCCATCTGTGTCGTCCAGGTCCAGGGACACGTCGGCCTGGAACAACGCTGCGCGGGCGTGAAGAAGACATTCGAGGGCAAGACGGAGAACCTCTACGTCAACGGCACGGACATGCCGTCGGTGAAGTCGACGATCACGGCCAAGCTCAAGCAGGACTCGTCCATCGACCAGGTCGTCACGCTGGGTGCCCCGTTCGCGCTGACCGCCGTGCAGTCGCTGTCCGACGCGGGCAGCAAGGCCAAGGTGGCCACGTTCGACCTGAACAAGGACCTCGTCGCCGCGATCAAGGACGGCGACATCGAGTTCGCGGTCGATCAGCAGCCCTACCTGCAGGGTTACCTCGCGGTCGACGCGCTGTGGCTGTACAGGAACAACGGCAATTACATGGGCGGCGGCGAGGCCCCGGTGCTGACCGGTCCGGCTTTCGTGGACAAGTCCAACGTCGAGACGGTCGCCAAGTTCGCCGCGAAGGGCACTCGGTGACGAGCGTGACCCGACAGGCCGAGGCCACGTGGGCAGTGGAGACACCGCCGGCCTCCGGACCCAAGCGAACCGCCCTGCGGACACGGCGTGATGGCCGTCGCTCCGCCCCTCAATGACTTACCGGAAGGCACTCTCTCGTGAAGATCGCACTCGACCCGTACATGATCCGGCACCTCCCGCTCCTCGAACTCCCGACCGTGGTAGCGGAGTTGGGCTACGAATGGATCGAGCTCTCGCCCCGAGAGGACTTCATCCCCTTCTTCCGCCACCCCCGGGTCGACGACGGCACGGTCCGCAGGTTCCGCAAGGCCCTGGACGCGGCGGGCGTCCGGATCTCGTCAATGCTGCCTCTCTTCCACTGGTCGGGGCCCGACGAGGACGACCGGCAGGCGGCCGTCCGCTACTGGAAGAGGGCCGTCCAGATCTGCTCCGACCTCGGCGTGGACAGCATGATCTCCGAGTTCAACGGCCGCCCGGAGGCCGCAGAGCGCAGCGAGGCGCAGTTCTGGCGCTCGATGGAGGAACTGCTCCCGCTCTTCGAACGCGAGGGCATCAAGCTCGCCCTGGAACCCCACCCGGACGACTTCATCGAGAACGGCTACGACGCGGTCAACCTCATCCGCGGCATCAACCACCCCCACGTCACCTTCCTCTACTGCGCCCCGCACACCTTCCACATCGGCAACGACGCCCCGGGCATCATCCGGTACGCCGGTGACCTGCTCACCCATGTGCACCTGGCCGACGCCTTCGACCACACCGCCTCCTCCGGCAACCGCTACATCCTCAACCCGCCCGGCACCCCCGCCCGCATCCACCAGCACCTCGACATGGGCGAGGGCGAGGTCGACTTCGACGAACTCTTCCGCGAGCTCCGCGCCAACGACTTCGACGGCACCCTCACCGCCTGCGTCTTCGCCTGGGAGGAACGAGCCAAGGAATCCTCCGCGTTCATGCGGAAGAAGATCGACGAATACCTGGCCGGCTGGTCCTGACGGCCGTGGTCATGAGCCCCTTCGGACTCCTTCGGCATTCTTCGACCCCCTTCGTATCTCTTCGTATCTCTCTGGAAGGCACCGCCATGACCACGTCCGCCAAACCGCTTTCCGTCGCAGTGATCGGAGCCGGTATGGCCGGCCGCAGCCACGCCGCCGGATACCGCAACGTCAACACGGTCTTCGGCGCCGGCCTGCCTCCGGTCCGGCTGGCCGCGATCGCCGATGCCAACCCCGAACTCGGGGAGGACGCCGCCCGTCGCTATGGGTTCGAGAGGGCGCTGCCGAGTTGGGAGGCCGTCGTCGAGGACCCGACAATCGACGCCGTCAGCATCGTCGTGGGCAACGCGTTGCACCGCCCGATCGCGGAGGCGCTGGTCGCGGCGGGCAAGCACGTGCTGTGCGAGAAGCCGCTGGCCGGATCGCTCGAAGACGCCCGTGCGATGGCCGAGTTGGAGCGCACCGCCGACGTGGTGACCGCCGTCGGGTACACCTTTCGCCGTTCCCCGGCCATCGCGGCGATCCGTGACCACGTACAGCGGGGCGAGCTCGGCGACCTCACGCTGTTCAGCGGCCGGTACTGGTGCGACTACGCCACCGACCCGAACGTGCCGCTGAGCTGGCGGTACAAGGGAGGCCCCGGTTCGGGTGCGCTCGGGGACATCGGCGCGCATGTGATCGACGCCGCCGAGTACATCGCAGGTCCCATCGCCGCGGTCTCCGGCGCCTCACTGTCGACGCAGATCCCCAAGCGGCCCCTGCCGCTGGGCGCGGTCGTCGGGCACAACGCCGCTCCCGTCTCCGACGAGTTCGGCGAGGTCGAGAACGAGGACACCGCGTCCTTCACCGCTCGCTTCGAGTCCGGCCTGGTAGGCACCTTCTCGGTGTCCCGCACCGCGTTCGGCCTGCCCAACGGGCTCTCCTTCGACGTCCTGGGCCTCGGCGGCCGGGCCGCGTTCGACCAGCACCGGCCGGCCGAGTACCTCTTCGACGACGCGCAGCCCGAGGCCCGCACACGCGGCGCCCGCCAGATCATCGCCGGCCCGCAGTTGCCGTACTTCGCGGGCGGCTACCCGATGGAGGCGCCGGGTGTGGGCGGCGGCAACGCCGAGATGTTCACCTTCCAGGCCCGGGCCTTCCTCGACCGGATCGCGGGCGTCGCCCACCCGCTGCCGGCCTGCGCCACCTTCGCCGACGCGCTGCGCACCATGGAGATCATCCAGGCAGTCGTCGACTCCTCCCTCGGCGGCGGCGCGGCCACCCCCGTTCCGCCCGCCGTCTGACCACCCGCATCCAAGGAGCGATCCCATGCCTCTCAAGCTCGGCGCCTACACCGCCTGCCTGCACGACCGGACCCTCACCGAGGCCCTCGACATCCTCAAGGAGAACGGTCTGACCTCCGTGGAGGTCAACACCGGCGGCTTCATCCCCTCCCCTCACTGCCCGGTCGACCTGCTGCTGTCCTCGGCCACCGCCCGCGAGGAGTACCTTGCGGCCTTCGCCGACCGCGGCATGGAACTGACCGGGCTCAACTGCAACGGCAACCCCCTCAACCCACTCCCGGGGGTCGGCCCGAAGCACGCCGACGACCTGCGCCGGACCATCCGCCTCGCGGCCCTGCTCGGTGTGCGGCACGTCGTGACGATGTCCGGCACCCCGGGCTCCGACCCCGACGCCAAGTACCCCTCCTGGGTCGTCAACCCCTGGGACGGCGTCTACATGGACGTCCTCGACTACCAGTGGGGCGTGGCCGTCGAGTTCTGGAAGGAGATCGACGCCCTCGCCCGCGAGAACGACGTCCGGGTCGCCATCGAGATGCACCCGCACAACCTGGTGTTCTCCCCGGTCACCCTGAAGCGGCTCGTCGACGAGGCCGGCACGACGAACATCGGCGCCGAGATGGACCCGTCCCACCTGATGTGGCAGGGCATGGACGTGATCGCGTGCATCAAGTGGCTGGGCCCGCTGGTGTTCCACGCCGCCGCGAAGGACGCGACGCTCTGCACGGGCGCCGACATCCGCGGCGTACTCGACACGTCGTTCACCCGCGTGCCCGCCGACGCGCCCGGCAAGGTGCCCACCGGCTACGGGTTCTGGTGCAACGCCTGGCCGGAGAACCCGGCGTGGAAGTTCGTCGCCGTCGGCATCGGAAACGACGTCCCCTACTGGACCGAGTTCCTGCGCGCCCTCGCCGAGATCGACCCGGACATGGCCGTGAACATCGAGCACGAGGACGCCGCCTACTCCCAGACCGAAGGACTCGCCCTGGCTGCCAAGAACCTCCACGCCGCCGCCGCGGCTCTCTGACCCGGCCTGCGTGGCCCCGTGCCCGGTCGGCGGGCACGGGGTTATGGCTGTGGCCAAGAATCCTGCGGGCTGTGGCCAGGAATCCTGCGGCTAACCCGCCAGTGCCTCGTCCTCGACCGGCTCGTCCTGGGCCATGCGACCGGCCACCCACAACGGCATCAGCCAATGGGTCACGAGCACGGCGATGAGTACGGGCGCCACGTACGCCCGCAGCGCGTCTCCACCGATCCCGCCGACGATCAGCAGGCCGGCCACGGCCGAGGCCAGCAGCAGGGTCATCGCCCTGTGGGAAACGGCCAGGACCCGGCGGCGTTCGGCCGACTGGCGCTCGTCCAGGGCCCGTTCGCGCAGTTCCAGCAGGCCGCGGGTGGCGCCGTTGATCACCCCGGTGGCGACCATCCAGGGCAGCAGCAGTACCGCTGTCGCGATGATGGCCCACAGGGGCTCCGCGTTCGCCAGGTAGATGTAGGCCACCAGCGCCTCCATGGCCACGGTGAGCGCGACATGCACCGCCACGACCACCCGCCGGCGCGCGGCCGTGGCGTACAGCGGCCGCCCCGCGGGGTCGTTCATCAGTTTCAGCATGCTCCGGTCGTAGCCGGTCATCCGCGTCGTCGTCATGGCTGTTTCCTCCCGTAGACCTCGTCCGTGAGCGGCCGGAACGGTTCGAGGGAGAACAACGCCTCCACCGGCAGCTCGAAGTGCTTCGCGATCTTCAGCGCCAGGTCGAGGCTCGGGTTGTACTGCCCCCGCTCGATGTAGCCGATGGTCTGGTAGTGCGCCCCCACCGCCTCGGCCAGGCTCTGGCGCGACACCTTCCGTTCGGCACGCACCATCGCCAACCTGTTGTGCACCTGCTCGCTCATGTATAAGAAGTACTACATTTCAGAGGGCAACTGCAATCCCACTCGCTGCCGTCTCACTGCCGTCCGCACCCGCTTGGGGCTGTGGAACTGCGTGGCGGCCGGTTCCAGTGCATGGTGGTGGCATGGACAGCCACGCACCTGTAGTGGTGCTGCCGCCCTCGCCGGACGGTGGGCGGCAGGTGACGATCCATGGCGAGGACGTGGGCATCGCGTACAGCCTGTTCGACGTGCTGGACCTGCTGCGCGATGCCGGTCTGCCCACCGAGGACCGGGCCGTCGACGATCCCGAGCTGATCGAATGGCGCGGCGGCGGACCGTACGACTGGAACGGCGCCGCGTAGCGGCCTGCGCACCAGCCCTCCACAAGTGGATCCGCCGCCCTCCGCGAGGTTGCCGTTTCGCTGCCTTCGAGTTCGTTTAGTGCACGTAGGTGCGAGGGAAACCACTTCTGTCCCACAGGAAGTCAATTGACCTTCAGGAAGTCAATTGACCTTGTTGGTGGCCGTAGTTGACCGGGGGGAACGGACATGCGCAACGGGGATCGTGACAGACTGCCGACCTGCTCGGCGGATCATCCCGGGATGTCGACCGAGGGCGGGATCGAGGTTCAACGGCAGCTGGAAACGCTCGTCAGGGACTTCCGCACCAGTGAGCCGCCGATGCCGGTCGTGGTCCTGCACGCCGAGGAAGGAGCCGACGACACCCAGGTCACGGGTCTTGTCGCCGAACTGCGCGACGGGCAGGACACACATGGAACCCGCTGCGCCGTCGCGCCCCCGGCGCAGGAGGGCCCGACGGAGGTCCTACGGGCCGCCCGTCTCGTGCGCGAACTCGGCGATCCGAAGCGATGGGGCAACCGGCACTCGATCTACCGGCGGTACGCGTTCCCGCGCGTTCGACTCGTGCACGCCATCGAGGACGCCGTCCGCGCACTGGGCGCCGACTGGCCCGGTCCGCCGGCCGGATCCGCGGCACCGGAGGCCGGGCATGATCCCGCGCAGGCCCTGCTGAACCAGCTGGCCAGACAGCGGTGGCGGCCCGAGGGGGCCGCGCGCTGGCATTCGGGGCTGCCCATGTTCGACATGGCGCACATACTCCCGGCCAGCCTGGTGACGGTACTTGCCGCGCTCCTCGCTCGAAGCGACTGGTACATGGCGGTCGCGTCGGGCGTCGGCTTTCTGTTGCTGCTCGCGGTGCTCAACTACGTACTGCCGGGGCGCGCGCCGATCTTCCTGTGGTTGCGCCGGGAGAGCCGCTGGTTCATGACCACGACCTTCCTCAGGGCAGCGGCGCAGGACCGTCCCACCGAGGTCTCGCTGCTGCGGCCGGTCCGCTCCTGGAAGGCGATCGCGGCGCGCGCGTACGACGTGGCGGAGGCACTGAAGGCGGGCCACGAGTTCCAGCTCCAGCTCTATGTGCTGGCCCTGTTCGAGGACCTGCGGGACAACCACCGTCGGCGCAGCTGGGATCTGCGCGGTTTCAAACGGCTGCGACCGCCGCTGCTGTTCGTACCGGGGGCCGGCACGGACAACGGCGGCATCGAGCTGATCAAAGCCGTGAGCGACGTGCGCAGCCGCCGGAGCGAACTGGATCCGCTGCTTCTCGTCGCGGCCGTGGGCGCTGACGACGTACGGCGACTGGAGCGCAGCGTCGTCCAGGGGACGCGTGCCGACGGGCCGGACCAGCAGGGGTTCCAGACCCGGTTGCGGGGCTGGTACGACGAGTGGGCGAGGAACCTGCGCGCGGAACAGTCACCGAGCCGCGAACGAGCGGTTCTGCCCTGGGTGTTGAAGATCCCGCTCCCCCGGGACGAGCTGAGACGTCTCCCGGACAGACAGCGGCACTGTGTGAAGGCTCCCGCACGGCCCTCGGTCGCCCGTATGGTGTGGGCCCTGCACACCCTCGCCCTGGTGCTGGTCCTGAGCGCCGCGACCACGGCCTGGCGCGCCGAGAGACTCTCCAAGGAGTACTGCTCCTCGTCCGTCCTGTCCGCCAACCGGGACACGGAACGCAGACCCGCGCCCGACGGCGACACGGAGTGCATAGGGATCGCCACGGGCGGCGTGCGCTTCGCCGACTGGCTGCCGGACGACGCCAAGGAGCCGGACACCAGGGCACAGGCCGACGGGAGCGGGGCGCCCTGGACCCTCGCCGAGCTGGAAGACCGTATCGCCCGGCAGAACGACGAGGTCCTCGGCGAGGAACGAGGCTACGTCACCCTGGTGTACGCGGGCCCGCTCAGCGCCGACCCCGACGGCGGCTCCTCACCGGTGAAGGGCCTGGAGGAACTTGCGGGTGTGTACCTGGCGCAGGCGGTCATCAACGACACCTTCCCCGTGAAGCTGCGCGTCCTGGTCGCCAACGGGGGCGTGGATCTGCACCACCAGACCGACATGGCCGACGCCATAGCGGCGTACGCGGCGAAGGACCCGACGGTGGTGGGCGTCGTCGGCACCGGGCGCGACCTCAAGTCCAGTGCGGCGACGACCCTCAAGCTCCGGAACGCCGGGCTGCCCGTCGTGTCGGGGACGAACTCCGCCACCTACCTGCCACGCGACTTCGCCAACTGGTTCAGCCTGGCCGCAACCGACGAATGGCAGTCCGCCCAACTCGGCCTGATAGCACAACAGTTGCGTACACGTGCCCGCACCCAGTACGGCCTGGTGCTGACCCGCGACACCAAGAAGACCGACGACCGCTACACCACCGAGCAGGCACGCTACGGCGGGAGGATGCTCGACAGGTACGGCTTCACGCTGCTGTCCGAGCGCCACTACACCCTGAGCGGCGGCAAGCCCGAGTTCCGCCGGCACACCGAGGAGCTCTGCCGGGGGACGCGCGTACCGTCCGTGATCTACTTCGCGGGCCGTGTCGAGGACGTCGATCCGCTGATGACCCAGCTCGGTACGGAACCCGGCTGTGCGGGGAAGAAGATGTCCATCATCACGGGCGACGACCTCTCCAAGGCCAACTTCTCGCAGGGCGAGGACGGCGTGGCCCCCAACGTCACGCTGTACCACGCCGCGCTCGCCGAACTGGCCAAGGCGGCCCGGGACACGGACTTCTACAAGGACGCCCGCACCTACCTTCCGGGGCTCGGCGAGCAGCGTGTCGGCCCCGACACGCCCGCGTTCGCCAGCGGCCAGACGGCCTTGTCACACGACGCGACGCAGGCCCTGTACTGGGCGGCCTCCCTCGACAACGCCCCCCAGAGCCGGGCGGCGACCTGGGTGAACCTCAGAACCGTCAAGCTTCAGGGCATGGCCACGGGCACGATCGACTTCACCGACGCGCCACTCTTCGGCGACAGGAAGGGCCACGGCATCGTCCTCACGGAAGTCTGGCGCACCGCCGACGGGGACTCGAAGTCTCGTGTCGTGTGCAGCAGGGTGGCCGGCGACGCGCGGGCCCTGACCGTGAAGGAGTGCGCCATCGAGCGTCGCGGCTGAGCCACGCTCCACGAGCACGCCGGGCGCACCCACGAGTCGTTCTTCCGCCACTTGTTCGCCTCCGACATGCTGGAGGCCTGCCGCCGGGCCGGTCGACACCTCCCGGTGGCTCTTCGGTGAGGACCGCCAGGGCGTACGGCCCGGCGGCCGACGAACAGCGCGACAGCTCCCCCACCCATGGCCCACCGGGTCACCCACGGGATCAGCCCACCGGATCAGTCCACCGGATCGAAAGAGGTGCCGGACATGAAGCACTCCCAGCGGCTCGGCGTCAGTGCCGCCGCCCTTGCCATCCTCGCCGCGCTTTCCGCCTGCGGAGGCGGGGATTCAGCGTCCTCGTCGTCGCCCAGAGACGCGTCAGGTGCCCCGGCGACGCTCAACGTCGCGATCCCCTCGGCCGTGGTCGCTCCCAAGGAGGAGGTCGCCACGTACGCGGTGGGCGACGCCGAGGGTTACTTCGCCGAGGAGAAGCTGAAGGTCGACGTGATCAACACCGACGGCTCGGTCGCCGCGGTCCAGGCCGTCGCCTCGGGCAGCGCCGACATCACGCCGGCGGACGCGGGAGCCATCCTCGCCGCGCGAGAGAAGGGCGTCCCCGTCAAGGCCGTAGGCGGCCTGGTGCGGAACTGGCCGTGGCGCATGGCCGTCCGGCCGGACAGCGAGATCAGGACCCCTGCCGATCTCAAGGGCAGGAAGGTCGGGGTCATCAGCCTCGCCTCCGGCTCGGCCATCTACGCCCGGGCGTACGCGGGCGACGCCGGACTGGACGCGGCCAAGGACGTCGAGTTACTGCCGGTCGGTGTGGGTGCGCAGGCACTGTCCGCGCTGGAGGACGGCAAGGTCGACGTGCTCGCGCTGTTCACACAGGCGTACACCACGATCGAGAACACCGGCGCCGAGTTCCGCTACCTGGACAACTCCGATGCCTTCGAGGGCATCCGCTCCCTGACGTTCGCGGTGACCGAGAGGACCCTGAAGGAGAAGAAGGACGTGTTGACGCGCTATCTGCGCGCTTCGTACAAGGCACTGCTCTTCTCCGCCGTCAACCCCGAGGCCGCCATGCGCGACGGCTACGAGGTCTTCCCGCGGCTGCTGACCGGCAAGAAGGCCGACGACCGTGTCGGCGACGACAGCAGGAGCCTCAACGCGTGGATCAGGACCGCCGTCCCCGCCGCCGGTGAGCCCGAGGGCTTCAGCAACTGGGGTGCGATCAGCGAAGCGGAGTGGAACAAGACGGTCGCCTACACCAAGGCGTCCGGCCAGACCACCCAGGACACCGATCTCGCGGAACTGTGGGACGACAGCCTGCTCCAGGGCGCCAACGACTTCGACAACACGGCCGTGATCGAGAAGGCGAAAGCCGCCGAACAGTGAGCGACCCGACGCCACCAGCAGGGAGATCAGGACGCCGTTATGGACGAAGACCGCTGGATCGAAGTCGACGGACTGCACAAGATCTACCGGCCGCGCAAGTCCCGGCCGACCCACGCACTCTCGGACATCACCTTCACTGTCCGGCGCGGTGAGTTCATCTCGGTCGTCGGGCCCTCGGGGTGCGGCAAGACCACGTTGCTGAAGATCCTCGCCGGGATCGTCCGCGGGAGCGAGGGGACGGTCCGTGTCGCGGGCCGCGACGTGACAGGGCCACTGCCCGAAGTGGGCATGGTCTTCCAGGCGGCCACCCTCCTGCCGTGGCGCACGATTCTGCAGAACGTGATGGTGCCCGTGGAGGTGCGGAAGCTCGACGCCCGTGTGTACCGGGAGCGGGCCGAGAGGCTGCTCGGGATGGTCGGCCTCGACGGCTTCGAGGGCAAGTACCCGCATGAGCTGAGCGGCGGGATGCAGCAGCGCGCCGGAATCTGCCGGGCCCTGGTGCACGACCCGGCCGTGTTGCTGATGGACGAGCCCTTCGGTGCGCTGGACGCCCTGACCCGCGAGTACATGAACGTCGAGCTGCTGCGGATCTGGCGGGAGAGCGGCCAGACGATCGTGTTCGTCACCCACTCCATCCCCGAGGCGGTCTTCCTCTCCGACCGGGTGGTGGTTCTCAGTCCCCGTCCCGGCCGCGTCGCCGAGATCGTCGACATCGGGCTGGAACGCCCGCGCTCGATCGGCGCCATGGCCTCGCACCGGGCCGGGGCCCATGTGGGCCGGATCCGCAGACACTTCAACGCCACGTGGGTGATCGACTCATGAAGCGCTTCCGCGTGGACCTGAGAGAACGCCCCGAACTGCTGCTGGTTCCGGGCGTCTTCGCGATCGTCGTGCTGTCCTGGGAGTTCGCCGTCCCCGCCTTCGGGATCGACGACTATGTGCTGCCGCGCCCCTCCCAGATCTTCGACGCCCTGCTGACGCAGCTGGGCGACCCGTTGTTCTGGGGCCATCTGAAGGTCACGGTGCTGGAGTCGTTGTACGGCTTTCTCCTCGGCGTGGGGGCGGCGCTGGTGCTGGGTACGGCGATCTCGCAGGTGCGGCTGATCGAGCGCACCTTCATGCCGTACGTCGTCGCCTTCCAGACGGTGCCCAAGGTGGCCCTCGCGCCGCTGTTCGTGGTGTGGTTCGGCTTCGGTATGACGAGCAAGGTCGTCATGGCGGCGGTGATCTCGTTCTTCCCGATGCTGGTCAATGTGATCGAGGGGCTGCGCTCGGCCGATGCCGACCGGATCCAGATGCTCACGGTGTTCGGCGCCGGCCGGTTCCAGGTCTTCAGGATGGTGCGTCTGCCGAGCGCGCTCCCCTTCATCTTCGCCGGCCTCGACATCGGGATCGTCTTCTCGATCCTCGGCGCCGTCGTCGGCGAGTTCATCGGCGCGAAGGAGGGCCTGGGATACCTCCTGCTGCAGACCAACTACAACTTCGACATCGCGGGGATGTTCGCCGTGCTGGTGGTGCTCTCCGTACTGGGGCTGATCGCCCACTTCATCATCCGGTTCGCCCAGCGGCGCCTGGTGTTCTGGGCCGAGGAGAACCGGGTGATCGGCGCATGAGGAGCTCGGGACAACAGCGGCAGGAGGCCGGCGTGGCTGAGATGACAGAGTATGACCTGGTGGTGAAGGACGCCCGCGTCGTCACCCACGACCGTGACGACGCCAGGACCGCGGACATCGCCGTCAGCGGTGGGCGCATCGCCGCCGTGGCTCCCGGCATCGCCGTGGGAGACACCCGTCGCGTGGTCGACGCCGGCGGCAGGCTGGCGTTCCCCGGCGTGGTCGACGCCCACCAGCACTGGGGGATCTACAACCCGCCGGCCGAGGACGCGGTCACCGAGAGCCGCGCGTGCGCGCAGGGCGGGGTGACCACCGCCCTGACCTACGTGCGGACCGGCCGGTACTACCTCAACAGGGGCGGCGCGTACGCCGACTTCTTCCCCGAGGTACTGGACGCCGTCTCGGGCCGCGCCCACATCGACTACGGCTTCCACCTCGCGCCGATGTCACGCGCTCACATAGCCGAGATCCCCGATTTGATCGAGCGGTTCGGCGTCAGCTCGTTCAAGGTCTTCATGTTCTACGGCGGCCACGGCCTGCACGGCAGGTCCGACGACCAGAACGCGTTCCTCATGCTCCCCGAGGACGAACGGTACGACTACGCGCACTTCGAGTTCGTCATGCGCGGGGTGCAGGCCGCACGCGAGCGGTTCCCCGGCCTCGCCGACGAGATCTCGCTCTCCCTGCACTGCGAGACCGCCGAGATCATGACCGCCTACACCAAGCTGGTCGAGGAGACGGGCGACCTCACCGGGCTCGCCGCGTACAGCGCCTCCCGGCCACAGCACTCCGAAGGACTCGCGGTCTCCATCGCCTCCTACCTGGCGCACGAGACGGAGCTGCCGACCATCAACCTGCTGCACCTGTCCTCGCGCAAGGCGGTCGACGCCGCCGTACGGATGAGCCGGGCGTTCCCGCACATCGACTTCCGCCGCGAGGTCACCGTCGGGCATCTGCTCGCCGACATCACCACCGCGCACGGCCTCGGCGGCAAGGTCAACCCGCCGCTGCGGCCCCGTGACGACGTCGAGGCGCTGTGGGAGTACGTACTCGACGGTACGGTCGACTGGGTCGTCAGCGACCACGCGTGCTGCCGCGAGGAGGTGAAGTTCGGTGAGCCCAGGGACGATGTCTTCCTCGCCAGGTCCGGATTCGGCGGAGCCGAGTACCTCCTCGCGGGCGTGATCACCGAGGGGACGAGGCGCGGCCTGTCGCTGGGCCGGATCGCCGCGCTGACCTCCTGGAACCCGGCCCGGCGCTACGGGCTGCGCACCAAGGGCGCCATCGCCCCCGGCTTCGACGCGGACATCGCCCTGGTCGATCCGGGCCGCACCTGGACCGTGCGCGCCGCGGAGTCGGAGTCGACGCAGGAGTACACCCCCTTCGAGGGCTTCGAGCTGACCGCGCGGGTCACCGACACCTTCCTGAGGGGCCACCACGTCCTGCGGGCGGGCAAGGTCGTCGGTGAGCCCGTCGGCGCCTACCTGCATCGCCCGGCCCGCACCCCGGCCCGCACCACGTAGGCGGTGTCCGTTTCGGACGCCGCTTCAGTCGCTTGAGCCGCTGCGGTCCGTGAAGGCGCCGTGGGTGTCGAAGGCCAGCTTGGCGAAGCGTTCGCCGATGCGGCGGTGGGTGGCGGCGTCCGGGTGGAGCTCGTCGGGCAGCGGCAGCTCGGCGAAGTCGGCCTCGCCGTAGAGGTCGCGGCCGTCGAGGTGGTGGAGGTTCGGGTCCTCGGCCGCCCGCTGCTCCACGATGCGGGCCAGCTCGTCCCGTATGACGCCGAGGGTCAGCTTCCCGAGGGCGCGTTCCGCCGGATCGCCCATGGCGACGAACCGCAGTCGGCCGGTGCTGAGGTTGCTGAAGTCCGGGGCGCTGGGCCCCGGCGTGTCCTCGTGGATGGGGCACAGGATGGGCGAGACGACCAGCAGCGGTGTCGTGGGGTGGCCTTCGCGGATGGTGTCGAGGAAGCCGTGGACGGCGGGAGTGAAGGCGCGCAGACGCATGAGGTCGGCGTTGACCAGGTTGATACCGATCTTGACGCTGATCAGGTCGGCGGGAGTGTCACGGATGGTACGGGCCGTGAACGGATCGAGCAGGGCGCTGCCGCCCAGGCCCAGGTTGATCAGTTCCACACCGCCGAGGGAGGCGGCGAGTGCGGGCCAGGTGGTGGTGGGGCCGGCGGCGTCGGAGCCGTGACTGATCGAGCTGCCGTGGTGCAGCCACACCCTGCGGCCCGAATCCACGGCAGGCTCGATGGGGGCGTCCGTGCGCAGGGCGGCGAGTTCGGTGGTCTCGTTGTGCGGCAGCCAGATCTCGACGTCCTTGACGGTGCCGGGAAGTCCGGTGAAGCGGAGGGTGCCGGGAGGGCCGGAGTACTGCTCGGCCGTTCCGGTGGACATGTCGATGGTCAGGGTGTTGCCGCCCGTCACGCTGCCCTGGCCGGCCAGGCGGCCGTCGACGATCAGGTCGTACACGCCGTCCGGGCGGGGAGGAGCGCCCACGTAGACACGTTTGGTGGGCAGCGTGTCCAGCTCGACCGCGGTGGCCCGGGTGCGGAAGACCAGGCGTACGCCCGACGGCTGGGCCTCGGCCATGGCCAGTTGCGGGTCGGCGCACTGGGCGCGGGCCCGGGCCGGCAGCCGGTGCGGCAGGACGCCGTACTCGGTGCGCTCCACGTCCAGGGCGCCGCGCAGGAGCTCCGCGGTGACGGGCGTGGTGATCCAGTGGTTGTCCATGGTGTGTGCTGCCTCAACTTGTTGATCAGTGTGCGGGACCCTGGGCGGTCGGTGCCGGCCAGTTCCGGAGCAGGGCATCGAGGGCGTCGACGATGCGTGTCCAGGTGGTCTGCGTGTCGGGGGCGCTGTGACTGAACCCTCCCCCCAGTTCCAGGCTGACGTAGCCGTGGAAGACGCTGCCCAGGAGCCGGACGGCGTGCGTCTGGTCCGGCTCCGTCAGGTCGTAGCCGCGCAGGATCGCCCGCGTCATCTGGGCGTGTCTGACACCCGCGCTGGCGGCCGCCGCCTCCGGGTCGAGCCTCAACTGGGCTGCGGCATAGCGGCCGGGGTGCTCCCGGGCGTAGTCACGGTAGACGTTCGCCAAGGCGGCCAGGGCGTCCTTGCCGGCCCGCCCGGCAAGCGCGGCGGCACCCCGGTCGGCGAGCTCTTCCAGGGCGAGCAGACAGATCAGGGTCTTGAGGTCGTGGGAGTTCCTCACGTGTGAGTACAGGCTCGCGACCTTGACGTCGAACCGCCTGGCGAGCGCCGAGACCGTCACCTCGTCGAAGCCGACCTCGTCGGCCAGTTCCGCACCCGCCCGGGCCAGGCGTTCCCGGGTCAGCCCTGCGCGCGCCATAACCATCCCCTCGTTGAACTACATCGATTATGCAATTACCTAAAGCCTTTAGGCAACCAGGGTAGCCGTGTGTGAGACGGCTCTCGTACGTCGCAATCAGTCGCAATCCGTCGCACCCCGGGGCCGACGTGCGCCGACGCCCCGCCCGGTGGAGTCTGAGGTGCATGGAGCTCAAGGGCGCACGCCGACGCGGCGGCAGGGAGCACGATGTCGACGCCGTGCTCGACGAGCTCTACACCACTCCCCCGGCCCACTTCGTCCCGCGCCGCGAGGAGTTGGCCGCCGCGGCGCGGACGGCGGGCCGCGCCGAGGACTCCCGCCGGATCCGATCGGCCCGCCGCCCCACACTGGCGGCGTGGGCCGCGAACCTGCTCCTGCGCTCCAAGCCGCAGGAAAGCCGGCAGTTCCTGGAGCTCGGGAGCGCGTTGCGCGAGGCCCACCGCACCATGGACCCCGGCGCGATCAAGGACCTGTCCGGGCAGCGGCGGCGCGTCGTCGCCGCCCTGTCCCGGCAGGCGGCACAGCTCGCCCTCGATGCCGGGCACCGGCTGTCGGACTCGGTGCGGCACGAGGTCGAATCCACCCTGAACGCGGTGCTCGCCGACCCGGACGCCGCCGACCTGTGGGCCACCGGCCGTCTGCACAGCGCCCTCACCCCACCGGCGGCCTTCCCGTCCGGCACTGCTCCGGCGGCCGGGACCCGGCGGAAGGCGGCAAGCCCGACCGCACCTCCGTCGCCCCGGGCGCAGCGGACCGACGAACTCGCCGAGCGGCGACGCGCACGGGAGGAGAAACTCGCCCAGGCCCACAGGGCGGCCGAAGAGGCCGTGCGGCGGCTCCGCGACCAGCGCACGGAGTACGCGGCTGCCGAAGCCTCGCTGGAGCAGGCACGCGACCGCCAGGACCGGGCTCAGCAGCGGGTGGTTGACGCGGAACAGCAGGTGCAGCAGGCGCGCGAGGCCCTCAAGCCGGCCGGCCGCGAACAGCGGCAGGCGGAGAAACAGCTCCGGGCCTCCGCCGACGCGCTCGCCCGCGCCGAACGAGAGGCCCGCGAGACCGCGCGCGAAGTGCAGCGCCTCGGCAGGGGGCAACGCTCATGAGGCGGAAGCCACCGGCATCGTGGCGGGAGAGGACCGACGAGTCCCGAGATCGGGACTCATCGATCCTGGTCAACGCTGTTGTACGGGTTCACGTTGCACGGGTTCACGTTGAAGACTCGCCTCCAGGTCGTCGAGGGCCTGGCGCGCGGCTGTGATGCGGGCGCGCAGTTCGCGTTCGGCGTCGGCCGGAGGCCCGGCGGACGCGGGAAGAGCCGTCCCGGGCCGCCGGTTCTCGTCGCCCTGTTCCCGCTCCAGTTCGCGTGCCTCATCCAGAGAGCTGATGACCACACCGATGAGGACGTTCACGAGGACGAAGGAAGCCAACAGGACGTAGGAGGCGTAGTAGACGATGCTCCAGCGGGAGATCTCCAGACCGGCACGGACCGCGTCGCCCAGGCCGTCCAGGGTCATCAGGAGGAAGAGGGTGAGCACCGCGCGGCCGAGGGAGCCGTAGTGCTCGGGGTTGGCGTCGGCGAAGAAGACCCAGCCGACCATGGCGTAGACGTACAGCAGCAGGGCGCCGACGACCAGGAAGCTGAACGTGCCGGGAAGACTGCGGCCCACGGCGACCATGAAGACGCGCAGCTGCGGCAGGAAACGGGCGGTGCGCAGGACACGCGCGAGGCGCAGCAGCCGCAGGACCGTGCTGTTCTCGCGGACGACGGGCAGGAACGCGGAAGCGACCACGGCCAGGTCGAACAGGTTCCACGGGTCGCGGAAGAACTCGCGCGGACGGTCGGCGTGCGCGCAGGCACGCAGGAGTATCTCGACGGTGAAGGCGGCCAGACAGAGGTGTTCGGCGAGGCGTAACCAGTACCGCCAGTCCTCGGCGAGTGCGCTGTACGTCTCCACTCCCAGCAGGGCCCCATTGGTGAGGATGAGGATGAAGACGGTGAGGGCGAACCACCGGGCCTCCGTGACGGTGCGTGCCCACTGTGCCAGCGCCGGGCGGGAGCCCCACCAAGCCTTGGCCGTACGGTCGTGACGGTCGATCATCCTGCTGTACCTGCTCCTTCGCGCAGCGCGACATTCCCGCCCAACCGGGGTGGCGGGCGGGCCTGTCGAGCGATCATGCTCCAGGAGAGACTTTTACAGCACTGTAGATACGCATATCGCGCGGGTGGCCATCCGAACGGGTCAGGGGCGGGCCGCCCGGTGTCGCGGCGACGTCACCGTATGGCGGCGGGATCGAGGTCCGTCCCCACGACGAGCGTCACCACGCCCGCGGCGGCGCTCGCGTCCTGTGTGGCCTCGGTGTCGGGCAGCCGGGACGACAGGACCTCGGCCTGCTCACGCAGCTCGCCCGGGTACGTGACCTTGGTGGTCCGGGTGGTCTCGGGAGCGTTGCCCGTTCCGACGACGGTGAGTCCGGCCTCACGCAGCCTCTCGGCGACGGCGGCGGCTCGCCCGGTGACGCCCGTGCCGTTGAGGACCTGGATGCGTACGGAGGAGGCGTACACCGGGTTCTTCCCGTCCGCCGTCAGCTTCTCCTTGTCGACCTCGCGGTCCTTGGCGAGGGAGGTGAACAGGTCGGCGGCCTGCGGGTACTGCCACACGACGTTGGCCTTGTCGGTGGCCACGTCGGCCTCGCGCGGGTAGTTGGGGACGGTGAGGAAGGTCAGCCGGTCGCTCGGTATGCCCTTGAGTTCGGAGGCGAGGCCGTAGAGCGGCTTGATACCGGCCAGGTCCTCGTCCGTGGTCAGGGACTTCGTGGCGGACTCCAGGAAGCCGTACAGCGCGTTGGGGCTGGTCAGTTTGGACTGTGCCTTTTCCGCCAGGGCCTTCATGAACTCCTGCTGGCGGCCGATACGGCCGATGTCGGAGCCGTCGCCGACGCTGTAGCGGGCGCGTACGTAGCCGAGCGCCTTCTCGTCCTTGACGGTCTGGCAGCCGGCTTCCAGATCCAGGTGCGCCTTCTCGTCGTGGATGGCCTGCTCGGGGCAGACCTCTATGCCGTCCAGGGCGTTGACCATCCCCTTGAAGCCCTGGAAGTCCACGGACATGAAGTGGTCGATACGCAGGCCGGTGTTGGCCTCGATCGTCCTGATGCTGCAGGCGGCGGCGTCGGCGACCTCGCCGCCGGTGCCCCCGATCGCGAACGCCGCGTTGATCTTGGAGTGTTGGGCTGCGGAAGTGGCGCCGTCGCCGCTGTCGCACTCCGGTATCTCCACCCACGAGTCACGCGGGAACGACACCACCGTGGCCCACTTCCGGTCCGCCGGGATGTGCACCACCATCAGCGTGTCCGACTGCATGGTGGTGAGGCCCTTGCCGTACCCGGCATTGGCACCGTCACGGCTGTCCGAGCCGACGACCAGGATGTTCTTCGAACCGGGGCTGAGGTTGACGGGACGGTTCCCGCCGAGCTTGTTGTCGAGATCGGCGGACCCGATGTTGTCGTCCAGGCTCTGGTACATCCAGGCACCGACCCCGCCGACGCCGAGGGCGCACACGGCCAGTCCCCCGGCGCCCCACACGACGATCCGCCCCCGCCTGGTCAGCCGCGTCGGCCGGCCCTCGCGCGGCGTACTCCTCGATTTCCCCCTGTTGCCCACCGGCGCCCTTCCCCCGTCTCGGCCGCACCGGGCCGGTCAACTCCCTCTGCACGTCCGATGCCGGTGCGCATCGAACGACGTAACTCTAGGCCCACGCAGGGACACTTGGACGCGGTCACCGCGTTCAGTGGTGTCCCGGGCCGAGGCGGGCGAGATGGCGGTCGTGGACCCGGCTGAGGAGCAGCAGCGAGCACGTGGCGCCGATCAGGGCGCAGAACATGTCCCACTGGGTGTCCCACGCGTCGCCCTGGGTGGCCAGGAACGCGTCGGCGGCGTGACCGCCCGTCACGGCCGCGGCCCACTCCAGCATCTCGAAGACCGCGCTGAAGGCGAGGCAGGCGCACACGGTGAGCGGGGCCAGCCAGCGGCTGCCGCGCAGCGGTGAGGTCCGGGTGAGGATCTCGCGGACCAGGATGGCCGGTACGAAGCCCTGCATGAGGTGGCCGAAGCGGTCGTAGGGATTGCGCTCCAGGCCGAGCCAGTCGCGCACCCAGTCACCCGCGGGCACCTCGGCGTAGGTGTAGTGGCCGCCCACGACGAGGACCAGGGCGTGTGCGGCCAGCAGGCAGCACAGCAGATTGCTCAGCGGGAACCGCTTGCGGAACAGGACCGCCAGCGGCAGGCCGACCATCACCCACACCGTCTCCAGCAGCCAGGTCGTCGGGTCCTTCGGGTGCCACGCCGACACGGCGAGCGCGAGGGCGACGACGGCGAGCAGGGCGGCCGGCAGCCGCCGTCCGGTGCCACGGCCGGGGCGTCGAGCCGCGGACGGCCGGGATTCCGCCGAGGGACGGACGGCGGTCGGGAGGGCGGACATGATGATGATCTCCTTGTTTCAGGGTGGTCATCATCTTCCGGTCGCTCCCGACCGCCGGGCATGAGTACGGGTACTCATCGGCACTGGTACACATCGGCACCTCGGGTGCCGGCCGGGTACTACTTGGTCGTGTCGCCCACCTGGTTCGTCACGTCGACGACCTTCCACCGCTGGTTGGACCCGGAGTTCGGGGTCCACGTGGTGACGGCCGCGCCCTCGTTGGTCGCCTGGCCGCCGACCTCCAGGAGCCGGTGGGTGGCGACGTTGACGAGCGTCCAGGTGCCGTCGCCCGTGCTGGACATGAGCCACTGGGCGGCCTTGTCGCGCTCGCCCTCGTCGGGCTCCACCACCGGGGAACCGTCACGGACGGCCAGCCGTTTGCCCTCGACGGGGTTGGTGAAGACGTACCGGTCGAGGACCCCGGGGCCGGAGCGCACCGAGCGCAGCTGCCACTGCTGGCCAGGGGCGGCGGCGTCCGTGGCGCCGGACCGGATGACCAGGTTGGTGCCGTTGTCGGCGACGGTGACGGCCTTGCCGCTCTGGACGCCGGTCAGGGTGTAGGAGTGGCCCTTGCGCAGCAGCGGGGCGTCCTTGGCGACGCCGGACACGCCCTTGATGACGAAGGACGTCACGGACTGG
Source organism: Streptomyces acidicola (assembly GCF_009377235.1). Lineage (GTDB taxonomy): Bacteria > Actinomycetota > Actinomycetes > Streptomycetales > Streptomycetaceae > Streptomyces > Streptomyces acidicola. Next base: position 21,474 of record NZ_VMNX01000009.1, read on the forward strand.
GCGGGCACGGTGAAGGTGGCCGCGCGGTCGCTGACCTTGATCGGGTCGTGCTTCTCCAGCTTGCCGTTCGCGTCGGTGACGACCGGGGTGACGGTCGCGCCCCGGCTGACGTCGCGGAACTTCGACAGGTCGACCGTGACCGTGCGGGCCTCGGTGGTGCTGTTGACGTGGACGAGCGAGGCGCCCTCGCCGTCCTTCGCCACCGCGGCCGCGCTGGAGGTGTCGTTCACCTTGATCAGCCGGTCGCCGGGCTTGATGAAGTGGGTGAAGTTCCGCGCGGTGTCGAACTTGGTGTTCGTGTAGATGGGGCAGGTTTCGAGGGTGTCCTCGGAGGTGCAGCTGAACGGGAGCTGGATGCTGCCCCAGTTGCCGCCCTTGGCGGACTCTCCGCCGGGCTTCATGTTGTCGTAGTCCTCGACGGGCTGCCAGAACACCCAGGCGCGCGGCTCCAGTTCACGCAGGTCGTCGACGATGCGCTGGGCGAGACCGAGGCCCGGCCGCATGTCCGTGAAGCTCTGGCCGTCGCCCCAGTCGCCCTCGACCTCGCTCATCCACAGCCGCTTGTTCTCGGCCTTGGAGATGTCGCGCACGGTGGTGCGCTGGCCGGTGCCGTAGGTGTGGACGTTCATCTGGCCGACGAGCTCGCGGGACTCGGGCGAGTACGTGTTCCAGTTCTGCGCGAAGATCGACGGGTTGGTCTCGTCCATCGCGGCGATCTGGGCCCTGGTCTTCGCCTTCTTCAGGGCGGGCGCCAGGGCTCTGATCACCTTGTCCTGGAGCTCGGGGCCGATGTGCGCCCCTTCCTGGCGTCCGCCGACGGGCTCACCGTCGGGGCCCAGGCGGGTGCTCCAGTAGTTGGTGTTGGGCTCGTTGAAGGGGTCGATGGTGTCGACCTTGATGCCCTCGGCCTTCTCCAGCCGCTTGGTCGCGCCCGCCATGTAGGCGGCGAAGTCGTCGATGGACTCGGTCTTGAGCTGGTCGTCGGTGGCGTTGAAGCCGCCGGACACATAGCCGCTGACCGTCATGAACCACGGCGGGGAGTTGCTGAACGTCTCCCAGTGGTCGATGTCGTCCTTGATGCGCTCGACCCACCAGCGCTGGGTGAGGTCGGCGTTCTCTTTCCAGTCGGCCGGGTCGTCGGCGCTCCACCAGTCGGTGTCCTCGCGGGTGGTGCCCTCGGGGGCGTTCCACCAGCCCTCCACGGCTCCGCCGGCCCGCAGGTAGTCCTTGACGTCGGGGGCGTTGCCGCCGCCGATGTTGTAGCGGGCGATGTTGAGGGCGAGGCCGTCGTCGTCGAAGAGGAGCTTCGCGAGCTTCTCGCGGATCTCCTTGGGGTAGTCGCCGGTGGCGTTGGCGAACCATACGAGACTCGTGCCCCAGCCCTCGAACTTCTCCTGCTGGTACGAGGGATCCGGCTGGACGGTGACGGAGGCGGCGGCCGCCTCCGGCGTCTGCGCCTGGAGCGGCGGGGCGGTGACCAGAGCGGCTCCGGTCGCCAGGGCGGTGAGACTCGCGGCTCCGAGGAGCCGTCTGCTGCGGGTACGGCGTGCCATCGTGTGCTCCCAACTCAGGTGTGGTCGCTGCGGTGGCCCCTCCCGCCCGTCGGGGGCGGGAGGGGATGGCCCTCGAACGCGTGCGGAGCCGTTCGAGGAGTCAGGCGGTGGGCTGTCGCAGTACGGCGACGTCCCTGGGGTGCAGGACGGGAGAGCCGTCGGCGCCGGTCGCGCCGACCAGAACCTCTCCGGCCAGGCCGGGCAGCGGCACCGTCCTGTCGGTCCGGTTGACGAGGAACAGGAAACGGCCACCGGGACCGCCGCGTACGGTCAGCTCGACCAACCCCCGTGCGGGGGCGGGCAGTTCGCTCTCGACTCCGGCCGGGGCGAGCAGCCGCAGCAGCAGGGCGGTGAGCCCTTCGGTGCCGAGGCGGGTGGAGACGTACGCTGCCGAACCGCTGCCCGTGGACCGGCGGGTGACGGCGGGGCGCCCGGCGTGCACGCCGGTGCGGTAGGCGGCCAGGACGTCCGTCTCCGGGTCGGTGACGGTGATCCGGTCGGTCCACAGGCTGCCGGTGGTGGCGTCGTCCAGTTCGACGGTGTCCCCGGCGAGCAGTGGGCCGAACTCCTCGATGCGGATGCCGAGCAGGTCGCGCAGGGCGCCCGGGTAGCCGCCGAGCCAGATGTGGTCGTTCTCGTCGACTATTCCGGAGAAGTACGTGGTGACGAGGTGACCGCCGTTCTCGGCGTACCGCGCGAGCTCCTTGGCGAGGTCGGCGGGGACGACGTGGAGCACGGGCGCGATGAGCACCTGGTAGCGGTCGAGGTCGGTGCGGGTGGTGACGACGTCGGCGCGGACACCGAGGGCGAGGAGCGCCGAGTACCAGTCGAGCGCTTCCTGGCGGTAGTCGAGCAGGGACGTCGGGTGGGAGTCCTGCTCGCTCGCCCACCACGACTCCCAGTCGAAGACGATGCCCACCGGGGCGGCCTCGCGCTCGGAACCGGCCACGGGGGCCAGGGTCTTGAGGGTGTCGCCGAGGGCCACGACCGCGCGGAAGAGGTCGCTGTCCTCCCCGACGTGCGGCACCATCGCCGAGTGGTACTTCTCGGCGCCCGCGGCCGACTGCCGCCACTGGAAGAAGCAGACGGCGTCGGCGCCGTGCGCGACGTGGAGGAGCGAGTCGCGGGCCAGATCGCCGGGCCGCTTGGCGACGTTGACGGGCTGCCAGTTGACGGCGCTGGTGGAGTGCTCCATCAGGAACCAGGGCCGTCCGCCGGCGATGCCGCTGGTGAGGTTGGCGGAGAAGGACAGCTCGTCGCGGTCCTGGGGGCCGGGGTGGACGTAGTGGTCGTTGGAGACGAAGTCGATCTCGTCCGCCCAGTCCGGGTAGTTCATGCCCTTGGTGCCGCCCATCACCATGAAGTTCGTGGTGACCGGCACATCGGGGGTGATCTCCCGCAGCACGTCCCGCTCCGCCCGCAGGTACTCCTTCAGCGCGTCCGAGGAGAAGCGCTTGAAGTCCAGCTGCTGGGTGGGGTTGGGGTAGGAGGCGGCCAGCCGGGGCGGCAGGATCTGCTCCCAGTCGCTGTAGCGCTGCGACCAGAACGCGGTGCCCCAGGCGTGGTTGAGCGCGTCGAGCGTCGTGTAGCGGGCACGCAGCCAGTCGCGGAAGGCGCGGGCCGCGTCGTCGGAGTAGTCGTAGACGTTGTGGCAGCCCAGCTCGTTGGACACGTGCCAGGCCACCAGGGCCGGATGACCGGCGTAGCGCCCGGCCATCGTCCGCACCAGACGCAGGGCGTACTCGCGGAAGACCGGTGAAGTGGGCCGCCAGTGCTGTCGTCCTCCCGGCCACAGCGTCTCCCCGGTGGCGGTCACCGGGAGGATCTCCGGGTGGGCCGTGGTGAGCCAGGGGGGCGGGGACGCGGTGGCGGTGGCCAGGTCGACCCCGATGCCGCCCTGGTGCAAAAGGTCCATGACCTCGTCGAGCCAGGCGAAGTCCCATGCGTCCGGGGCCGGCTGGATACGGGCCCAGGAGAAGATCCCCACGGAGACGACGGTGACGCCGGCCTCGCGCATCAGCCGGACGTCCTCCTCCCACACCTCGCGCGGCCACTGCTCGGGGTTGTAGTCGGCGCCGTAGCCGAGACGGGGGGTGGAGTCACCGTCCGGCCCGCTCAGCAGGCGGGTCAGGCGGGTGGAGGTCATGGTGGTCCTTCCGGTGTGTCGCACGGGGGGGGCGGCGCGATGGTGCCGCCCCCTCGCACGGCGGTCCTACTTCTCGACGGTGAAGCCCTGCTCGTTGCCGTACTTGACCGAGGCGTCCTGCCAGGCCTTCAGGCCGTCGGCCAGCTTGGTGCCGGACACGTAGGCCTTGCCGACGGTGTCGTTGAAGATCGAGTTGGCGTACTGCTGGAAGGGCAGGTACGACCAGTCGTCAGCGACGTTCGCGGCCGACTCGGCGAAGATCTCGTTGGCCTTCTGCCCGCCGAAGTACTCGAACTCCTTGTTCTTGAACTCCGTGGACTGAACGTCCGCGGTGGTCGCCGGGAAGGCGCCCTCCTTGATGCGGCTCTGCACACCGTCACCGGAGTTGGCGTACTCGACGAAGGCGTAGGCGAGTTCCTTGTTCTTGCCCAGCGTGGGCACGGTCAGGGAGCTGCCGCCGTTCTCGGCGCTCGCCTTGTCGCCCTTGGTCCAGGCGGGCAGCGGGGCCGCTCGCCAGTCGCCGGAGGCGTTCGGCACACCGGTGACGAAGTTGGCGGGCATCCAGGCGCCGCTGGGCAGCGTGGCGATGGTGCCGTCGCCCAGACCCTTGTACCAGTCGTCGGTCCAGCCGGTGATGGGCGCGACGAGCTTCTCGTCGATGAGCTTCTGCCGGTTGTCGGTGAACTTCTTGGCAGCCGCGTCGGAGAAGTCGATCTTCACCGTGGTGCCGTCGACCTGGTAGGGACGCGAACCGGCCTGCCAGAGCAGGCTGGTGGTGAGGCCCGCGTCGCCGGCGTCGGCGGCGATGAAGACCTTGGGGTCCGCCGTGTGCAGCTTGCGGGCCGCGTCGACGTACTCGTCCCAGGTGGTCGGGACCGCGACCTTGTACTTGTCGAAGATCTTCTTGTTGTAGAACATCGCCATCGGGCCGGAGTCCATCGGCAGGCCGTAGACGGCGTCACTTCCCTGGGTCACCGCGTTCCACGGACCCGCGGTGTACTTGTCCTTCAGCTTGTCCGCGCCGAAGGGGGCCAGGTCGGTGAGGCCCTTGGTCAGGGCGTACTGGCCCAGCGCGAAGTACTCGACCTGCGCGACGTCGGGCACGCCCTTCTCGGCTTCGATGGCGTTCGACAGGGCGGTGTAGTGCTTGTCGCCGGACCGCTCGCCGACGAGGTCGATCTTGACCTTGGGGTACTTCTTCTGGAAGTCGGCGGCGACCGTCTTGAGGGTGGGCTCCCAGGCCCAGACCGTGACGGTGCCGCCCTTGTCCAGGGCTGCCTTGAGGTCCGCGGCGGAGACCGGCTTCTGGTCGGAACCCTCGTCGTCGGAGCCGCCGCAGGCGGTCGCGCCCAGGGCGAGGGCGGAGAACAGGGCTATGCCGCGCAGCAGGCGGCCGGTGGTTCTGCGCATGGAGGTGCTTCCACTTCTTTGTGGGTGGGACAGATGAGAGTGGGACGAGGTGCGACTGAGGGGGTGGTGCGCAGGAGGGCTACTCCTTGACGCTTCCCGCGGCGAGCCCGGACTGCCAGTACTTCTGCAGCAGCAGGAACGCGGCGATCAGCGGCACGATGGTGAGCAGTGATCCGGTGATCACCAGGTTGAAGATCACGTCCCCGCCGATCGTCTCGGCCTGGGAGTTCCAGACACTCAGGCCCAGGGTCAGGGGGTACCAGTCCGAGTCCTTGAGCATGATCAACGGCAGGAAGTAGTTGTTCCAGGTCGCGACTGTCGTGAACAGCAGCACCGTCACGATGCCGGGGGCGAGCAGCGGCAGGGCGACCTGGAAGAAGGTGCGCGCCTCGTTCGCTCCGTCCATCCGGGCGGCTTCCAGCAGTTCGGTGGGGATGGCCTCGGTGGCGAAGACCCACATCAGGTACAGGCCGAAGGGCGAGACGAGCGAGGGGATGATCACCGCCCACGGGGTGTCGGTCAGCCCCATCTTGCTGAACATCAGGAACGTCGGCACCGCGAGGGCGGTCCCCGGGACGGCGACCGCGCCGATGACCACGGCGAACACGGCACGTTTCCCGGGGAAGTCGAACTTCGCCAGCGCGTAACCGCCCAGGATCGCCAGGAAGGTGGCCCCACCGGCACCGACCACGACGTACAGCAGGGTGTTCAGCAGCCAGCGCGTGAAGACGCCGTCGTTGTACGTGAACGTGTCCCTGATGTTGTCCCAGAGGGCGAAGTCGTCGGCGAACCACAGCCCGCCCGAATCGGCCAGCCCCTCCTGGGTCTTGGTGGCGCTGATGACGAGCCAGATCAGCGGCACCACGGTGTAGAGCAGCATCAGACCGGTGAGCACGGTCAGCAGAACGCTGCGCTTGGGGCGCCCGGCAGTGTGCCGACGGGGCGTACGCAGACGGGACGCGCCCTTGCCCGCGCCGGCGGCCCGGGCGGGTATGGACTCGGAAGCGGTGGTGACGGGGCTGCTCATCGGGTCACGCTCCCTTGCTCATGCCGCGCAGCTGCACGATGTAGGCGATCACCATGGTGATCAGTCCCATGATGATCGCGACCGTCGCGGAGTAGTTCTGCTGCTGGCCGTTGAAGGACAGCGAGTACGTGTAGAAGTTCGGGGTGAAGTCGGTGGTGATGGCGTTGCGTGCGAGCTGCCGGAGGATGTTCGGCTCGTTGAACAGCTGGAAGCTGCCGATGATCGAGAAGATCGTCGCGATGACGAGGGCTCCGCGGATGGCGGGGAGCTTGATGGCGGTGATGACGCGGATCTGTCCGGCGCCGTCGATCTCCGCGGCCTCGTAGAGGGAGTGCGGGATGACACGGAGCGCGGAGTAGAAGATCAGCATGTTGTAGCCGACGAACTCCCAGGTGACGATGTTGCCGATCGACGCCAGCACCAGGTCGGGCGAGAGCGGGTCGGGCAGGGTCACACCGAAGGCCTCGTTGATGTCCCCGACGAGACCGTAGCGGGTGCCGTACATGAAGCCCCACATCAAGGTGGCGACCACGGCCGGTACCGCGTACGGCAGGAAGATCGCGATGCGGAAGAAGTCCCTGCCGTAGAGGCGGCCGCTGTCCAGGGCGAGAGCGATCAGCAGGGCGATGCCCAGCATGATCGGTACCTGGACGACGAGAAACAGCGAGACCCGTCCGAGGGAGGCCCAGAACCGGTCGTCCTCCAGGGCCTGCGTGTAGTTGTCCAGGCCGACGAAGGTGGTGCCGCCGATCAGCTGGTCACGGAAGAGGCTGAGATAGATCGAGTACGCGATCGGCGCCAGGAAGACGAGGGCGAACACGGCCACGAAGGGGCCGAGGAAACCCCACCCGGTCCAGGAGCGGCGGTCTCGTCTCGCCGGGGGCGGCGCCGGTCGCGGTTCCACGGCCGCCGGAGGTTGTTGCGTCGTCATGTCGTTCCTCGCTCGTCACATCCCGGAACCGGCGGTGCCGCCCGATGTCGAGGAGGCCGCACCGCGCGATGTTTACGTAAACATCTCCTCGGAAAGGAGGCCGTGCGCTGTTATGTTTACGTAAACATCTAATGGCGGAATGTCTACACCGCCCCGATCACGGCGGTCAAGGGATCCTTGGCGAATCCGTGACGCAAGCTGCGCAGGAGAGGAGGCGGCCGAGGGATGGACACGGCTGACAGAACGCCGACGGGCGTCCCCGGTAGTGGTCGAAGACGATCCCGGGCCGGGATCAGGTCCCAGACCGCTTCCATGGCCGACGTCGCCCGGCTGGCGGGGGTCTCCTCGCAGACCGTGTCACGCGTCTCCAACGGCTACGCCGGGGTGACCGAGGAGACCCGGCAGCAGGTGCTGGCGGCCATGAAGGAGTTGGGCTACCGGCCCAACAGCGCCGCCCGGGCCCTCAAGCGGGGCGAGTTCCGCACGATCGGCGTCATCACCTTCTCGCTCTCCACCACGGGCAACGTCCGCACCCTGGAGGCGATCGCCAACTCGGCGGCCCACGAGGGGTACGCGGTGACGCTGCTGCCGGTCGCCGTACCCACCCAGGACGAGGTCCGGGGCGCGTTCTCCCGCCTTGAGGAGCTCGCGGTCGACGCGGTGATCGTCATCATGGAGGTCCATCTGCTCGACGCGGCGACCATCGCGCTGCCGCCGCACGTCCAGGTCGTGGTCGTCGACTCCGACGCCGGCGACCGCTACACCGTCGTCGACACCGACCAGGCCGGCGGCAGCCACGCCGCCGTACGGCACCTGCTCGACCTGGGCCACGCCACGGTGTGGCACCTGGGCGGCCCGGACGGATCCTTCGCCGCCCAGCGCCGAGCGGACGCCTGGCACGCGGCCCTCATCGAGGCGGACCGCACGCCGCCGCCGCTGGTCCGGGGCGACTGGTCGGCGGAGTCCGGCTACCGCGCCGGGCTCGTCCTCGCCGACCACGAGGACTGCACCGCCGTCTTCGCGGCCAACGACCAGATGGCGCTGGGGCTGCTGCGGGCCCTCCACGAACGCGGCCGGCGCGTCCCCGAGGACGTCAGCGTCATCGGCTTCGACGACATCCCCGAGGCGGGCTCCTTCCTGCCCCCGCTCACCACCCTCCACCAGGACTTCGCCGAGGTGGGGCGGCTCTGCGTCGAGAACGTCCTGCGCAAGATGCGCCACGAGGGCGCGGAGCGCGGCACGACCCTGGTGCCGACCCGGCTGGTGGTACGGGAGAGCACGGCTCCGCCGCCTTCGCTCGCCCAGGGCCTGTGTCGGAAGTGACGCCTGCTGGGCGACGCCACTTCCGTCACAGGTCCTGGCCGCCTTCGCGAATTCCGGGTTCCCCGGGCGACGCGGGACGGGAATCCTGTCGTCCGTGCGGCCTCTCCCCCACAATGGTTCGGATCCCGCGGAGGGGAGCCGTATGAACGCCGAGCCCGAGCAGCGGACTTCCGCTCCTCGTCGTCGTGAACTGGACGTCCTCCGGACGCTCGTGGTGCTCGGTCTGGTCTTCTTCCATGCCGCCCTGGTGTTCGACCCCAGGGACGACTTCTACGTCAAGAACGCGGACACGACCGAAGCCGTCACCGTCCTGGCGGGTCTGGCCGTGGTGTGGGCGATGCCCATGTTGTTCCTCGTCGCGGGTCTCGGTGCCCGGCACTCCGTCCGCCGCCGTGGTGCGGGGCGCTTCGCCCGTGAACGCCTGTTGCGCCTGGGCGTTCCGCTGGTGTTCGTCACGGTCGTCCTCAATCCCCTCCCCCAGTGGCTGCGGGCGCGGGCAGCCGATCCCGGCCACCACGAGTCGTACTGGAGCTTCTGGCCCCGCTTCCTCACCGTCCACCTGGACCTCGGTGACTTCCCGTTCCTCCTCGACGGGGACCACTTCGACACGGGACACCTGTGGTTCGTCGTTCTCCTGCTCACCTTCTGTCTGCTCCTCGCCCCCCTCGCCGCCCTCCTCCCGGCCGGCACCGACGGTGCGGGGAGGGCGGTGGCGCGCCGCCCGTGGCTGCTCCTGCTGCCCGCGCTGCCGCTCGCCGCGGTCAACTCCCTGCTCGGCATGGAGGAGGGGTACGCCGGCTGGAACCGCTGGGCGTATCTGATCTTCTTCCTCTGCGGCTACACCCTCGCCGACGACGACCAGGTCCGCGCCGTCCTGCGCCGCCTCGCGCTGCCGGTGGGCGTGCTCGGGCTCGTCCTGTTCGCCGCCACCGCGCCCGGCTTCCTCTCCGGCGACGACCCGTTCACCGCTCGGACCTGGACCGCGATGGCCACGCGGGCCCTCTTCGGTGCGGCCGGGTGGTGCTGGGTGACCGCCGTCCTCGGGTTCCTCGACCGGCCACGCGAACCGGGCACGTCCGCCCTCGACCGGCCCGGGCGCGGACGGGACCTGCTCGCGTACTTCGCGGTCGCCGCGCTGCCGCTGTACGTGCTGCACCAGCCCCTGGTGGTCGCCTTCGCCTACGGAGTGGTGGGGTGGTCCGCACCGATCGTGGTCAAGTACGTGGTCATCGTGACCGGTTCCCTGGCCGTGCTCCTCCTTGTCTACGAATTCGGGGTGCGCAGAACCCGTGTGACGCGCTTTCTGTTCGGCATGCGTCCCGAGCCCAGCTCCGTGCGGCCCCGAACCACCTGACCCACCGCTGCCCCGTCACCAACGAGGCTTGGGCGCCCGCGATTCCGGCCGGCGCCATGACAGCCACAGGGCGACCGCTTCCGCGATGGGCTGCTCCGTCTCCAGTTCGACGAAGCCGAACTGCCCGCCCTGATTGCATTCCAGAAACCACCACACCCCCTCATCGTCCTCGGCGAAGTCGAATGCTGCGTACGCGAGACCGGCGAGGGACAGGTACTCCAACGCCGACGTGGTGATGCGGTCGGGCACCGGGACGGCTTCCCAGACGTACTCGGTGTCGCCGTAGCGGCCGTCGATCTGACCGGGGGCGGCCCGCTTGCGGGCGGCGAACAGACGGTCGCCGACGCAGGTCAGACGAATGTCGGCCCTCTTGGGTACGTACCGCTGCAGCAGCGCGGGGCCGGCGGCCACCGCGCCGAAGTCGATGCCGGGCCCGATCAGCGTCGTCGGCAGGGCGACGGCGGGGTCGTCGGGCGGTGGGCCCGAGGCCGACTTCACGACCACGTCCCGGTGCAGCTCGGCGAACTGCTCGGCCACCCTCGGTGCCGTGGTGAAGACGGTCGGCGGTACGGCGAAGCCGCTGAAGTGGGCGACCCTCAACTGCCATGGTTTGTGCCGCGCCTGGTCGGCGTTGCCCGGGTGGTTCATCCACGCGGGCGAGGCCGAGTAGAGCATGCCGTAGAGCGCCTGCCGCGTCTCGGCGGTCAGCCATGCGGACGGCTGGGCCGCGTGGGCGGCGGGGTCGCCCGGCCTGCGCACCCACACGGAGCGCAGGCCGCCCATGCTCAGCACATGCCCGTTGACCGACAGATGGCCGTCGAAGTCGCCGTGTGCGTAGTCCGCCGACAGCACGGCCTTACCCGGGATGTCGGCCGGATCCAGGCGCATCACCGGCGCGCCCAGCCTGTTGAGCTCCGCCACCACCATATCGGCGGTGACGTCCTGCTCCGACGTGAGGATCAGTACGGTCACGGGCGGCGGCTGTCAGTCGTCGAAGTGTGTCTGGGAGCCCGCCGTGGACGTCGTGGTGCCGACCGCGAGCAGGAGGTCCCGGTCGGCGACGGCGGGACGGCCGTCGCCGAGCACGTTCAGCTGCAACGAAGCGTCGAAGCTGTAGGGCTCCACCACGATCGGCAGGGCTCTGGGCCGGACGTAGTTCAAGGTGAACGGTCGCAAGGCGAACCTCCCAGGTCGAACGATGTCTGTACGCATTCCTTAACGTCCGTATGTCGTAAGGAATTCATCACTTTCCGCCACATCAGGGTGAAGGTCATCACATCAACCTCGGGGCTCGTTTTTGCGTCCGCCCCCTGTGTGCACGGGTCCTGAGGAGCCGTCAGAGACGCGGGTTGCATCCCGTTCACGATCCCGGCGCATGGTGGTGAAGGTCAGGCCCCGCGTGAAAGGCTCGCCCCGCACGGTCTCCGTCAGGGGTCGGTGACGTACGGGATCGGCACAGGAGAGGCGGCGGCATGCGCATCGGACTGCTCGGTACAGGACCGTGGGCCGACATGGCCCATGCCCCGGCGTTGAGCGGGCATCCCGGACTGGACTTCGTGGGGGTGTGGGGCCGGCGCGCGGAGGCGGCCGAGGAACTGGCCGGCCGGCACGGCACACGGGCGTACGAGGACGTCGACGCGCTGCTCGCCGAGGTGGACGCGGTCGCTGTCGCGCTGCCTCCATCCGTACAGGCCCCGCTCGCCGTGCGTGCCGCGCGGGCGCGGTGCCATCTGCTGCTGGACAAGCCCGTCGCGACCAGCGTCGAGGAGGGGCGGGCCGTCGTCGAGGCGGCCCGCGAGACCGGGGTTTCCTCGGTCGTGTTCTTCACCTCGCGTTTCCAGACGGCGACACAGGCCTGGATCACCGAACAGGCGGCCCTGGACGGCTGGTTCACGGCGCGGGCGGAGTGGCTCGGCTCGGTGTTCACCAGCGACAGTCCGTTCGGGGCGTCACCGTGGCGCCGGGAGAAGGGGGGCCTGTGGGACGTCGGTCCGCACGCCCTGTCGCTGCTGCTGCCGGTGCTCGGCGACGTCGCGCGGGTGGCTGCCGCCGCACGCGGCCCGGAGGACACCGTCCATCTGGTCCTCGAACACGCGGGCGGGGCGTCGAGCACTCTGACCCTCGGCCTCACGGCTCCGCCGGCGGCCGCCGGGGCCACGGTGGAGCTGCGCGGCAAGGCCGGAGTCACGGTTCTGCCCTCGTCCTCCGAGGGACCGGTGGAGGCTCTCCAGCGGGCCGCCGACGCCCTCCTCTCCGCCGTCGAGACCGGCCGCCCGCACGACTGCGACGCCGCCTTCGGCCTGCGGGTGACGGAGATACTCGCCGAGGCCGAGGGACAGTTGGGCGGTGCGGACGAGTAGCGCTGACCACGCGTACCGTCTCGTTCCGCACGACACCGCGCCACAACTCGGCCGCTACGAGGGCTGGTCGACACGCACCGCAGTGACGGATGCTGTGGGCCGCACTCGTTCATGTCACACACGACGGCGAAGGAGGCTGCCCGGTGCTGGCTGTGGCTGTGGGGGATCCGGTCCGATGAGCGATGCCGAGGACGACGCGCGGAAGATCGACAGGGGGCGCCCCCACCCGGGTTGTCCGGTCCGCCGGGCGGACGACGGATCGTGGCAGGTGCACGGTTATACGGCCGCGCGATCGGTGCTGCGCAGTTCCGGGACCGTGCAGGCCGGGCTGGGCATCGAGACCGTGGAGAAACTGCCACCGAACGTCCGTCGCCCGGTGCTGTACCGGGACGGCCCCGAACACCGGGAACACCGGCGGCAGACCGCGCGCTTCTTCACCCCGCGCCGGGTGGACGAGCACTACCGCGAGCTCATGGAGCGCATCGCGGAGCAGCAGTTGGAGACGCTGCGTACGAAGGGCGAGACACAACTGGCCGACCTGGGCTTCGGCATGGCCATCGGAGTGGTGAGCGAGATCGTCGGCCTGCGGTACAGCAGGCCGGGCATCCGCCGACGACTGGAGCGCTTCTTCCCGGAGAAGTTCGGTGAACCGGGTCTGACCAGTGCGCGGGGCATCTACTGGTTCTTCCGGCAGAACACCAACTGGCTCCGTATCTACCTCGCCGACGTCCGCCCCGCCATCCGCGCGCACCGGCGCCGCGCACACGATGATCTGATCTCGCATCTGATCGACGAGGGCTGCACGGACGCCGAGATCCTCGGCGAGTGCCTCACCTTCGCCGCCGCCGGAATGGTCACCACGCGGGAGTTCATCTCCGTGGCCGCGTGGCACCTGTTCAGCGACGCGGAGCTGCTCGGACGTTACCGGGCCGCGGACGAGGCAGGACGCCTCGCTGTCCTCCACGAGATCCTGCGGCTGGAGCCCGTGGTCGGCAGGCTGCGCCGCCGGGCAACGGCCGAACTGCGGGTGCCTTCGGCCGACGGGCCCGTTCTCGTGCGGCCCGGCGAGTTCGTCGACATCTTCCTCGACGACGCCAACACCGATGCGGACGTGGTGGGTTACCGGCCATTGCGGGTCCAGCCGGGCCGAGACCTGGCGGAGGGCCCCGGCGCGGCGGGTCTGTCCTTCGGCGACGGCGCGCACCGTTGTCCCGGGGCGGTCGTCGCGATCCAGGAGGCCGACATCCTTCTCACTCGTCTCTTCGCTCTGGACGGCGTCCGGATGACGGCGCACCCACGTATCTCCTTCAAGGACGACATCGGGGGTTACGAGATCCGCGGCCTGACGGTGGCGCTGGGCGGGGCCTGACCCGGGCCTGACCGGGGTCAGCGCGTCTTGGCGAAGAACTCGCGTACGTCGCCGACGAGGAGGTCCGGTGCCTCCGTGGCGAGGAAGTGTCCGCCGGGGTCGAGTTCGGTCCACCGGACGACGTAGTGGTCGCGCTCGGCCCGGCGGCGGACGGTCACGTCGTGGGTGGAGGAGCATGGGCGCGATGCCCGAACTGCCGCTTGCCTTCCACATGTTCCGTAACCGCGCGATCACTGCACTGTCCGGCCGGTGGGGTGGAGAAACCGAAACCCGGCAGTGACGGCACGACCAGGTGGAAGGCGACCGCCGGGTCATCGCCGTGGGCGCGGGGATCGACGCACTACGGGCCGGGTAGTCGCTCGCTCTTCCGGTCCGGTCTCACGGGGCGCCCGGGCTCAGGGTCACGTCAGGAGCTCGTCAGGATGACGAGTTGCCGGGTGGCCCGGGTCATCGCGACATAGCGGTCGACGGCTCCTTCGACGCCCTCACCGAACTCCTCCGGGTCGACGAGGACGACCAGGTCGAACTCAAGCCCCTTCGACAGCTCCGGGGTCAGCGACCGGACGCGGGACGTCGTCCGGAACGTGGGATCGCCGATCACGCAGGCGATACCGTCGGCATGTTCGGCGAGCCAGGCGTCGAGGATCGAGCTCAGATCCGAAGTGGATCCGTGTACGACGGGGATCTCGCCGCTGCGGATGGAGGTCGGCACGTTGGCGTCCGGGAGCACGGCCCTGATGACCGGTTCGGCTTCCGCCATGATCTCTTCCGGCGTCCGGTAGTTGATGGTCAGGGAGGCCAGGTTGATCCGGTCGAGCCCGATCCGATCGAGCCGTTCCTGCCACGACTCCGTGAACCCGTGCCTGGCCTGGGCTCGGTCCCCGACGATGGTGAAACTTCGGGACGGGCACCGGAGCAGCAGCATCTGCCACTCCGCGTCGGTCAGTTCCTGGGCCTCGTCCACGACGATGTGAGCGAACGGACCGGCGAGAAGGTCCGGATCGAGGACGGACAGTTCCGACTCGTCCACGAGGCTGACCTTGGCGTCCTCGCCACGCAGCATCCTCACCAGGCCTTCGCCCTCGTCACCGTCGGCGCCGGAGTCGGCTGCGGCCTGGATGAGGTTGTCGACGACCTGCGTCATGCGTGCGCGCTGGGCGGCGAGGACGGCCTCGTGCCGGCGCTTGCGCCGTGCCGCCTCCGGGTCGCCGAGCCGCTGCCGTGCCGCGTCCAGGAGCGGCAGGTCGGACACAGTCCAGGCCTGGGGGTCCGCGCGCTGGAGCCGCTGAACGTCGTCGCGGCTGAGCCAGGGAGCGCACATCCGCAGGTAGGCGGGGACCGACCACAGGTCGCCGACGAGGTCGGCCGCTTCCAGTAGCGGCCACGCGCGGTTGAAGGCCGTGAGCAGCTCCCTGTTCTGCGTCAGCGATCTGCGGAGCAGGTCGGCCGAGACGTCGCCGTCGACCGCCGCGGCGTCGTCGTCGTGCTTGTCCACCAGGATCGTGAGCAGTTCCTCCCAGACCTGGTCGCGCGCCTCGTTGTGCGGAGTACCGGGTTCCGCCGCTTCGAAGGCGATGGCCCAGTCGTCGGCGCTCAGCCGGATGTCGGACCAGTGGGTGGTGATCGCCATCGACTCGGTGGGCGGCTCCTCGTAGAACCTGACGGCCTTCTCGATCGCCTTCACGAGGTCCGCGGACGACTTCAGGCGGGCCACGTCCGGGTCGGCCTCGACCGTCGCCTCGGCTCCCTCGGCGACGAGGTCCCGCAGGGTGCAGATCTGCACGCCCTCCTCTCCGAGGCTGGGGAGGACGTCGGCGACGTAGGCCAGGTAGGGCCGGTGCGGACCGACGAACAGCACGCCGCCCCGGCGGTGACCGAGACGGGGATCGGAGTGGAGGAGGTAGGCGGAGCGGTGCAGAGCGACGACGGTCTTGCCCGTACCCGGACCGCCGTCGACGACGAGAGCGCCGCGGGATCCCGCGCGGATGATGGCGTCCTGGTCGGCCTGGATGGTGCCGAGCACGTCTCGCATCCGCGGTGACCGGTCGCTGCCCAGGCTGGCGATGAAGGCGGACTGGTCGTCCAGCGCGGCGTGCGCGGTGAACCCGTCCGAGGTGAACACCTCGTCCCAGTAGTCGCTGATCCGGCCATCGGTCCAGCGGTACCTGCGGCGGCTCGCCAGACCCATCGGGTTGGCGTGGGTGGCTCCGAAGAACGGCTCGGCCGCCGGGGAGCGCCAGTCGACCAGCAGCCGACGCCCCGCACTGTCCGTGAGGCCGAGTCGTCCGACATACACGGGCTCGGAGTCGTCTGCGCCCACCATGTGGCCGAGGCACAGGTCCAGACCGAAGCGACGCAGTGTGCGCAGGCGAGCGGTCAGCCGGTGGATCTCCGAGTCCCGGTCCATCGCCTGCTGGCCCATGCCGCCGGGCGCCCTGCGCTGGGCGTCGAGGCGGTCGGACAGTTCGGCGATCGTCTGCGCGAGGCACTCCGCGATGGCCGTGAAGTGCTGCTCGTCGTCGGCGATCAGCTTCGGTTCGGCCTTGGGGGCGAGGCGGTCGGGAAGAGCGAACGCGCTGGTGGTCAGGGGTTCCATGTCATCAGTTCCGATCTGAGGCCGCTCGCGGTCATGGCGTGCGGCACGGCGTCCGGACCGGCGTGCCGAGCCCGGGGGCCACGACGGGCGACGCTCCGCCTGACGTGGCCCCCGGGCCGTTGTCGGTTCAGATCGCCAGGGTGTACGGGTTCTCGTGTTCCGGGTACTGGCTCGACGGTCCTACGTGACTCACGCGGGCACTGGCGGCCTTTCGCGGCTGATCTCGGACAGCAGTTGCGCGGCCACCGTCGCCCCGTCGGTGCGGACCATGCCGGCCACGGCGGTCGCGCGTGCGCGGGTCTCGGGGGTCAAAGCCGTCCTGAGTCCGGCCGACAGGGACTCGAAAGTCGGCGTCGGACCGTCGTGTGCCGCGCCGATGCCCAGGTCGGCCACCCGGCCGGCCCAGTACGGCTGGTCCGTGCCCTGGGGTACCACCACCTGGGACGCGCCGGCCCGGGTCGCCGTCGTCGTGGTGCCCGCCCCGCCGTGGTGCACGACGGCGGCCACCCGGCTGAACAGCGCCTGCTGGTTGACCTCGCCGACGGCGAAGCAGTCGTCCCGGTCGTCGATCAGGGCCAGGTCGGCCCAGCCGCGGGCGACGACCGCGCGGCGGCCCTGCGCGCGAACCGCCTCGATGGCCACCCGGGCGACGTCCGTCGAGGTGTGCATGGGCATGCTGCCGAAGCCCACGTACACCGGTGGTGTGCCGGCGTCCAGGAACGCCACCAACTCGGCCGGGAGCGGCTGAACGTCGGGCAGGATCCATGCGCCGGTCTGGACGACGTCGAAGTCCGGCGTCTCCTGGCACGGGTCCAGCACCGGGTCCGTCGCCAGCCACGGCCGGTCGCCGATGACGTAGTCGCGGACGTTGTCCACCGGTGGCAGGCCGTTCGCCGCTCGGTTCGTGTTGAGCGCCGCACCGAACAGCGCGTTGATGCTCTGGGCGTCCAGGTCCCACAGCACCCGGTTGTCGGTCACCTCCGGCGGGAACGGCCGGCCCGGATACGCCAACGGCGCGTGGTGCGGCGACGGCAGGGTGAGCTGCTGGAAGGTCACGGACACGGAGGGGATGCCCAGCTTCTCGGCCACCGATCGCGCGCCGGCTGCGGCCGGCATCAGGCCGGTCGCCACCAGCACATCGCATCCCTCGGCCGCCGCGGTGACCGCGTCGAACTGGTGGGCGATCAGCTGGGCCGCGCGCTCGGGCAGGGACGACGGCGGCGGCGCCGCGGTCGTCAGTGCGCGCGCCGACGGGCCGACCGGCACCAGCGGCACGCCGACCCCGGCCAACCGCTGCGCGAAGTCCTCGTCCGGTGGCGCGCACACCCGCACCTCCGCACCGAGTGCCCGCAACCGCTCGGCGAGTCCCGCCAGCGGTTCGACGTCCCCGCGCGACCCATACGTCGACAGCACCACACGCACTTCGCAACACCCGTTTCCGTAGGTTGTGGCTTCGGCCGGTGATTCTGCGGCACGACCCGGGTCTTGCGGCAAGCCCCCCAGTGCGCTATAAGTTGAGAGTGGCAAGGAATGGGTGTTCTCCTTGCCCTCTTTTTTTGCCCTGTTGCGCCCTGTTGTGTCCGCTGTGGACGGGCAGCCCTCCCGGGCAGCGGCAGCGCGCCGCGAACTCAGCTCCTCAGTTTCTGCGCCGTCTTCCGCCGTCAGTCGAAGCACAGGGGCAGCGCGGTCAGGCCACGGAGCAGCGTGCTGGTTCGCCAGGTGAGTGCCGTCGGGTCGGTGGCGAGCGTGAGCGTGGGGCGGTGGGCCAGGAGCAGGCGCAGGGCCACGGTCGCTTCGACGCGGGCCAGGGGCGCGCCGAGGCAGTGGTGAAGGCCGTGCCCGAATCCGAGGTGTGCCGGTCCCTCGCGCCGTATGTCGAAACGGTCGGGCTCGGGGAAGTGCAGGGGGTCGCGGGAAGCCGCGGCGAGCGAGATCAGCACGGGGTCGCCTGCCGGTATGCGCGTGCCCGCGAGGTCCAGCGCTTCGGCCGCGAAACGGAACGCGGTCGCGTTGACGGGTGAGTTGTAGCGCAGCGACTCCTCGACCGCGGCCGCCGTGAGGCCCGGATCGGCGCGGAGGAGGGCGAACTGGTCGGGGTGGGCCAGCAGGGCGTGAACGGTTGAGGAGATCAGGTTGACCGTCGTCTCGTGGCCGGCGACGAGGATGAGGAAGGCCATGCCGAGCAGTTCCTCGGCGGTGAGGTGCGCGGGAGCCGGGTGGGCCGTCCCGTCGTGAAGCGCGGGGTCGCGGGGCGCGCCGTCGTGGGGTGCGTCGTCGTGGGGTGCGTCGTCGTGGGGTGCGTCGTCGTGGGGTGCGTCGTCGTGGGGTGCGCGGGCGCCGGCGTCGGCCGCGTTTTCCCCGGCAGCCGCGACGAGACCGCCGAGCAGGTCGGCGTCCGGCGCTCCCGGGTCACGTACGACCGCGTCGCGCTTGGCCTCGATGAGGTCGGTCAGGTAGGCCGTCAGGGCTGCCGCTGCCGAGGTCGCCGCCTCTGGCGAGGTGGGCATGACGAGTTCGTTGGACCAGGTGTGGAAGCGGGCACGATCAGGGTCGGGGACCCCCAGCACGTCGCAGATCACGGTGACCGGCAGCGGTAGCGCGTACCGGCTCACCAGGTCCACCGGCCCGCGTTCCGGGAGCGCGTCGAGCAGTTCACCGGCCACGGATTCGATCCGCGGGCGCAGCGCGGCGATCCGTCCAGCGGTGAAGTGCGCCGCGACGAGACGTCGCAGCCGGGTGTGCTGCGGCGGGTCGGTCTGGAGCATGTTGCGCCCGATGGCGTGGCCGCCGTCGCTGCGCCAGGACGCCGAGTGCCGGATGTCGTTGCGCAGGCGCGGGTCGGTCAGTGCGGCGCGGGCCGCGCCACGCGTGACGACCAGCCAGCACTCACCGCTTCCGGGTACGAGGACGCGGTGTACGGGACCTTTGGCGCGCAGGGCGGCGTAGACGGGATACGGGTCCGCGGCCAGGTCGTGGCCCTCGGGGGCCAGGTCCCGCAGGGTGGGCGCTGTCATGCTGCTTCCCTTTCGGTGCCGGTCTCTCGGTTGGCGGGATACCGGAAGGCTGTGCCGATGGCCGTGACGGCGTCGACGGCCATGGTCCGCGGCGCGTGCCCAGCCCCGGCGACAGGGTCACCGCAGGCTCCCCCCGAAAAACGGGGAGCACTCCCCACTTCATGTCCTGACGATAGCATCTCTTCCGGGGAGCACTCCCCGATGACAGGGAGAGCTTCCCGGCAGGACGGAGGGCGAGAATGACGGTCGGCGCCAGCAGTGCCAACGCCGCGAGGACGCCGGGGCGGCGGCGTGACGCGCGGCGCAACCGGGAGCTGTTGATCGAGGCGGCACACGAGGTGTTCTCCGAGCAGGGGCTCGAAGCACCGCTGGACGTGATCGCCCGCCGGGCGGGGATCGGCAACGCCACTCTGTACCGGCACTTCCCCAGCCGCCCGGCCCTCGTCGACGCCGTGTTCCGCGACGTACTGACGGACACCATGACCGTCGGTGAGGAAGCACGGGCCGTCGAGGACGCCTGGGCGGGCCTGACCGGCTACCTGGAGGCGGTCTTCTCGGTCCTGGCCGCCGACCGCGGCACGAACGACCTGATGACCACGCACCTGGAGGGCGTCGACGCACTGCAGTCGGTGCACGCCCACAACCGGGAGACGATCGAGCTGTTGCTGAGCCGTGGCCGCGACCAGGGGACCGTCCGCGCGGACGTCACCACGGAGGACGTCCTGTTCTCCCTTGCCGCTCTCGGCCGGGCTGTCCCGGCCCTCGCCTCGGCGGCCGCCCCGGACGCCTGGCGACGCCCCCTCACTCTGCTCCTCGACGGGCTGCGCGCCTCGCCGGCCGCGTCCCCTCTCCCCTCCCCTTCGCTCACCGCTCCCCAACTCGGCGATGTCCTGCGAGGGTTGGGCCCACACCGCGCACCCCGTGGGCCGGTGGCAGGTCCGGTCTGAGGACGGAGAGCACCCGTCGCGGACCTCCCGCGTGCGCAATCCCGGCCGAGGTAGGAGCGTGGTGGTGTGAGTCGGGTGCGTATCGAGCGGTTGCGCCGGGACCCGGACCGGGACCGGGACCGGCGGAGCTGGTTGCGCGGCGCCGCGCCGCCGCCGATATGGGTGCGGGTGCTGCCGGTCGCCCTGCTGGGGGTCGTGTGCGCGGCCACGCTGTCGAGCCGCGAACCGCTCGACATCGGGTTCCTGCTCGGTGCCATCCCTCCGCTGGCCGTGCTGTCGTACGGGCCCGCGGCCACCGCGATCCTCGGCGCCCTGGTGATCGGCCTGTTCCACGTTCCCGCCCTGCAACTGAACCGCCCGGGCAACAGCGATCTACTGACCCTCATCTTTGTCGCCGTGCTGAGCGTGTTCGTGGCCTTCGTGCGCAGCCACCGCGACGCCCAGCTGGTCACCGTGCGCACGGTCGCCGAGGCCGCCCAGCGGGCCGTCGTGCCGCCGCTGCCGGAGCGGGTGGGACCGGTGCGGTGTGCGGGCCTGTATCGGGCGGCGCAGCGCGGGACACTCGTCGGCGGCGACTTCTTCGACGTGCGCGACGGACCGTACGGTGTCCGGGCGGTGATGGGTGATGTCCAGGGGCACGGCCTGTCCGCCGTCGCCACGGTCGCGTCACTGCTGGGGGCGTTCCGGGAGTCGGTCCTCGACCAACGTGACCTGGAGTCGGTCGCGGCCCACCTGGACCGCAGGCTGGTGGTGGACTCCGCGGCCGTACAGCACGCCGAGCTGTTCGCGACGGGCATGCTGCTCGAATTCTCCGCCGACGCCCACACGGTACGGATCGTGGCCTGCGGTCACCCACCGCCGCTGCTGATGCGCGACGGGCACGCCACCGAGCTGGCGGTCGCACCGGGGCTGCCGTTCGGGCTCGGCCTGGGCGACGGCCCCCCGGCGGAGGAGCTCTCGGTGGAACTGCGGCCCGGTGACCGTCTGTTCCTGGCCTCCGACGGAGTCCTGGAGGCCAGGGACGAGAGCGGTGCGTTCTATCCCTTGGTCGACCGGATCGCCTCCCTCGACGATGGGGACCCGGCGACGCTGACCGAGCACGTCTGGGCCGATCTGGTCCGTCATTGCGGCGTCATCCGGGACGACGCGACGATGCTCGTCCTCACGCCGGACCACGCGGGCCCCGCGGGCCCCGAGGACCTCACGAACGGCCACTGATCACACCAGGCACGGCCACGAAGCGGCGCAACGGGTCAACGGGTCAGCGGGTCAGCGGGTCGAGCGCATGAGTCGGCCACCCCTGCGGAGAACACGTCCGGCATCAGCCCCTTCACGCCCCATCCGTCACTCCAGCATCCCGGACACCATGGGGGCGGTAACGGGTGATGCTGTCGAGACCGTTGACATGTACGCAGCTCGACGACAATCTGAGAGCGCTCTCAACAGGTACGGACCAACCCCCCACTACGGCTCTCGTACAGGAGGCGGAGAGTGCAGATCGGACGACACAAGCACCGGACCCTGGCCATCACCGCGGCGATCGGCATGGCCCTCACGCTGGCCCTCGGCACACCCGGGACGGGGCCACCGGCCCATGCCGCGGTCCCCGACACCATCCCCCTGAAGATCACCAACAGTTCGGGCCGGAGCGAACCGGTCTACGTTTACAACCTCGGCACCCAACTCTCGACCGGCAAGCAGGGCTGGGCCGACGCGAACGGGGTGTTCCACGCGTGGCCCGCCGGCGGCAACCCGCCCACGCCGGCACCGGACGCCTCGATCACCGGTCCGGCCGCAGGGCAGTCGACGACGATCCAGGTGCCCAAGTTCTCGGGGCGGATCTACTTCTCGTACGGGCGGAAACTCGACTTCAGGCTGACGACCGGCGGACTCGTGCAGCCGGCCGTGCAGAACCCGAGCGACCCGAACCGCGACATCCTCTTCAACTGGTCCGAGTACACCCTCAACGACTCGGGGCTGTGGCTCAACAGCACCCAGGTCGACATGGTCTCCGCGCCCTACGCGGTCGGCGTGCAGCGCGCCGACGGCAGCACGGCCACCACGGGCCATCTCAAGCCGGGCGGCTACAACGGCTTCTTCAACGCGCTGCGGAGCCAGCAGGGCGGCTGGGGCAACCTGATCCAGACCCGCTCCGACGGCACTGTCCTGCGCGCACTCTCCCCGCTCTACGGGCTGGAGACCGGCGCCCTCCCGAGGGCCGTGATGGACGACTACATCAACCGTGTCTGGCAGAAGTACGCCACGACGACGCTGACGGTCACGCCGTTCACCGACCAGCCCGGCACGAAGTACTCCGGCCGGGTGTCGGGCGACGTCATGAACTTCACCAACGGTGCCGGAGCCGTGGTCACCACCTTCCAGAAGCCCGACGCGGACAGCGTCTTCGGCTGCCACAAGCTGCTCGACGCCCCGAACGACGCGGTGCGCGGCCCGATCTCCCGCACCCTGTGCGCGGGCTTCAACCGCTCCACCCTCCTCACCAACCCCAACCAGCCCGACGCCACCTCGGCCGACTTCTACAAGGACGGGGTGACCAACCACTACGCCCGCGCGATCCACGCCCAGATGGCCGACGGCAAGGCGTACGCCTTCGCCTTCGACGACGTCGGCAACCACGAGTCGCTCGTGCACGACGGCAGCCCGCGGGAGGCGTACCTCACGCTGGACCCGCTGAACTGAGTACCCTCCATGGCATGCGGATCTCCGTTTCCTCGGACATGGACGAACCCGTGGCGCGCCTCCTGCTCGCAGAACTGCGGGGGCGCGGCCACGAGGTGGTGGCGCACGGGGCGCTGAGCCCCGGCGACGACCCCCAGTGGGCGGCCTGCTCGGAGGCGGCCGCCCGCGAGGTCGCTTCCGGCACGTCGGACCAGGCGGTTGTGTGCTGCTGGACCGGCACGGGCGCGTCGATCGCCGCGAACAAGGTGCCGGGGGTCCGGGCGGCCCTGTGCACGGACGCGTACACGGCGGACGGCGCACGCCGCTGGAACGACGCCAATGTGCTCGCGCTCAGCCTGCGGCTGACCTCCGAGCCGCTGCTCAAGGAGATCCTCGACGCCTGGTTCGCCGCCGAGGCCAGTGAGGACGCCGACGACCGGGCGAACGTGGACCGCGTCGGACGCCTGGACACCCCCCGGACCGCTCCCTAGACGGCGAGGGCCGCCGCGTCGAAGCCGGCGTCCGTGAGGACCGCGGCCGCCGCTCCGCGCCCGACCTGGGCGAGGCCGACGAGCAGGTCGTCGCAGTCGATGAGGTCGGAACCCCCTGCTCCGGAGCGCGCTTCCGCGAGGGTGATCGCCTTGCGGGAGTACGGCGTCCACGCGATCCGCTCGGCCGCCTGGGAGGCGCCCATGCTCAGCCGGGCGGCCACGGCCTCGTGGACGCGCTCGGGTGGGACTCCGGCGTCCCGCAGAAGCCGGGTGGCGCTGTTGTCCTCCACCGTGAGCCCCCACAGGAGGTGCTCGGTGCCGATGTAGTTGTTCCGGTTCTGCACGGCCGCCCGCTTGACGTGCGCCATCGCCGCGCGGAGGGCTTCCGTCATCGTGTCGGGGCTGTAGCGCTTGTGGGGGGCGTGGAAACGCTGCTGCACGGCCTGCCGGGTCACTCCGAGGGCCGCGCCGATGTCCGTCCAGGAACAGCCGTGCATACGGCAGTGCTCGACGTAGTCCTCGACCAAGTCGTCCGCCAGTGACTGGAGTTGGCCCGATATCTGCGCGGCCGCCGTCAACAGGGCAAGCCAGTCGGGTTGTTCCTGTCCGCCGGGGCGGTGCGCCGTGGCGCAGGTCCGGTCCACTTCGGCGATGAGATCGTCAAGATCCGGGAGAGGCATAACGCAAGTACGCCTTGACAGTTCGGAATTGTCAAGGTGCACTTGCCTTCACCGCAGACCTCCGTCGGGGTGCTTCAGGGCTTGTGGGCCACTCCCCCGTACACGTCCGTCGGCGTCGGGCTCGTACCGGACTCCGGGCGCCACAGGGGGCAGGAGACGATGCCGGGGTCGAGGAGCTCCAGGCCCTCGTAGTACGCGGCGAGCTGCGCCGGGCTGCGCAGGACGTACGGGACGGCGCCGGTGTCGTCGTAGCCGTCCTGGGCGCGCTTCAGTTCCTCGTCGGTGTCCGTGCTGTCGTAGTGCACGAAGTAGCTGCCCGAGGGAAGCGCCGCCTGGAGGCGGCTGACGATCGACTTGGCCTTCTCGTAGTCCTGGATGTGACCGAGGATGCCCATGAGCATCAGGGCGACGGGCTTGCCGAAGTCCAGGATCCTGCCCGCCGATTCGAGGATGGCCTCCGGGTCGTGCAGGTCGGCGTCGACGTAGTCGGTGACGCCCTCGGGGGTGCTGGTGAGCAGGGCCTGGGCGTGGCGCAGGACGAGGGGGTCGTTGTCGACGTAGACGATGCGGGAATCGGGGGCGGCCTTCTGGGCGACCTCGTGGGTGTTGTCGTACGTGGGCAGGCCGGTGCCGATGTCGAGGAACTGGCGGATGCCCCGTTCGCGGGCCACGAAGGTGACCGTGCGGATCAGATAGGTGCGCGAGGCCCTGGCCATCGTTTCGATGTTGGGGGCGATCTCGCGGTAGGCGTCACCCGCGACGCGGTCGACCTCGTAGTTGTCCTTGCCGCCCATCCAGTAGTTCCAGATGCGGGCCGAGTGCGGCACCGTGGTGTCGATCTTCGACAGGGCTTCCTGGTCGGGGGTGGGGCGGCCGTCTGTCATGGGGAGTCTCCTGCCTCGCATCGCGGTCGTCGCCAACTTACCGTCAACTGTCGTGCGTCTCCTGGCGGTTGGTACTCCTGGGCAGGGCGGGCACGGATGGGGCGCGCCGGCCGGCTCGACGGCGCCGCTTCCGACGTCCAGCGTCACCACGGGCACATGCTGGGCGAGGGTCAGGAACACGCGGGCGTACGCCGCCGTCGCGTCGGCCCTCTCCGCGCCGTGCCGCTGCTCGCACCCGGCGGGCGGCGACGCCGTGAGGTGGAGCATCGCTCCGTCGCGCTCGGCCACGGCCTCGGCGAAGTCGAGGGCCTGGATCCAGGTCACCCGGGAGTTTCCCCGGCGCAACGGTCCGTAGACGAGTTCCCTGATGATGCTGCCGTCGATGACGAGCCGGCCCGGAGCGGCGAGGAGTTCGCGGTAGGGCAGGGCCGGATCGAGGTGGTGCAGGGTCGCCGGCATGCGACGGACCAGGAAGCCGAGGCGGGCGAGCTCGGCGACGAGGGCGTCCCTGCGGGTGCCTTCGTGTCCCTCGACGATCACGGTCCGGTACTGGGTGAGGAGGGGAGGCAGGGTCATCCCCGTCCCTCGGGCGAGCCATCGGGAGAGCCAGGGGTGCGAACTCGCCCGCCGAGCGGCACCGCTCGTCTCCGGTCGCGAGGCGACGTACGCATGCCGCTCCCTTCGAGTGATGCGGGGCGGAGGGCAACTCTCCCAGTGTGGGAGGCGCTTCCGTACCAGGGGGAGTGCGCGGGCGGGTTGTCCGGTTGTGCGGGCGTAGTGGCTTCGACGGCCGTTTCGACGCCCGCACCGGACTGGGTCAGGCGATCAGGAAGTCCGCCTGGCCCGCCTTCGCTCCCTCCAGGAACGAGATCATCTCGTCCCGCGAGTAGACCAGCGCGGGGCCGGTCGGGTCCGTGGACTGCCGGAAGGCGACGCTGCCGTCGGGCAGTCGCTTGGCCTCGACGCAGGAACCACCGTTCGTGCCGCTCCAGGGCTTGTGCCAGCCCTCCGTGCCGAGGTCGCGGGCGGGCATGCCGTTGTAGATGGGGCCGTCGGTTGCCATGTCACAGCTCCTTACGCAGTGCTGCCAGGATGTCCCTGGTACGGGAGACCGGTTCCGCCTGCACGGACATCCGGTCCAGTACTTCCAGGTAGGTGACGACGTCGGCGGGCTGGTCGACGTACTGGGAGCCCGCGAGGCTTTCGGTGTAGACGATGTCCGGGAGTTCGGAGAACCCGAACCGGAAGTAGTGGAAGGGGCCGAAGGCTCCCGGATGGGGTCCTGCGGCGAAGCGCATGATCTGGATCCTGACCCTCGGGCTCGCAAGCATCTCGGTCATGCGGTCGATCTGGGCCCGCATCACCTCGGGGCCGCCGACGGGCCGGCGCAGCACCGTCTCGTCGAGGATGGCCCAGATGGCGGGTGCCTCCGGTTTGGCCAGCAGGTCCTGGCGCCGCAGGCGCAGCGAGACCCGGCGTGCGATGTCCTCCTCGGTCGCGTTGGGGAAGCCGACGCGCATGAGCGCGGCGGCGTAGTCCGGGGTCTGCAACAGGCCGGGGACGTACTGGGGTTCGTAGAGCCGGATGACCGCGGCTTCGCTCTCCAGGCTGACGTAGGCGCTGAACCATTCCGGCAGTACGTCGCGGTACTTGTACCACCAGCCGGGCTGGTTGGCCTCGCGGGCGAGGGAGACGAAGTCCTCGATCTCCGTGGCGGAGACCCCGTAGGTGCGCAGCAACTCCTTCACGTAGGGGATGCGGAGTCCGACCTCGGCCTTCTCCATGCGTCGGACCGTCAGGGCGGTGACCTCGATGACCCGTGCCGCCTCCTCGAAGGACACTCCGGCCTGTTCACGCAGCTGCCTGAGCCGCTTGCCGAGCACCATGCGCAGGACGGTGGGGGCCGCCGGGGCGCCGCCTCCTGAGCGGGTCTCACTCACGTGCTGCCTCCCAGGACGGGATTCACAGCGTGCAGTGTGCCACGCCATCCGTTGACACCGACAGGTCCTTGCGGTTCATTCTGAAATTATCAGAACGCTGGTTGCGAGCTGAGTCTGTCGGCCACCATAGTGATCGAGTGACCTGGCGCACATGCGCGGCAGTGTCATTCGAACTCGTCCGGCCCGCCCGGGAGTTGGCGCCTGAAGCGGGTACGGGTCAAGCCGCGCGCCGACATGAAGCGAGACCTGGATGGCCGCCGTGACGAACGGACAACCGAGAAACGCAGGAAAGGGTGCCAAGGACTCTGGCGGCCCCAACAAGGCATTGGCGGCCGCCCTCAAGGAAGCCGGATGCTCCTACGCCTCGCTCGCGCTCCGGGTCAACGAACTGGGCCGCTGTCAGGGCGCGGACACCAACTACGACAAGGCGTCCGTCACGCGCTGGCTCCAGGGCCAGCAGCCCCGCGGCAACACGCCGGAGGTCATCGCGGCGGTCCTCGGCGAGCGGCTGGGCCGCCCGCTGACGCCCGCGGACCTCGGTTTCCCGCTCGACGGCGGGCGCCCGGTCGTGGGGCGGGCGCTGGTGTACGGAGACAACGTGGCGGAGACACTGCACACCCTGGTCGAACTCGCTTCCACCGACATCTCCCGGCGCACCCTGCTCGGCGCGGTGCCCTTCGTGCCGGGCGCCCTGATGAGCCCTCAACGGGCCTGGCTGCTCTGGCTGGTGGAGAGCGAGGAGACCCCGGCCCGGCTCGCGTCCCTGTCGGATGCCGGGCCGGTGGAGCAGGTCCACGCGATGATCGCCCTGTTCGACGAGATGGACAACCACTACGGCGGCGGCGGGGTGCGCACGAGCATCGTGCAGTACCTGTCGGCCGAGGTCGTCCCGATGCTGCAGCAGCGCGGCACGACCGAGCAGCAGCGGCGGGAGCTGTTCGCCGCGGGGGCCCGGCTCGCGGCGATGGCGGGCTGGAGTTCGTACGACGCCGGGGAGTACGGCCTGGGCCAGCGCTATATGACGCAGGCGCTGCGGCTGTGCGCGGAGGGCCGCGACCGTGTACTGGGCGGGCAGATCCTGGCGGGTCTGTCCCACCTGGCGACCAGCCTGGGCCGGCCCGACGAGGGGGTGGCGCTGGCCCGGGCCGGTATCGCCACCGCGCGCGACGCCGGCAGCCCGCTCGGGCTGATGCGCCTGTACGCCATGTCCGCGCGCGGTCACGCGGCGCTCGGCCGGCCGCGCGAGACCACCGAGGCGCTGCGCGCCGCCGAGAAGCAGCTCGACACGAGCCGCGGGGCCGCCCAGGAGTCGCCGTGGGTCCGTTTCATCGACCACCACTACCTGCAGGCCGAGTCCGCCGTGTGCTTCCGCGATCTGGGCCTCGCCGCGCAGGCCGAGCAGACCGCGAGCGAGTCCGTGCGCGCGCACGCCGACCGGCGCCGGCGCCAGGCCATCAGCCGGTCGGTGCTGGCGACGGCGCACCTCCAGCAGAACCGCCTGGACGAGGCCGTCGCCACGGCCACCGAAGCGCTCGACGCGCTGAGCGGTGTCCACAGCGAACGGTCGATCCAGGCCCTGCGCGACTTCCGCGGGCGGCTGGCGTCGCGCCGTGACGAGCCGCTTGTGCGGGAGTTCGAGCTGAGGTCGCGGCCGGTGTTGGGGGTGGCGGCCTGAACACCATGCGTGAGTGCTCACCACAGCCCCGGTTCACCACGGCGGCGAACGTACAGGTCACACCACCACGTGCCCGCAGCCGAACAACCCCCTCACCACCTCGACCCAGTTGTGTCCGGTGCTGTTGTCTTCGACAACAGCACCGGCGGCCGCCGCCCGGGCACGCCCCAGACGTAAGGAGGCACACGATGACGGCAGCCAGTGTCGGCGCACGTCGCCGCCGGTTCCCTGCCACACCAGCACACGGCATCCGGTGGCGCTCGTGCGCCGCGCATGCGGCCGCCCCCGGGCAGGGGGACGGACCGGGGTTATCCACCGACGGGGTGACGCTCCCTTGATCTCGCTCAGCAGGGCGCCGCGCCTCTTCCAGGTGGCCGTGGCCGCGGACCCCTCGTTCGCCGGCGGAGTACGGCGCATGGTCGCCGCCCACCTCAGACTGTGGCGGCTCCCCCACCTCATCGACGATGTCGTGCCGGCGACGGACGAGCTGTTCGCCAACGCGGTGCGGCACGCGGGCACCGGCCCCTCCGGCACCGTCGCCGTGTCACTGGAGTACTCCGGCGACGAGGTACGCGTCACCCTCGCCGACTCGTCGCCCGCGCCGCCCCGGCCGCGCACGCCGGACGCGGGCGCCGAAACGGGTCGCGGACTGGCGATCGTCGAGGCACTGGCCGACGACCGGGGTACCGACCCGCCCTCGCCCGGCAACATCGGCAAGAAGGTGTGGTTCTCGATCGCCGTCCGGGGGACGACATGAGGGGCGCACCGTCCATGGGACACGAACAGAGGGCCTCCGTACGGGAGCACGCACTCGCCGCCGAACTGGTCCACAGGATCGAGGAGGAGCACCGGCTGGCCCGCGAGGCGCGTTCGGTGCCGGCCGCGGTCGGCCGTCATCGCATCACCCGGTGCCGCAAGGACAACGCGGAAGCCCTCGGAGCGATGGTCGCCGGCCACGGCTGGCCCACCTCCGAGATGGTCGGCGAACCCGCGTCGACGGCCGCGCTGATGATCCTGCTGCACGCCTCGGACCTGGGCTTCCAGCTCACCTGCCGCGACCTGATCGCGGAGGCCGTCGCGGACGGCACCTGTCCGGCCGTGCACCACGCCTACATCGCCGACCACTGCGCCGTCGAGCTGGACCAGCCGCAGTTCTACGGCACGCGCATCAACCCGGTCACGCTCCACCCGTACCCCATCCGTCGCCCGGGGACCGTCGACGAGCGCCGCCACGATGTGGGACTCGGTCCGCTGGGCGACCATCTGCGGGCGCTGCGGGGCGGTCTGGGGGCCACGGGGGAGCTTTGACGAAGCACGCTCGGGCGAGCGGGCGAGTGGTTCCCGTCAGTG
Source organism: Streptomyces acidicola (assembly GCF_009377235.1). GTDB lineage: Bacteria > Actinomycetota > Actinomycetes > Streptomycetales > Streptomycetaceae > Streptomyces > Streptomyces acidicola. The sequence continues at coordinate 51,203 of NZ_VMNX01000009.1, forward strand.
CGCGCCGTGGCCCAGGAGTGAACGCGCGACGCGGAAGCCGGTGTCGTCGATCCGTAGCGTCGGGTGGCTGCGGCGGCGTACGGAGGCGCGGCAGCTCCAGTGCTCGTCGAACCAGCCGCCGCCCCGGAGCACCCGGTAGGAGCCGTAGACCTCCGCGTCGTAGACGTCCCAGCACCACTCCCAGACATTGCCCAGCATGTCGTACAGGCCCCACGGGTTGGGACGTCTGCCGCCGACGTCATGGATGCGCTCGTGCGAGTTGCCCCGGTGCCAGGCGATCTCGTCGAGGGCGCCGTAGCGCGGGCCGGTGGTACCGGCCCGGCAGGCGTGCTCCCACTCCGCCTCGGTCGGCAGCCGGTACCCGTCGGCGCCCCTGTCCCACTCGACGCGTTCCTCTTCGAGGAGGCGGTACGCGGGTGTCAAACCCTCGCTCAGGGAGAGGGAGTTGCAGTAGCGGACCGCGTCCCACCACGACACGGTCTCGACGGGCAGCCGGTCGCCTTCCGCGGTGCTCGGCCGCTCACCGGTGACCTGTGCGTACCGCGCCTGGGTGACCGGGAACGCGCAGAGTTCGTAGGGTGCCACGTCGACCGTCCAACGCCGTTGTGTCCGGCGGTCCGACAGTGTCACTCGTCCCTGCGAGACAGTGATCATCCCGTTGTCCGTACGCGTGTCCATCGACGTGATCCTACGGGGCGTGGCCCGGGAGCGGGCCGGGCTCAGTGGCCGCTGATCGCCCTCGGTGTGTAGGGCCGGTCGAGGTCCTCGATCTCCTTGTCGGTGAGGTCGATGTCGAGGGCGGCGACCGCGTCCTCAAGGTGCTGCGGCCAGGTGGCCCCCACGATGGGGGCGGTGCTCCGGCGCAGCAGCCAGGCGAGGGCGATCCGCGCACGTGGGACGCCGCGTTCGGTGGCGGTGCGGCCGACGGCCTCGACGATGTCGCGGTCGCCCTCCTGGTAGAGGGTGCTGCCGAACTGATCCGTGCGGCTGCGTTGCGTGGTGGTGTCCCACTCGCGGGCGAGGCGGCCCCGGGCGAGCGGGCTCCACGGCAGGACGCCGACGCCCTGGTCCTCGCACAGCGGCAGCATCTCGCGCTCCTCTTCCCGGTAAAGGAGGTTGTAGTGGTTCTGCATGGACACGAACTGCGTCCAGCCGTTCAGCCGCGCGGTGTACTGGGCCTTGGAGAACTGCCAGGCGTACATCGAACTCGCCCCGATGTAGCGGGCCTTGCCCGCCTTGACGACGTCGTGCAGGGCCTCCATGGTCTCCTCGACGGGAGTGTCGGGGTCGAAGCGGTGGATCTGGTACAGGTCCACGTAGTCGGTGCCCAGGCGGCGCAGGCTCCCGTCGATCTCCGTCATGATCGCCTTGCGGGACAGACCGTGGGCGTTGGGGCCCTCGTGCATGGGGCCGTACACCTTGGTCGCGAGCACGATCTCCTCGCGCCGTGCGTACTCGGCGAGCGCCCGGCCGACGATTTCCTCGCTGGTGCCGTCGGAGTACACGTTGGCGGTGTCGAAGAAGTTGATCCCGGCCTCCAGCGCCTGGCGGATCAGCGGGCGTGACGCCTCCTCGTCCAGCGTCCATTCATGAGGACCGCGATCGGGCAGCCCGAAACTCATGCAGCCCACACAGATCCGTGACACGTCCAGACCCGTCGAACCGAGCTTCACGTACCGCATCGTCGCCACTCCTGTCATCGGGGGGGGTGATCCTGAGGAGCAGCGTACGAAGCGTGCGGCAAAGCGCGCTGGAGGCGGCCGGGCGGGTCGACGGCTCTCAGACCCGGTACCGGCGCAGGGCCGGTGTCGTCGTGGCCAGGAGGAGCATCGCCACGACGACCAGGAGTCCGCCGCCCGCCACGGCCACGCGCGGGCCGAAGGCCGAACCGGCGGTGCCGTGCAGGACGTCGGCGAGGCGTGGGCCGCCCGCGACGACGACCGTGAAGACGCCCTGCATTCGGCCGCGCATCTCGTCGGTGGCGGCCGAGAGGAGAATGGCGCCGCGGAAGACCATGGACACCATGTCGGCCGCTCCTGCGACGGCGAGGAACGCCACCGCCAGCCACAGGCTCGTGCTCATCCCGAACCCCGTGATCGCCACGCCCCAGGCCACAACGGCCGCGATGACCATGAGACCGTGCCGACGCGCGCGGGAGAACGTGCCCGAGAACAGCCCGCCGAGCACGGCACCGATGGGTATCGCCGCGAACAGCAGCCCGAGCGCGAGGCCCTCCCCGTAGGGGGCGTACGTCTCGGCGGCGAGCTGGGGGAAGAGGGCGCGGGGCATGCCGAGGACCATGGCGATGATGTCGGCGAGGAAGGACAGCAGCAGCACCTTGTGCAGCGAGATGTAGCGGAAGCCCGCGGCGACCTCGCGCCAGCCGGCCCGCCGCTGCCCGGAACCGGCGGTGGTCAGGGGCGGCAGCGCGGGGAGCCGTGCGACCGCCCAGACGGTGACGCACAGGGCCAGCGCGTCGATCAGGTACAGCTCCGCCAGTCCCACGACCGGGATCAGGGCGCCGGCGAGGAGCGGGCCCACCACGAGGCCGGTCTGCATCACGGTGGAGCCCAGCGCATTGGCCGCGGCGAGTTCGTCGCCGGGCACCAGGCGGGCGATGGAGGCGTTGCGGGCCGGTGCGTTCAGGCCGAAGAACGCCTGCTGGAGGGCGAGCAGGACCATCAGCACCGGGACCGAGTCGAGTCCGGTGACGGCCTGGAGCCAGAAGAGGACGGAGGTGACCGCTATGCCCGCGTTGGTGATCAGCATGAGCGTGCGGCGGTCCATGCTGTCGGCGACAGCGCCGCCCCACAGCGCGAAGACCATCAGCGGCAGGAGCCCGGCGAGGCTCGCGTAGCCGACCCAAGCGGAGGAACCCGTGATGTCGTAGATCTGCTTGGGTACCGCGACGGCGGTCAGCTGGCTGCCGACCGCCGTGACGATGGTCGAGGACCACAGGCGGCGGTAGGCGGGGCGGCGCAGCGGGCGGGTGTCCATCGCCCAGCGGCGCCACCCGCGGGTGCGGGACCCGGCCGGCTCCCCTGTCCCGTCTGTGTCGCCGTCCGGTCCCGTATCGCTGCTCGTACTGTTCTCGCTCGTGTCCACCGGCGTCCTGGTTGCTCGCTACATCTTTCGGTACGGGCATCACTATCGCCCACCCGGCGGCGGGCTCGGCAGGCGGGTGGTGGACCCGGCCGGCGGACGGTCGCGCGCTCAGTCGCCGGTGGCCGCTCACGCCCTGGCGATCAGAGTCGCGCCCAAGGCGAGCATGGTCGCGGCGACGAGACCGTCCAGTACCCGCCACGCCGACGGCCGGGACAGGAAACGGCTGAGGAGGCGGGCGCCGAAGCCGAGGGCGGCGAACCAGCACAGGCTCGCGGCGGCGGCGCCGAGACCGAAGGTCCAGCGCAGGGGGCCGCGTTCGGCGGCGACGGAACCGAGCAGGAACACGGTGTCGAGGTAGACGTGGGGGTTGAGCCAGGTCAGCGCCAGGCAGGTGAGGACCGCCCGGCGGCGTGAACCGGTCGAACCGGGCTCCGGACGCAACGCCCCGGGTCGCAGGACGCGTCGCGCGGCCAGGACGCCGTAGACCAGGAGGAAGGCGCCTCCGAGCAGTGCCACCGCCGTCAGGGCCGCGGGCCAGGCCACGACCAGGGCGCCGACTCCGGCGACCCCGAGGGCGATCAGCACCGCGTCGGAGAGCGCGCAGATTGCCACGACAGGCAGCACCGCGTCCCGGTGGATGCCCTGGCGGAGGACGAACGCGTTCTGGGCGCCGATCGCGACGATGAGGGAGAGGCCGGTGCCGAACCCGGCGGCCAGCGTGATGAGAGCGGTGTTCACCCGCCCGACGCTAAGGGTCGGGCATACAGCAGTACAGCTAAAGATTCTTACGTAACATTAGCGATCGTGATGTCAGACCTTCCGATAGACCTGGTGCGCACCCTGCTCGCGGTGGTGGACGAGGGGACGTTCGACGCGGCGGCCGGCGCTCTGCACGTGACGCCCTCGGCGGTCAGCCAGCGGGTCAAGGCGCTCGAACAGCGCACCGGCCGGGTGCTGCTGGTCCGCACGAAGCCGGTACGGCCCACCGAGTCGGGCGCGGTGATCGTGCGGTTCGCCCGTCAGCTGGCCCGTCTCGAACAGGACGCCCACACCGCCCTCGGCATGACCGGCTCCGCGGAGACCACGCGTGTGTCGATCGCGGTGAACGCCGACTCGCTGGCGACCTGGTTCCTGCCTGCCCTGACACGGGTGCCCGAGGAGCTGCGGGCCTGCTACGAGCTGCGGCGCGAGGACGAGGACCACACGGCCCAGCTTCTGCGCGAGGGGCTGGTGATGGCCGCGGTCACCTCGTCACCGGACGCGGTGGCCGGCTGCTCGGTGCGCGCGCTGGGCCGGATGCGGTACCTCCCCGTCGCCTCCCCCGCCTTCGCGCGGCGCTGGCTCGGCGCGGGGTCCGACGTGCCCTTGCGCGAGGTGATCGCCGACGCACCGGTCGTGGCCTTCGACCGGCGGGACGACTTCCAGGACGCGTTCGTCCAAAAGCTGAGGCGAGGTCACCGCGCAAGCGCGCAACGGCATTTCGTGCCGACCTCGGAGGGCTTCGTCGATGCCGTCGCCGCGGGGATGGGCTGGGGCATGCTGCCCGCCGCACAGGCGGAGCCGCTGCTCGACGTCGGCCGGCTGGTTCTTCTGGCACCGGACCGGAGCACGGAAGTCCCCCTGTTCTGGCAGCAGTGGAAACTCGACTCCCCCGCGCTCACCGCCGTCGCGGAGGCCGTCGCGGCCGCGGCGGCCGGCGCGCTCGGCACCTGATGCCGGCGCCCCGCCGCAGCGGCCGCGACGGGGCAGGGGATCAGGCTCCGCCGGCCCCGGCGCTGAACGGGCCCTCCAGCGCCGCCCACTGGAGCAGCATGATGGTCTTCGCGTCGGCGATCTCGCCGGTGCGGATCATCTCCAGTGCCCGGCGGAAGGGCAGTTCGACGATCTCGATGTCCTCGCCCTCCTCGTCCAGTCCCCCGCCCTCGTGCGTACGGGTCGACGGGCCGTACGAGGCGGCGTAGAAGCTCACCCGCTCGGTGACGGAACCCGGGCTCATGTACACGTCGAAGACGTGCCGGACCTCGCCGATGGTGTGGCCCGTCTCCTCGACGACCTCGCGCCGCACCGCGACCTCGGGGTGCTCGTCCTCCTCGTCGAGCAGCCCGCCCGGCGTCTCGACCAGCATCCCGTCGGGGTGGCCGTTGACGTACACGGGGTAGCGGAACTGCCGGGTGAGCAGCACGGTCTGCCGGTCCGCGTCGTACAGCAGCATGGTGGCGCCGTTGCCCCGGTCGTGGGTCTCGCGCTCCTGGGTGCTCCAGGTGCCGTCGGCGTGCTGGAATTCGAAGGTGGTGGTGCGCTCCACGTACCAGTGGCAGGACAGCAGCTTCACGTCCCGCACCTTGATCCGCGGGTTGCCCGTCAGGTCCCGCCCGACGCGGTCGAGTCCGGTACGGCCGCGGCGGTCCGGGGTGTCGATGCCCGCGGTCATCGCGTGCGGGCCGGGTGCGAGCAGGGAACCCCGGGAACCGTGCGCGAGCAGGGACAACACGGGGAACAGACACAGCTGAACTTGGTCATGATCGCTTCTACCATTCCGGTCCGGCCGGTGTCAGGCGTTCCCCCCACGGGTGGGTTCGGCGCGTGTCGCCCGCGGTGCGGCGCCGTCGGCGGCCGCCGGAACGCCCCGCGTCCTCCTTCAGGTTGCGGGGGCGTCGCGCTGGTGCCGGGCCAGGGTGTGCGCGATGTCGCGCGTCGCCGGGTACAGGCGGCGGTAGAGCTCGTACAACTCGTCGTACCGGCACCGGAGTCGGGCATCGGGTGTGACGCGTTCGCGTACGGGGTTCCAGGCGTCCATGCGCGCCGCCCCGAGCGCGCCCGCGGCCAGGAACGCGGCGCCGTAGCTGGCCCCGAGGGTGACGCTCCTGATCTCCTGGTCCAGGCCGGTCACGTCGGAGACGACACGCGTCCACAGTCCGCCGCGGGTGCCGCCGCCGACGGCCACCACTCGGTCGATGCGGGCACCGGCGGCGCGCATCGCCTCGACGTTGTGCCGCACGCCGAACGCCGTGGCCTCCAGAGCGGCGCGATAGAGGTCGCCGCGGGTGTGCTCCACCGTCAGCCCGGCGATCAGGCCCCGTGCGTCGGGGTCTGCGACCGGGGTCCGCTCCCCGGCGAAATACGGGAGCATCAGCAGGCCCCGGGCACCCGGCCCCGACCGCTCGGCCTCCGCGAGGAGGGTGGCGGTGTCGGCCGCGCCGAACAGGTCCCGCAGCCAGTCGGTGACCATGCCGGAGGTGGCCATGCCGCCCGCGAGGCTGCGTGTTCCGGGCAACGCGCCGACGGTGCTCCACAACTGGGGCACGAGTACGCGCTCGGCGGTCGTGTTGATCAGGAACATGGTGCTGCCATACATGAGCATCAGGTCACCGGTGTGCTGGGCATCTACGCTCAGCGCCTCCGACCAGGCGTCGATCGTGCCGGTGATCACAGGGACGCCTGTCGGAAGTCCGGTGGCGGCGGCCGCTTCGGCGGTGATGTGACCGGCGATGTCTCCGGGCCAGCGCAGGGGCGGGAGTTCGAGGTGCGGAGCGATGTGCCGGGCCCACGGTGCGTACCAGTCCTGGGCGAGGGAGTCGTAGAGCGGCACGGCCTGGCTGGCGGAGTGGTGGTCGAGGACGTAGGCGCCGGTCAGCCGGTGGACGAGGTAGGAGCTGGGCATGTACAGCCGCCGGGCGCGGGCGGTCACCTCGGGCTCGTGCTCCGTCAGCCAGGCGATCTTCGGGCCGACGGCCTGGGTGGAGAGCACCGACCCGCAGCGCTCCAGCACCTTGTCCCGGCCCAGCTCGCCCTCCAGACGCGCGATCTGCTCGGTCGCCCGGGTGTCGACGCCGTAGAGGATCGCCGGCCGCAGCGGTACGCCCGCCTCGTCGGTCAGCGCGACGCAGGGGCCCATGCCGCTGACGCCCACGGCCCCGACCGGCGCTCCCGACTCGCTCAGCTCGCGGGCGAGGGAGACAAATTCGTCCCACCACACGCGGGCGTCCATCTCCACGTGGCCGGGGCGCGGCCGGCTGACCGCGTGCGGCCGTACGGCGGTGGCCAGCACCGTCCCGTCGTCGCCGACGAGCACTCCTTTGCTGCTGGACGTCCCGATGTCGACTCCGAGCACGGTCATGCGGTCACGGCTCCCCTCACTGCGTGGATACGGGCAGTCAGCAATCCTCCCGCTCCGACGGTGGGTTGACACAAAGGAGTACGGCGAGCTTGGCGGAGGCGGTGGCTCCGGGACAGCATGCCTGCATGAAGGGTGATCTCTTTTCCAGCGAGCACATGGTGCAACCGGCGTACGCGCCGGGCATGAGCGTGCAGAACGCGAAGACCATCAAGTACGCCGTCGACGGGGAGATGCTCGCGCGGCAGGGGGCGATGATCGCCTACCGGGGGGATCTGCAGTTCGAACGCAGGGGCCAGGGCGTGGGCGGCATGCTCAAGCGCGCGGTCACCGGCGAGGGGCTGGCGCTGATGGCGGTGCGCGGGCAGGGCGAGGCGTGGTTCGCGCATGAGGCGCAGAACTGCTTCATCGTCGACATCGAGGCGGGGGACGCGCTCACCGTCAACGGGCGCAACGTGCTCTGTTTCGACCCCACGCTGGCGTACGAGATCAAGACGGTGAAGGGTGCGGGCATCACCGGCGGCGGTCTGTTCAACAGCGTGTTCACCGGACAGGGGAAGCTCGGGTTGATCTGCGAGGGCAATCCGCTGGTCATTCCGGTGTCGCACCAGCAGCCCGTGTTCGTGGACACGGACGCCGTGGTGGGCTGGTCGGCCCAGCTGCACACGTCGCTGCACCGGTCGCAGTCCTTCGGGTCGATGATCCGCGGCGGCTCCGGGGAGGCCGTCCAGCTGAAGCTGGAGGGCGAGGGTTTCGTGGTCGTACGGCCGAGCGAGGCCACCCCGCACAAGCCTCAGTAGCACAGCGGCGGGTGCCCCGCCGCGGCCGCCGATGGGGCACCCGTCCCTCAGGACACCCACTCGATCGAACATTCATCCGAATGCGAGGTACGCTGGCATCTATGGCCACGCACCTCCAGGGCCCGCACCTTCACGGCTCGCACCTCCAGGGATCGCTCTTCGACCAGTCCGACACGGTCCAGCTCGCACCGCTGGAGGAGACACGCCGGGTCGTGCTCGGCGCGGGAGCCTGGATCGACCTGCTGCCCGGCTGGCTCAGCGGGGCCGACGCCCTCTTCGCGCACCTCGCCGAGGAGGTGCCCTGGCGGGCCGAGCGGCGGCAGATGTACGAGCAGGTCGTCGACGTACCCCGGCTGCTGGCGTACTACGCGGCCGACGATCCGCTGCCCCACCCCGTGCTCGACGAGGCCCGCGACACACTCACCGCGCGCTACGCCGACGAGCTGGGCGAACCGTTCGTCACGGCCGGCCTCTGCTACTACCGCGACGGCCGGGACAGTGTGGCCTGGCACGGCGACCGGATCGGCCGGGGCGCCCGCCAGGACACGATGGTGGCCATCCTGTCGGTGGGCACGGCACGCGACCTGGCCCTGCGGCCACGCCAGGGCGGCCACACCCTGCGGTTCCCCCTGGGCCACGGCGATCTGATCGTGATGGGCGGCTCCTGCCAGCGCACATGGGACCACGCGGTGCCCAAGACGAACCACGCGGCGGGGCCGCGCATCAGCATCCAGTTCCGGCCGCAGGGCGTGAACTGATGTGCCGCCGCCCTGCACGCGCTACTTCCGCGCGGCCAGTGCCCGGGTGTGCGCCGTGCGGGCCAGGCGCGGGCCCAGCCAGCGCTTGAGGCGGCGCAGCACCTCCAGCTGCCCGGCGGCGCGGTCGAGTCGGTAGTACAGCTGCGGCGGTACGTACGGCAGCAGCGGGGAGTGGCGCTGGCCGAGGAGGGCGAACATCTGCCGTGGCGGCAGGTGCATGTAGCGCGGGAGGTTCTCGTACCACTGGGCGCTCAGGCGGGCCGCGCTCTGCTGCCGGAGGAGTCCGGCCTTGCGCTGCTGTTCGTACCGGGCGAGCGCGGGTCGGAGTTCCGCGCGGCCGCGCAGGGCTCCGGCCAGGGAGATGGCGTCCTCCAGCGCGAGGGTGGTGCCCGCGCCGATGGAGTAGTGCGTGGTGTGAGCGGCGTCGCCGATGAGGACGAGGTTGCCGCGGGACCATGTGCGGTTGGTCAGGGTGCGGAAGTTCAGCCACTGCGCGGCGCCGTCGGCCTGGGCGCGGCCGATCAGCGGGTGGCCGTCGAGGATGCCCGCGAAGAGCTTCTCCAGGAGGGCCAGCCCGTCGGCCTCGTTCGCGCGGTCGAGGCCGAGGCCGGTCCAGGTCTCCGGGGAGCACTCCACGACGCAGGTGCTCTGCTCCCCGCTGAACCCGTAGGCGTAGCACCAGATCCAGCCGTGGCCGGTCTCCTGGAAGGAGAACGTGAACGTGTCGAAGACCTGGGTGGTGCCGAGCCAGATGTACCGGTTGCGGCCGAGGCGGACGTCGGTGCCGAAGTGGTCGGCGTGGCGTTCGCGCAGGGTGCTGTTGATCCCGTCGCCCGCCACGACCAGGTCGGCGTCCGGGATGCGGTCCGCGGTGACCTCGTGCTCGAACTCCAGCCGCACCCCGAGGGATTCGGCGCGCCCGGCGAGCAGATCGAGCATGCGGCGCCGGCCGATGCCGAAGCCCTCGTCGCCGTGGTGGACCGTACGGCTGCCACGGACGTGGGCGACTCCGTCGCTCCAGCGGACCGAGTTCGCGGCCACGGCCGCCGCCGACTCGGGATCGTGCTCCCGGAGCTTGTCGAGCAGCCCGGCCCAGTAGGTCACGCCCCAGCCGTATGTCGAGCCGGGCGGGTTGCGTTCATGGACGGTGATGTCGCAGGAGGGGTCCTGGCGTTTCATCAGGATCGAGAAGTACAGACTTGCAGGGCCGCCGCCGACGCATGCGATCTTCACGCGCACTCCTACGGTATGACACAGGGTCATATTTTGAACGCGCAGCGTAACAGTATGGGTGTGGCTCCGACGGTGGTTGCCGCGCGTGCGTCACCGATGTGTCGGCCGTACGGAGGCGGCGGCCGAGGGATGTCCCCCGTTACGCGCCCGCCGCCGCTGTCGTACGGCACTCCGGGTGGCCCCACCCCTGGTCGTTCTTCGCGATGGGCTCGCCCGCCGCGTACGAGCGGCCGCACATGCAGCGGCCGGAGAACTTCGCCTTGATCGTGCGGGAACTCGTACGCGACGAGGCGCCCCGGCGGGCGGCGGTCTTCTTCGGCTTCGCCGAAGCGGCGCCGCCGGCCGGTGCGGGCGGTGGCTCCGGGGAGCCCAGCTCGCTTCCGGCCGACTCCTGGACGGTGGCCGCCTGGCTCGCGGCGCGGTCGGCGAAGTCGTTGAGGCGGTCGCCGTCGATCTGGTGGGCGGGAACGTAGCGGAAGTCGACCGAGCGCCCTGCGAGCAGCTCGTCGATGCGCACGACGAGCTCCTGGTTGGCGACGGGCTTGCCGGCGGCCGTCCGCCAGCCGTTGCGCTTCCAGCCGGGCAGCCACGTCGTGACCGCCTTCATCGCGTACTGCGAGTCCATGCGGACCTCAAGCGGTACGTCCGGGTCGGTGGCCGTGAGCAGCCGCTCCAAGGCCGTGAGTTCGGCGACGTTGTTGGTGGCCTTGCCCAGCGGGCCGGCCTCCCAGCGGGTGGGGGTCTCCTCGGCATCGGCGACGACCCAGGCCCATCCGGCCGGTCCGGGGTTCCCCTTCGACGCCCCGTCACAGGCGGCCACTACACGTTCCAGCATGAGTCCGATCATGCCACGAACCGGAACCCGGCCCGTCCACGGGCCCGGTGTCCGCCGCCGGTGCCACCGGAGGGTTCAGGTCACGTCGCTCGTCCCCGGCATCCGGCCCTCGGTGGTGCTCGGGTCGATGACGGAGAACGACGCGCCCTGCGGGTCGCTGAGGGCCGCGAAACGGCCGAACGGCGTGGTCACCGGGCCGAAGCGGAGAATGCCGCCCCGCTCGGTCGCGCTCTTGACCGTCGCGTCGCAGTCCTGGACGGTGAAGTAGATGTTGATGTACGGCGGTACCTGCGGCGGGAAGTCCTCCGTCATCTTCATACGGCCCATGACCGTGTTCCCGCCGACGTCGAAGATGCGGAAGTCGACCTCGGGGTCCTTCAGCTGCTTCGCGCCGTAGCCGAAGACGGCCGGGAAGAATGCGTCGGACTTCTCGGGCTCGCGGGTGAAGATCTCGCACCAGGCGTACGCGCCGGGCACGCCCGTCACCTCGAAGCCCTTGTGGACGCCCGCCTGCCAGGCGCCGAAGACGACGCCGCTCGGGTCACGGGCCAGCAGCATCGAGCCGAAGTCACCGACCTGCATCGGCTCCATCAGTACCTCGCCGCCGTTCTCGCGGACCTTGGCCGCGGTGGCCTTGACGTCCGCCGAGGCCAGGTACACGCACCAGGCGGACTGTCCCTCCGCGCCAGGCATCGGCGGGACGACGGCGGCGACCGACTTGCCGTCGACGTACGCCTGCGTGTAGTTGCCGTATTCCGACGACGCCTCGCCGAACGTCCAGCCGAGTACGTCGCCGTAGAAGCGCTTGGCCCCCTCGACGTCGCTGAACATCGCGTCGGCCCAGCAGGGCGTTCCCTCTTGAGTCAGTGCCATGGCTGTGGCTCTCTTCGGTTCGACGGATGGTGTGCCTCGTCTCACGCTAGTCAGGGTCGGACCGGGCCGCGCGCCGAACGGGACTGGGCGCGGCAGACTGGTGGAGGGGCTCCGGTCGTCGTCGACGGGAGGACGGGATGATGCAGGCGTGGGAGCTGGCCCGGCCCGGGCTGATCGAGGGCGGGCCGTTGCGCTTCGTCCAGAGGCCGGTGCCGGTGCCGCGGTCCGACGAACTGCTCGTGCACGTCCGCGCGTGCGGGGTGTGCCGCACGGACCTGCACGTCAGCGAGGGCGACCTGCCTGTACACCGACCGGGGGTGACACCGGGGCACGAGGTGGTGGGTGTGGTGGCGGCCATCGGCGACGACGTCCGCGACTACGCACTGGGCGACCGCGTGGGTGTGGCCTGGCTGCGGCGCACCGACGGCACGTGCGCGTACTGCCTGCGCGGTTCCGAGAACCTGTGCCCGGCCTCCACGTACACGGGCTGGGACGCCGACGGCGGTTACGCGGAGTACACGACTGTTCCGGCCGCGTTCGCGTACCGGCTGCCCGGGGACGTCGACGACGTGGCGCTGGCGCCGCTGCTCTGCGCGGGCATCATCGGCTACCGGGCGCTGCGGCGGGCCGCGCTGCCGTCGGGCGGACGGCTCGGGCTGTACGGGTTCGGCGGGAGTGCGCATCTGTGTGCGCAGCTGGCGCTGGCGCAGGGGGCGACCGTGCACGTGATGACGCGGGGTGCGGCCGCCCGGCGGCTCGCTCTGGAGCTGGGGTGCGCGTCCGCGGTCGACGCGTACGACATGCCGCCCGAGCCGCTGGACAGCGCGATCCTGTTCGCCCCGGTGGGCGATCTGGTGCCGGTGGCGCTGCGCGCGCTGGACAGGGGCGGAGTGCTGTCGGTCGCCGGGATCCACCTCAGCGACACGCCTCCGCTGCGCTACGAGAGCGAGCTGTTCTACGAGAAGGATCTGCGCAGCGTCACGTCCAACACCCGTGAGGACGGACGGGAGTTCCTGGCGCTGGCGGCGCGCTACGGCGTACGGGCGACGACGCACACCTACCCGCTGTCCGAGGCGCTGCGGGCGCTGCGGGATCTCAAGGAGGGCCACTTCGACGGGGCGGCCGTGCTGGTCAACGACCTTCCGGCGCGGCTCTGACCAGCGGTCCCAGCGCCGTCCCGGCGCCCGCTCACGGCAGGGGCTGCTCCGCCCAGATGATCTTGCCGTCGGGGGTGTAGCGGGTGCCCCAGCGGCCGGTGAGCTGGGCTGTCAGGAACAGGCCGCGGCCGCCCTCGTCCTCGGTGCGGGCACGGCGGAGGCGAGGGGAGGTACTGCTGCCGTCGGAGACCTCGCAGATGAGGGTGCGGTCGCGGAGTAGGCGGAGCTGGACGGGGCCGGTGGCGTGGCGGATGGCGTTGGTGACCAGTTCGCTGGCGACGAGTTCGGTCGTGTAGGAGAGGTCCTCGAGGTTCCAGGCGGACAGTTGGCCGGTGACCGCCACGCGTGCGCGGGGGACCATCGCCGGGTCGCTGGGGAAGTCCCACTGGGCGACGCGGTCCGGGCCCAGGGCGTGGGTGCGGGCGACGAGCAGGGCCACGTCGTCGCTCGGGCGGGCCGGGAGCAGGGCGTCGAGGACCGCCTCGCAGGTGTCCTCGGGTGCCCGGTCGGAGCGGGCCAGGACGGTGCGGAGTTTGTCCAGGCCGGAGTCGATGTCCCGGTGCCGGTCCTCGATCAGACCGTCGGTGTAGAGGACAAGCTGGCTGCCCTCGGCCAGTTCCATGTCGACGGTTTCGAAGGGCAGTCCGCCGAGGCCGAGGGGCGGGCCGGACGGCAGGTCGACGAAGTCCACCGCTCCGTCGGGGCCGACGATCGCGGGGAGCGGGTGTCCGGCGCGGGTGAGGGTGCAGTGCCGGGACACCGGGTCGTAGACCGCGTACAGGCAGGTGGCGCCGACGATGCCGGAGTCGGGATGGGTGCCCTCCACCGCCCAGCCCTCGCCCCGGTCGAGCCGTCCGACCAGGTCGTCGAGGTGGGTGAGGAGGTCGTCGGGCGGCAGGTCCAGGGAGCAGAAGTTGTGCACGGCCGTGCGCAGGCGGCCCATGGTGGCGGCGGCGTGCAGGCCGTGGCCGACGACGTCGCCCACCACCAGCGCCACCCGTGCGCCGGACAGCGGGATGACATCGAACCAGTCGCCGCCCACCCCGGCCTGCGCGGGCAGATACCGGTAGGCGACCTCGACGGCGCTCTGTTCGGGCCGCCCACGGGGCAGCATGCTGCGTTGCAGGGCGAGCGCGGTGTTGTGCTCGCGGGTGTAACGGCGGGCGTTGTCGATGCTGATCGCGGCCCGGCCGACCAGTTCCTGGGCCAGGGACAGGTCGTCGTCCTCGAAGGGGGCGGGCTCCTCGGAGCGGTAGAAGCTCACCAGGCCGAGGGTCGTGCCGCGCGCCCGCAGCGGCACCGTGATCAGAGAGTGGATGCCGGCCGCCAGCACCCTTTGGAGCCGTGCCGGGTCCTGGGCGAGCCAGCCGCTGGCCTCGGACAGTACGGGTTCGAGCACCGACTGTCCGGTCTCCCAGCTGCGGGCCTGCGGCGTGGAGGCGAGGTACCGGAACAGGTCGCCGACCTCGTACAGGTGGGAACCCTCGTGGATGGAGTCCAGCGCGACCCTGCGCAGCATGGCGCCGGGGCCGAGCGGCCCGGGCTCGTCGCCGTGCAGCACGGAGTCGGGCAGGTCGACGGCGGCGAAGTCGGCGAACCGGGGGACGGTCACCTCCGTCAGTTCCTCGGCGGTACGGGTCACGTCCAGGGTGGTGCCGATGCGGACGCTGGCGTCGTGCAGCAGTTCCAGGCGCCTGCGGGCCAGCACGGCCAGCCTGCCGACTCCGGGCTCCCCCAGGAGCAGCAGCCATTCCTCCGCGTCGGAGTCTCCGGCGTCGCCTTCCGGCAGGACCACGGTGGGGGCGAGCGCCGCCGGTGCCGTCGGCGGGGGCGGTGGGGCGACCGCGCGTATGGCGGCTGCGGGTGGTGGTGCGGACGGGGTGGTCCGCTCGGCCGCGGTCGGCGAGGTCCCGGGCAGCGGCTTTCCGGGCGGTACCGTTCCGGGCGGCACGGTCAGGCTCCCCGCAGGCACCCCGCCGGGCACGGCCGGGGCGGTGAGCTCGATGTGGCGCAGGCGCGGGCCGCCCTGGACACGAGCCTCGACGACCGCTCCCGTCTCACCCGCCGCGCCCATGATCGGGCGCCGCGACAGGGTTGCCACCCTGCCGCCGGAGAGGGTCACTTCGTCGAGCGTGCGCTGCGGTGAGGCGATGAGTTCCTCGGCCTTCTCGCGCAGTACCGCCAGGTCGAGCCTGCCGAGACCGTCGCCGTCGTGGCCGTTCGCCCACTCCCCGGGCGGGTGCTCGGGCTGCCGCGGCCGGTCACCGGCTCCGCCGTTTCTCCAGGAGGCCGTCCGGTACGCGGCGAGCAGTGCCCGCTCCCGTTCCGTCGCCTGTTCCAGCAGCCGGACCTCGATGCCGTGGGCGGCCTCACGCACCAGCCGCACCATGGCGGGGTCGCCGTCGTCGCGCAGGCAGGTGAGGTCGAGGATCGCCTCGATCCGCCCGCTGAGCGGGTTCCGCACGGGTGCGCCGGCGCAGGCGAACTGCGACAGGCAGTCGGCGAAGTGCTCGCGGCCGACGACGTAGACGGCCCGCCGCTCGGCCAGCGCGGTCCCGACGCCGTTGTTGCCGGCGGCGTCCTCGGACGCGCAGAAGCCGGGAGCGAAGTTCACCTCGTCGAGGCGGGCGCGCAACGCACGGTCACCGCCCTGCCGCCGCACCATGCGGGCCTGCCCGTCGCAGAGCACGACCGCCATGCTCACGTTCGCGAACGATTCGGTCAGTTGGCCCAGGACCGGGTCGGCCGCGCTGAGGAAGGGGGCCTCGACGTCGAGGTCCGGCGAGTAGGGAATCAGCAGTTGGTGCGGTTCGAGACCCGCGGAGCGGCAACGCTTCCAGGAGTCGAGTATCGAGTCCCGGACGTCCGAGCCGACCCGCGCCCCGGCCAGGAAACGCTCATGGGCATCGACGAGCCCGCCGATGTCGTCCCAGGCGACGGACAACGGGATCACTTCCCTCGCCCGGAGGCGGCCCCGTGGCGCACCGCCGCTCGGCTTGCCCGGCGGGGTAATCCTCCGCGCAATTTCACCCTAGTCCTCGTATGACACGAGTCACAAACATCGCACGGGGCCCACGGGGTCAGGTCCTGCGCACGGTAATCCGAGGCCGGTCTGATAATTTCGGCGGCGCTCGCTCTCCTCTGCGGGCCCTCCCGTCCCCCGAGTCGTCAGGCGTCCCATGCCCGGTCCCCGGTTGCGTCGTACGGCGTCGCCGCGTGCCCATGACGGCTGGGAGCGTCTTTGGCTCGTGCTCCTCGTGGTGTCGGCGATCTTCGCGCTGTTCTGCCTGAGTGCGCCCACAGCGGATGCCGCCGGGCCCCGGGTGCCGTCGCCGGTGTCCGCGCCGGTGTCCACTCCTCTGACGGCTGCCCCCTCCTCGACCGTGGGCGAGCGCCTTGAGGTCGTGGCGCCCCGGCACGCGGAGCAGGAGCCCTGTGAGGAGGGGTCGGGGCAGCACCACTGCGACAGCCCTGATCACCATGGCGTGCTCGGCCATCCGCCGCTCATGGGCGCCGACCGGGCCGCGTCGCCCGGGCAGCCGGCGACCACTACGGGTCCCGCGGCACTCGACCCGTCCCGCGAGCCGGGTGCCGCCCGCCCTCCGGATCTCCACGAACTGCAGTTGCTTCGGGTCTAGGCCGTACCGCACGCACCGGCCAGTCATCCCACCCGAACACAGCTGCAGCACCGCCGTGCCCGGAGACGGCACGGCGGGGAGAAGGACATTTCCATGGGTAAATCGAACGCGAAGGCCAGAAGCGCGGAGCGCCGCGCCCGCGTCGAGGAGTTGCGCAGAGCCGAGCAGGCCCGTGAGCGGCGTGCCCGTCTGCTCACCCTCGGCGCCGCCATCGTGATCCTCGTCGGGCTCGTCGGAGGTGGGTGGTTCCTGTTCGCCGCCGCCGAGGAGAAGGAGCAGGCGAAGGCCGCCCCGGTCGAGGGCGTGAAGAGCTGGTCGAAGCTGACCCAGAATCATGTCACGACCCAGGTCGACTACCCGATGAGCCCGCCCGTCGGCGGCGACCACAACCAGGTGTGGGTCAACTGCGACAAGCAGGTCTACACGAAGGCCGTGCCGAACGAGAACGCGGTGCACGGCCTGGAGCACGGCGCCGTCTGGATCACCTACAACGACGAGGCGTCCGAGGCGGACGTGTCCAAGCTGGCCGACATGGTCAACAGGACGTCGTACACGTTCATGAGCCCGTACGAGGACCAGTCGTCGCCCGTCGTGCTCAGCGCGTGGGGCAAGCAGTTGAAGGTGGACTCGGCGTCCGACGCACGGGTCCAGAAGTTCCTGGACAAGTACGTGCAGGGCGAGCAGACGCCGGAGCCGGGTGCCGCGTGCACCGGCGGGATGACTCCCTGAGACGCGACGTCCCTGAGGCATCTCTGACGCGTCACTGAGGTGTGCGGGGCGCCCCGGAACCCGACCGGGCGCCCCGTGACCGACGGGTCTCTTCCCCCGAAGGCCCTCCTGTGCTTGCCTGGGGAGCCCTTTCGGTGGCGGGGCGGGAGTCGCTGCATGCGGAAGCCGTGGATCGTGGGGATGTTGCTCACCGGGGTGCTGCTGGGCGCCTGCGGGGATCCGACGTCCGGACCCGAGACGGCACCCACACCCGGCGACCCGGAGCCGACGACGCGTCAGCGGGCGGCGGCCACACCGACCGCCCCGGATGCGCCGACCGCCCCGACCGCCCCGCGGAAGGCACCCGTCGTGCTCTACCTCGGCGACTCCCTCGCCGTGGAGAACCAGAAGGTGCTCGCACAGCAGCTCCGCGACGACCTGAACGCCCGCTACACCGGCGCCCCCTACCCGGGCACCACGCTGTGCGACTACCTGGAGGGCACCGACGACAGGTCGCTGGTGCCCGCGCAGGACAAGGCCGCGGTCCTCGTACGCCGACTCCGCCCGGATGTCGTGGTGTTGCAGTTCTGGGGCAACGCCTGGGGCTACACACCCTGCATGGACGGCATCACGTACGACAAGGCCGAGGGCACGTACTTCTCCCGGTACGCCGACGACGCCGAGCGGCTGACGCAGCAGATCGCGGACGCGGGCGGGTCACGGCGGCCGAGGGTCGTCTGGGTGCTGCAAGGACCGGACCCCATCACTCCCGACCGGGTGCGGCGCGTCAACTCCCTCTACCGGCAACAGGCCGAGGCCTCCGGCGACCTCGTCGCCGACGCGGGCCGGGCGGTGAGCCCGGCCTCGGGTCGCTACACCTGGGCGCAGTACCTGCCGTGCACCGCGTACGAGCGGGAGCACTCCGCGTACTGCACGCAGCCGTCTCAGGGCCGCACCGCCCTGCACCGCGACGACGACTACCTGCACTTCTGCCTGGCACCCACCACGTCCAGCCCGAAGCCCTGCCCGGTCCCCTCCCCCGGCATCGTGCGCATCGCCCGGGAGATCACGCGGACGGTCGGGAAGCACGTCACGTGAGCCGGAGTTCCGTCTCGATGAGCCGGTTGAGATGCCGGCGGGCGTCCTCCGTGGTGAGCGGCGGCGCCTGGCGCAGGCGCTGGAGCGCCAGGCCGTCGGCGAGCGCGGCGAACCGGGCGGTGAATCCGTCGAGGTCGTCGCAGGTGAACTCGCCCTCGTCGACGCCCCGCCCGGCGAGCGACCGGATCTGGTCGTGCCAGGCCGCGTACCGCTCGGCCTGGCCGCGGGCGAAACCCTGGTCCGGGTCCTGGTCCCCTGCGTTCCAGTAGTCGAACCACATGCGCCAGTGCCGGTCGGTGTCCTCGGTGAACAGCGCGTCGACCAGCAGCCGCAGCGCCTCGGCCGAGCCGGAGGCCTCCTTGGCGGCCTCGCTGAGCGCGGCGTAGTACGCCTCGATGTGCAGCACCATCGCCTCGGACAGGACCTCCTGGACACTGTCGAAGTGATAGGTGACCGTGCCCACCGACACACCGGCCGCGGCGGCGACGTCCCGTACGCCCACCGAGGCGTAGCCGCGCTCGGCGATCAGCGGTACGGCCGCCTCTGCGATGAGGCGGCGGCGAACCTCGGTGGGCTGGCGGGTCCTGGCGGCGGCCGCGACGGCGCGGCGCGGGGTCCGGGCGGCGGGACGCGACTCGGAGGCCGTCATCCGGATGTCCTCGGGGTGGTGCGGTGCCACTGGCGCTTGACCACTGTCTCTCCGTTCGACCGTGCTTCGATGCGGCTGTCCATGATGAAGTCCGTGCGCGTCGCCCGCAGTTCCGTCCGGGTAACGATCTCGGCGTGCCATGCGTCCCCGCCCTCGTCCCCACTCTCCTTCTCGCGGTGCAACCGGATCGTCCACGTGGAGACGGCCGAGGCGGAGAGCGGGTCGTCGGAGCGGATCGTGTACGTCTCCAGCGCGCTCTCCTCGTAGCGCAGCCCGTCCGGGTAGGTGCGCGATCCCCCGTAGTTGGGGTCGACCTCCAGCCGCCACTCCCCCGTGGCCACGTCGTGTGTCACGAGCCGCTCGGGGCGCGGGTCTGTGGGCCGGTCGTACGTCACCGGCAGCGGCAGCGCCTGCTCGGGCTCCTCGAAGTGGATCGGCTGCTCGTCGACGCTCTCCCGTACGGGCAGGAGTACGGCGCTGCCGGCGGGGACCACGCTGAGCGTGCCGCGTTCGCCGTGCGGCCACACCCAGGGCCAGTACGTGTCGGACACGGCGACCCGGATGCGGTGGCCCGGCGGGAAGGCGTACCCGATGCCGCTCAGCTCGAACTCGACCGTCTCGTACGTACCCGGCTGCCATTCCACGGCCCGGTCGCGGCCGCGCCGCGAGAGCAGGTTGAGGACGCCGCGGGTGACGAGGGTGGAGGAGCCGTCGGGGGCGACGTCGCAGAGACGGGCGATGACGTGAGCGCGCGGGGTGGTGCTGTCGAGGCGGAGCCTCAGGCGCGGGCGGCCGAGGATCTCCACCCGGTCGGTGAGGGGCTCCGTGTCGAAGCAGACCGACCGGCCGTCCTCCTCGCGCTGGTCGGGCGGCAGGTCGCTCGCGTTGCCGAAGGGGAAGAAGCGTCCGGCGTCGAGGCCGGTGTGCTGGGGGGACCGTACGAGAACGGGGCTGCGGTCCGGGCCCAGAGTGCGTTCGTCCCAGGTGACCGTCGGGGACGGCCAGTGGCGTTCGGCCACCCAGCGGCCGGGCAGGACGTCGTACGTCGTGGCGGGCGGGACCGGGTCGGTGACCCAGGCGCGCAGCAGGGGCTCGTCCATGACCCCGGTGTCCTGGTCCTTCAGGTGCTGGTCCCACCAGCGGAGGGTCTCCTGGAGGAAGCCGATCGCGGGGCCGGGCGGCAGACCGCGGTCCGGGTACTGGTGCGACCACGGGCCGATCAGGCCGCGTACACGGTCGCCCGGCAGGTGTTCCACCAGCCGGAGCACGGTGTCGCGGTACGGGTCGTTCCAGCCGCCCACCGCGAGGACGGCCGCGTCGATGGCGCCGTAGTCCTCGCAGACGCTGCCGTGCCGCCAGTAGGCGTCGCGCTGCTGGTGGTCCAGCCAGGTGTGCAGGAAGGGTTCGAGGGCGTCGAGGCGCTGCCGCCACATCGGCAGCCAGCGGTCGGCGCCGACGTTCGCCGGGTCCGGTGGCCGGGAGGCGAAGGCGAGCATGGTGCCCGCCCAGGCGAGCATGTCGATGCCGAGGACGGCGCCTCCGGTGTAGTGGACGTCGTTGTCGTAGCGGTCGTCGGTGGAGCAGACGGTGACGATCGCCTTCAGGGGTTCGGGGGCGAGGGCGGCGATCTGGAGGGAGTTGAAGCCGCCCCAGGAGATGCCGAACATGCCGACTTTGCCGGTGCACCAGGGCTGCGTGGCAAGCCAGTTGACGACGTCGACGCCGTCCGCGAGCTCCTGCGCGTCGTACTCGTCGCCGGGGGTTCCCTCGCTGTCGCCGTGGCCGCGGATGTCGACGCGTACGGAGGCGTAGCCGTGTCCGGCGTACCAGGGGTGGCGCTGGGCGTCGCGGGGCGCGGTCCAGTCGCTCTTGCGGTACGGCAGGTATTCGAGGAGGGCGGGCACGGGCTCGGCTTCGGCGTCGGCGGGCCGCCAGATGCGGGCGTGCAGACGGGTCGCGCCGTCACGGGTGGGGATCCAGACGTCCTCACGGACAACGGGCCGGTCGAACCGCTCGCGGTACTTCACGGGTTTCCTTCCAGGAGGGCGGGACGCCAGCGGCGGACCCGGTGGCCATTGCCGTGGTTGGTCCACAGGTCGTCGGGTTCGGCGGCGTCGGCCCAGCCGGTGACGTCGTCGCCGGGGGGCAGGGCATCGGGGTCGGGTTCGAGGGCGGCCGCCATCAGCTGCCGGGTGTAGGGGTGTCCGGGCGAGGCGAACACCGCCTCCGTCGGGCCCTCCTCGACGACCACGCCGTGCCGCAGCACGGCCACACGGTCCGCGATGCCCCGGACGACGGCCAGGTCATGGCTGATGAACAGGCAGGCCAGATCGCGTTCGCGCCGCAGGTCGTCGAGGAGGCGGAGCACCTCGGCCTGCACGGAGACGTCGAGGGCGGTGGTGATCTCGTCGGCGATCAGCACGTCCGGTTCGCCCGCCAGTGCCCGGGCGATGCCGATGCGCTGGCGCTGGCCGCCGGAGAGCTGGGCGGGCAGCCGGTCGGCGAGAGCCGGGTCCAGGCGTACGTCGGAGATGAGCTTCCGGGCCCGCCCGGCGGCCTCGGCCGGACTCGTGACCGTACCGAAGAGCTGCAGAGGGCGGCGCACCGCGTCGCCCACGGAGCGGCGCGGGTTCAGGGAGGTGTCGGCGTTCTGGAAGACGAGCTGGACCCTGCACCGCAGCGACAGGGGCCGCCGTTCGGCGGGGCGTGCCAGGTCGCCCGACTCGTGGATCAGGGTGCCGCCGGAGGGGGTGCGCAGGCCCGCGAGCGTCCAGGCGAGCGTGGACTTCCCGCTGCCCGACTCGCCGACGAGCGCGAGGACCTCGCCTCTGCGGACGTCGAAGGAGACACCGTGCACCGCGCGCGAGGAGCCGTAGTCGACGGTCACGTCGCGGGCGGACACGGCCACCGGGGCGTTGGCCGGCACCTGTGCCCTGGGGCGGACCTCCCGCTCCCCCGCCTCGCCGACGAGCGCGAGCCCGGCGTCGTCGAGACGCGGGACGCTCGCCAGCAGCTTTCTGGTGTACGGGTCCTGGGGCGTCGCGAAGAGTGTGCGCGTGGGCGCCGACTCCACGATCCGGCCGGAGCGCAGCACGGTGACCTCGTCGGCCAGGTGCGCGACGACGCCGAGGTCGTGGCTCACCAGGACGGCGGCGAGGCCGAGTTCGTCACGCAGGCCGGAGATCAGGTCGAGGACGCCGCGCTGGGTGACGACATCGAGGCCGGTCGTCGGCTCGTCGAGGACGAGGACGTCGGGGCGGGCGGCGATGGCCATGGCGATGGCGACGCGCTGCTGCTGGCCGCCGGAGAGCTCGTGCGGGTAGCGGCGGGCGAGTTCGGCGGGGCGCGGCAGCCGGACCTGTTCCAGCAGGTCCGTGACGGGGATGTCGCCGCCCGCCTCCGCGATCTGCCGTCCGATCCGCATGGACGGTGTGAGCGCGTGCCCGGCGTTCTGCGCGACCATGGCGACCATCCCGCCGCGCAGTCGCCTCAGCTCCCGTGCGGGCAGGGCGAAGACGTCGCTGCCCTTGATGTGCACCGAGCCGCCGGTGATCCGGGAGCCGTGCCGCAGGTGCCCGAGCAGGGTGGCCGCCACGGTCGACTTGCCGCTGCCGGACTCGCCGACGAGGGCGAGTGTCCGGCCCTTGGCGACCTCCAGGGTCACCTCGTGCACGACCGGCACGTCCCGGCCGCCCGAACGGTAGGCCACGGACAGGGAGTTCACGGAAACGATCGGCGTCATCAGGAGCCCTCCCTGATCCGGTCCACGCCCCAGGCCTTGGACAGGCCGTCGGCGGCGAGGTTGAGCCCGACCACGAGCGTGGCCAGGGCGATGATCGGCGCGAGGCTCGCCATCGGGACGACGGTGATGGCGGTGCGGTTCTCGGCGACCATCAGTCCCCAGTCGGGGGTCGGCGGGTCGGCGCCGAAGCCGAGGAAGGACAGCGAGGAGATCAGCAGCACGACCCAGGAGGCCCGCATCGCGAACTCCACGCACACCACGTCGGTGATGTTCGGCAGGATCTCCCTGCGCAGGATCGCCCAGGTGCCCTCGCCGCGCGCCCGCGCCGCCGTGACGTAGTCCTGCGGTACGACGGCCAGAGCGGCACCCCGTACGACCCGTACGACCTGGGGCACGTACACCACGGCGATCGCGAGGACGATGACCGAAGGGCCCGTACCCAGTGCGGTCACGACGACGAGCAGGGTCAGGATCGCCGGCACGGACAGCACCGCGTCCAGGATCCGGCCCAGTACGTCGTCGAACCGGCCTCCGCGCAGGGCGGCCGCGCATCCGATGACGGTGCCGAGCGCGACGGTCAGCAGGGTCGCGGTGACGGAGACGCCGAGCGCGTACCGGCCGCCGTACAGCACACGGGCGAGAACGTCACGGCCGTACTGGTCGGTGCCCGCCCAGTGCTGCCGGCTCGGCCCGAGGAGGGCCTCGTCGGCGCTGTTGGCTATGGGGTCGTACGTAGTGAGGAGCGGTGCGAGGAGCGCGATCAGCACATGGACGGCGACGACGGACAGTCCGATGACGGCGGCGCGCGAGGAGCGGAGGGTGCGCCAGACGCGCACGGCGCGCGCGGGAGCCGCGGCGGGGGCTGCCACCGGTGCGGTGTCGAGCGTGGTCATCGAGTCCTCCCGCGCGTACGGAGCTTGGGGTTGAGGGCCATGGCGCCGAGGTCGGCGGCGAGGTTGCAGGTGACGTAGACGACGGCGCTGACGAGCGCGACGGCCTGGATGACGGGCAGGTCGCGGTTCTGCACCGAGGAGAGCAGCAGCTTGCCTACGCCCGGGTAGTTGAAGACGTTCTCGACGACGGCGACGCCTCCCACGAGCCAGGCCACGTTGAGCGCGATGACGTGCAGGGTGGGCAGGAGGGCGCTCGGCAGGGCGTGCCGGGTGACGACTCGCCAGGTCGACAGGCCCTTGAGGCGGGCCGTGGTGACGTAGTCGCTCGCCATCACGTCGATGACGGAGGTGCGGGCCATACGGACGATGTAGGCGGCCATGACGATGGCGAGGGACAGTGCGGGCAGCCAGACGGCGGGCAGGAGCTGACCGACGCTCGCCTCCGGGCCGTACAGGACGACCGCGGGGAACCAGGGCAGAGCGACCGAGAAGCAGAGCACCAGCACGGTGGCGACGACGAACTCGGGGACGCTCATGCCGACGAGACTGGCCGTGGAGATCAGATGGTCCGGCCAGCGGTCGCGGTACAGGCCGGCGAGGACGCCGAGGACGATCGAGCCGGTGACGGCGAACAGGACGGTGACGAGGGCGATCAGCGCGGAGTTGCCGAGGTAGGAGGCCACCTCGCCGCCGACCGCCTTGCCGGAGACGAGCGAGGTGCCGAAGTCCCCGTGGAGGGCACCGCCCGCCCAGTCGATGTACCGCTCCCAGGCGGGCCGGTCGAGACCGAGCTGCCCGCGCAGGGCGGCGACGGCGTCCGGGGTGGCGTCCTTGCCGAGGACCTGGGTGGCGACGTCGCCGGGCAGGGCCTGGACGGCGAGGAAGACCAGGACGGAGGCGAGGAGGAGGGTGCCCAGCGCGGCGGCGATCCGTCGGGCGACGAAGGACAGCATGCTCAGGCTCCCTTCAGGCCGATGCCGAGGTAGTCGAACTCGAAGCCGTGCTCGGCGTATCCGCGCACCTTCCGGGAGACCCCGACGAGCCGGTCGGCGAACATCGGGGTGATCGCCCCGCCCTTGTCGACGACGAAGGTCTGTGCCTCCCCGTACAGTTCGCGCCGCCGTGTGTCGTCGGTCTCGCGCCGGGCGCGGTCGAGCAGGGCGTCGAAGTCCTTGTCGGACCAGGCGGTCTCGTTGTACGAGGAGCCGCCGCGGAAGACCTGGGTGAAGAGCTGGTCCACGGGTCTGCCGGTGTACCAGTAGGTGGCCATCAGCGGTTTCTTCATCCAGATCTGTGTGTAGTACGAGTCCGCGGCGGCCGTCCTGACCCGGACACGGATGCCGGCGCGCCGGGCCGAGTCCTGGTAGGCGAGCGCCATCGGGGTGAACACCGGGTCGTACGAGGACGTGTAGAGGTCGACGGCGAGCCCTTCGTGTCCGGCCTTCTTCAGCAGATGACGCGCCTTCTCCGGGTCGTGCTCCGGGTGCGCGGAGATGTGGGCGGGGTCGCTCGGCGGCACGGGGTTGTCCCAGCCGGCGGTACCCGCACCCTGCAGGGCGACCTTCACCACGTGCTCGGGGTCGTAGGCGAGCTTCATCGCCTGCCGGACGCGGACGTCGGTGAACGGCTTCTCGGTGGTGAGCATCGGCAGCACGTACCACTGGGCGTTCTCGACGCGGGCGATGGTGGCGCGGTCGGAGGCGGCGATCACACGGGCGGTGGCGAAGTCGAGGTTGGTCTGCGACAGCAGGTCGACCTGCCCGGCGAGCAGGGCGTTCGAGCGGGCCGACATATCGGCGACCGTGAAGAAGGTGATGGCGTCGAGGACGGGGCGGCCCTGCCAGTGATCCTTGTACGCGGTGACGCGACCGGGTCCTGCGGGAGCGAAGGACTCCAGCTTGAAGGGACCTGTACCGATGCCGGTCCGTCCGATCGAGCGGGCGCTGCCGTCGGGTACGACGTAGCAGTTGTAGTGCGTGAGGAGGCTCGGGAACTCGGCGTTGGGGGTCTTCAGCGGGACGACGAGGGTGTGGTCGTCGGGGGTGCGCAGTCGGGCCGGGTCGACGAGCGGGGCGAGGACGGCGGCCTGCGGGGAGGCGGTCCTCTTGTCGAGGATATGGCGCAGGGTGTAGGCGGCGTCGGCCGCGGTGAACGCCCGCCCGTCGTGGAAGGTGACGCCCTTACGGAGGCGGAAGGTCCAGGTGCGGGCCTGGTCGTCGGGTTCCCAGGACTCCGCGAGGTCGGGGGCGAGGGCGCCGTCCCGGCCGATGCGAACGAGCCGGTTGTACAGGGCCCCCAGGTACTCGTACGCGGACAGCGCGCCGGCCGGATCGAGCGTCTCGGCGTCGGATGCGGGCGGCCGGGCGATACGGAGGGTGCCGCCCCGGTCGGGAGTGCCCTGCCGTGCGGCGACGGGCAGTACGGGTGCGGACGCGGCGCCCGTACAGCCGGTGAGCAGCCAGGACGCGCCGAGCGACGCCGCGCCGGCGGCGCCCGCGGCGAGGACCGACCGCCGTCCCGGGTGGTGGATGTCGGGCATGGTCCGACCGCCCCTTCCCGCTATTCGTTCAACGGAACGATTGAGTGAGGTTGGTGAACGATAACGACGGGACGGTTTCACGCCAACCCCTGGTGCCGGGAAATTAACGGCGGGAAACGCAGCCGTTACGGGGCACACGATGCGGCTGCGCCGCCGGCTCCCGTCACAGCGGCTCCTGCCGACCTCACTCAATCGCCGGCGGATGTGACGTGCGCCACGGGGCACGAAACGCGACGGTCGCCCTGCCGCACGGTGTCCGTGCAACAGGGCGACCGACCGCCCCCGCGGTGCCGCTACTCGCCCGCGTACGCCTTCTCCAGGACGGGAAGGTCGAGCTTGCCCATCGAGAGCATGGCCTTGGCCGCGCGGCCCGCCTTCTCCGGGTCCGGGTCCGCGATCATGTCGGCGAGCTTGCTCGGGACGACCTGCCAGGACACGCCGTACCTGTCCTTGAGCCAGCCGCATTGGCTGCCTTCGCCGCCGCCTTCCGTGAGCTTGCTCCAGTAGTGGTCGATCTCGGCCTGGTCCTCGCAGAGGATCTGGAAGGAGATCGCCTCGTTGAACTTGAACTGCGGACCGCCGTTCACGGCGACGAACTGCTGGCCGTTCGCCACGAACTCCACGGTCACCACGGTCCCGGCCGGGCCGGGTCCGGCCTCGGTGTAGCGGGCGATCCGGCCGATGCTGGAGTTCTTGAAGACCGAGACGTAGTAGTGCGCGGCCTCCTCGGCCTGGCCGTCGAACCACAGACAGGTGGTGAATCCGTTCGCGGGCATGGATGCCTCCTCGGGCGCGAGAGTGTCGTCACCCGTATCGACCGATCCTCGTCCGCGAACTCATCGGTGGCGCGGGCAGGAATTTCCAGAGGGTCGCTTAGCATCGCCCGACATGGCCCCTTCAAGCACAGACGGCACTGAGACCACTGACACCGGCGACGGTACGGGCGGCGGGGACGGCGCCGGCGTCATCCGTCCGTTCCGCATCGACATCCCCCAGACCGACCTCGACGATCTGCACGCCCGGCTCGACCTCACGCGCTGGCCGGACGAGTTGCCCGGCGTGGGCTGGTCGTACGGCGTTCCCCGGGACTATCTGCGGGAGCTCGTACGGTACTGGCGGCACGACTACGACTGGCGGGCCGCCGAGGCGCGGCTGAACGAGTGGCCGCAGTTCACCACGGAGATCGACGGCGCGACCGTGCACTTCGCCCACGTCCGGTCACCGGAGCCGGACGCCACCCCACTGGTGATCACCCACGGCTGGCCGGGCTCGATCGTCGAGTTCACGGACGTGACCGGGCCGTTGACCGACCCGCGGGCGCACGGCGGTGATCCCTCCGACGCCTTCCACCTGGTGATCCCCAGCATCCCGGGGTTCGGTCTGTCCGGGCCGACACGGGAGTCCGGCTGGGAGTTCCGGCGCGTCGCGGCCGCGTGGGCCGAGCTGATGGAGCGGCTCGGCTACCGGCGGTACGGAGCACAGGGCGGGGACTGGGGCGCGGCGATCTCCCGGGAGCTGGGCCGGATCCGCCCGGACCACGTGATCGGCGTCCACCTCAACCTGCTTCCGGACTCCGCCGCCACGGCCCCGCCGGGCGAGGAGGAGCTGGCCTCGCTGAGCCCTCAGGAGCGCGAGCGCACGCTGGCCTCGTGGGAGCGTACGCAGGAGTGGGTGCGCGAGAGGCAGGGGTACGGCGTCCTGCAGTCCACCCGGCCACAGACCCTGGCGTACGCGCTCGCCGACTCACCGGTCGGCCAACTCGCCTGGATCACCGAGAAGTTCAAGGAGTGGACGGACTCGCGGGACCGCCCCGAGGACGCCGTGAACGGCGACCTGCTGCTCACCAACGTGATGCTGTACTGGCTGACCGGCACCGCGGGCTCCTCGGCACGTATCTACTACGAGCGGGCCCACACCGACGGCTGGGGCTCCCCACCGGACCCCTCCACCACGCCGACAGCGCTGGCTGTCTTCCCGCGGGAGAACTTCGTACCGCTGCGGCACATCGCCGACCGTACGAACACCATCGTGCGGTGGACGGAGTTCGACCGGGGCGGGCACTTCGCGGCGCTGGAGGTGCCGGACCTGCTGGTGGGCGATGTGCGGGCGTTCTTCCGGCAACTGCGGGAGACGGCGCAGGGCATCACCCACTGACGCCGTCCTCTGCTCGTATGCTCGTAGCGAATCTGCCGCGGGCAGAGAATTCCCATGTCAGAGGCCTTCCATGGCGAGAGTGGAGAGGGCGGGATCTCCGCCACACAACCCTTCACGACAGGGAGGACCGATGACGTCACTGATCACCGGCTGGGAGCCGGCCCTCGCCCCACGGGCCGAGGAGGGGGACACACCGCCGTCGCGGTTCGACGACCACCTGGCCGCGCAACTGCTCGCGCAGCGGATCGTGGTCCTCGGCACGCAGGTCGACGAGGTCTCCGCCAACCGGGTCTGCTCCCAGCTGCTGATTCTGTCCGCGGAGGACCCGCGCACCGACATCAGCCTCTACATCAACAGCCCCGGGGGGTCCGTGACCGCGGGCCTCGCGATCTACGACACGATGCGGCTGATCCCGAACGACGTGGCCACGCTCGCGATGGGCTTCGCCGCGAGCATGGGCCAGTTCCTGCTCAGCGTGGGCGCGCGCGGCAAGCGGTTCGCGCTGCCGAACACGCGGATCATGATGCACCAGCCGTCCGGGGGTATCGGCGGCACCACCGCCGACATCGAGATCCAGGCGGAGAACCTGGAGTTCGCCAAACGGACCATCGAGCGGATCACCGCGGAGCACACCGGCCAGACCCCGGAGACGATCTCCCGGGACGGCGACCGCGACCGGTGGTTCACGGCCGAGCAGGCGAAGGAGTACGGGATGGTCGACCAAGTGGTGGAGTCGCTCGCCGACATCCGGCCGGCCTCGTCGCGACGCAGGATGGGGCTGTAGACATGGGGACGTACACGATCCCGAACGTCGTCGAGAGGACCCCACAGGGCGAGCGGTCGTACGACGTCTTCAGCCGGCTGCTGAACGAGCGGATCATCTTCCTCGGCACGGAGATCGACGACGGGGTTGCCAACGTCGTCATCGCCCAGCTCCTCCATCTGGAGTCGTCGGCGCCCGAGAGCGAGGTCGCGATCTACCTCAACTCACCGGGCGGTTCGTTCACTTCGCTCATGGCGATCTACGACACGATGTCGTACGTGCGTGCGCCGATCTCGACGTTCTGCGTGGGGCAGGCGGCCTCCACGGCCGCGGTGCTGCTGGCGGGCGGAGACCCGGGCCGGCGCTTCGTCCTCGAACACGCGCGGGTGCTGCTCGGCCAGCCCGCGAGCGGCGGCCGCCAGGGAACGGCCTCGGACCTCACCCTCCAGGCGAAGGAGATGGTCCGGATCCGGTCCCAGGTCGAGGAGGTCCTCGCCCGGCACACCCACCACGACGTCACGACGCTCCGCGCGGACATGGACCGTGACAAGGTCTTCACCGCGCAGGAGGCCGTGGCGTACGGGCTCGCCGACGAGGTACTGAGCCGACGGCTCATGGAGGTCTGAGCCGCCGGCTCCTGCCCACCGGGGCGTCAGGCGGCGAGGCAGAGCCCGTTGTACGGCGACGTGGTCGGCGTGGCCGTGGTCGGGGTGGCTGTCGTCGCCCGCGTCGTCCGGGTGCGCCGTGTCAGTTCGCCATGGGTCAGGGACAGCAGGTCGCCGAGTCCCAGCCCGAGGGCGTGGGCGGCGGCCGCGAGGACCTCCGACGAGGCCTCCTTGCGGCCCCGCTCCAGCTCCGAGAGATACGGCATCGAGATCCGCGCCGCCTCCGCCACGTCCTTCAGCGTCCGCTCCTGGGCGAGCCGTTCCCTGCGCAGCACGTCGCCGACGAGGTCGCGCCAGAGGGGTTCCCTGGCGGGGGCCGGTGCCTGGGGTTCCCGGGCGGGACGCGCCTGCGGGGCGAGAGCCGGACGCTGCTGCCGCGGTGTGGCGGCAGGAGCGTCCGTGCGGGCCGGAGTGGCCGCCGGGCGCAGGGGAATGACGCGGGCTTCATCGGGCGCTTGATTCCTCACTCGTTCAGACTAGGAGTCCAGCGCTCCACGGGAAGGGATCGGCGTTCCGCCCTCAGTGGAATCGCGATCCGGCCGAGGAAGGGTTACAGCCATGCTGCGTGACACCTTCAACGAGGCGGCCGAGCTGTACGACCGGGCCCGGCCCCGCTATCCCCGTGCTCTGGTGGCGGAGTTGGCCGGGCAGGCGGGGCTGGGGGCCCGGTACCCGCGTCCCGTCCTGGAGATCGGCCCCGGAACCGGCCGGCTCACCCGTCCCGCTGGCGGAGTCGGGCCGCGACCTCACGGCTGTCGAGTTCGGCCCGGCGCCGGCGAAGGTGGCCCGGGACAGTCTGCGCCCCTTCCCGCGTGCCCACCTGGAGGTGGCCGGCTTCGAGCTGTGGCCCCTCCCCGCCGAGCCGTTCGACCTCGTGGTGAGCGCCACCGCGTTCCACTGGCTCGACCCGGCCCTTCGAGCCGCCAGGGTGGGCCACGCGCCCTCCGCCCCGGCGGCATCTTCGCGCTGGTCGCCACGGAACACGTCGAGGGCGGCACCGTGGACTTCTTCGCCCGGGCCCAGGAGTGCTACGAGCGTTGGGACCCGGCCACGCCACCGGGCCTGCGCCTACAGGAGGAGTGGGAAATCGCCACGGACACCGGCGAGTTGGCCGAGTGGGACGACCTCCGCTCGTACCGGTGGACACAGGAGATCACGTACTCGACGCAGGAGTACATCGACGTACTCCTGACCTACTCCGGCCACCGGGCGCTCGAAGCATCAGCCCGGGAAGGGCTGTTGGGCTGCATCCGTGGACTGATCGACACACGCCACGACGGCCGGGTCACCAAGTGCTATCTGCATGAGCTGATCACGGCGAGGCGACCGCCGGAGGTCGGCGCCGACTGAGCTCGGGCGTTCCTCGCGGACGCCGCTGGGAACTATTTCTCGCCGACGCGAAAGGTGGCCTTGTCGAGCAGCGTCCGCGCGGCCGGATCACGCTCGGACTACGGACTTCGCGGACGTTCAGGCGGCGGGGGTGGCGATCACGCGGGCGGTGCGCTGCATACGGAGCGCGTCGATGGACTCCGCGAGCAGCTCGTACTCGGTGGTGTCGTCGCTGGTGGCGATGCGGACCAGGTTCCCGGCGGACAACTCCTCGGCCACCAGCTCCTGTTCGGCCGCGTTGCCGCTCCAGGCGCGCAGGACGCCGGGCACGTCGGGGACGCTGTCGGCGACCGGTACGACCGAGTTCGGGGGGTAGGCCGGGTTGCCGGGGTGCGGGTCGAGCCGTTCGGCGATCCATAACGCGCGATCGCGCATCCACCACAGGGCCAGGGCCAGGGTGGGCGCACGGTAGGTCCCCAGCGGAACGCCCACGCGTTGTCCGCCGCATACGCCATATGCGGTGACATGGCACAGGAATTCGTCGTGCACGTTCGCTCCCCCATCGCACCGCTGGCTACCGGGTTCGGCACCGCCGCCTTGCATCTAGCTCGTCGTACACGCAGGGCGACGCACCGATCGCACGCAGTGGTGCTGATTGTTCATGGCGCAATGAACCCTAGGAATCGAGTATCGCCACTCTTGACGCTCTGTCACCATCTCATTCCAGCCAGTCTCTTGGCATATACGTGACAGGAGGTGGCCGAAACAGGACGGAATATCGGTCGACAGGCCCCTCATGGGCATTACCCGAGGCGTAATCGGTGCTTCTCCGCACAGCCGGGCATGGTTGTGGTACTGGATCACGCGAGCCCCGCGCTCGACCCCGGATCCGGCTTCTGACCAGTACTGACGAATTCTCGCGGGAGTTGAGCGGCCCTGTCCGCGATCACCGAGCGTCACGATACAGCGAGGCGGACGGATCGGCGCCCGTCGTCAGGTCCGACGTGATCATGCTCGACGGCGAGGGGCGCATCCGCAGCATGCAGGGTTCCTGCCCGCCATGTATCGGTTCCTGCCTGGTCAGGGCAGCAGCACCAGCCGCCCCCGTACCCCGCCCTCCGCCAGCCGGGCATGGGCCTTGGCCGCCTCTTCCAAGGGGTACGTCGCGGCGACCCGGGTCGTGAGGACCCCGGCGTCGACCAGCTCCACCAGCTCCTTGAGCTGCGCGCCGTCCGCGGCGACCGCCACCGCGGACGTCCGGATCCCCCGCACCGAAGCCTGCTGTGCCTGCGGCATCACACCTGCGTACGCGCCCCCGTCCCGCACCCACTCCAGCGCCGACTCCCCCAGGACGGCCGCGTCCAGGACGGCGTCGTGCACGCCGGGCGCGCGCCCGCGCGCCACGAAACGGGCCGCACCCAGCTCACGCACGAGATCCTCGTCCGACTCACCTGCGAGAGCGGTCACCTCGACACCCCGGTGTGCCGCCAGCTGCACCGCATAACCGCCGACGGCACCCGCCGCTCCAGTGACCAGCAGCGTCTGGCCCGCGCGGAGGTCCAGCAGATCGAGGGCCTGGGCGGCGGTCGAGGCGTTCAGCGGCAGCGTCGCCGCGTGCACCGCGTCCACCGACCCGGGCGCCGCCGCCACCGCAGAGGCGTCCACGACCACGTACTCCGCATGTGTGCCCAGCGGCTTCACCAGGTTCGCTTCGAGGGCGACCACCGCGTCGCCCACCGCCCAGTCCGTGTCCGCACCGGTCGCGTCCACCGTCCCCGCCACGTCCCAGCCGAGCCCGAGGGGCGTGTCCAGCTCACCGAGCGCACCGGAACGGACCATCGCGTCCGCCGGGTTGAGCGCCGCCGCCGCGACCTTGATCCGCACCTGGCCGGCGGCCGGTTCCGGAATCTCCGTGTCCACGATCCGCACGGCTGCGGGTCCACCGAAGTCCGTCACAACTGCAGCACGCATCGCATGTCCCCTTTGAACACCGTCTGCATTGTCGGGATTCTTATGGTTCCCACCGTGATGCACCCATCCTATGTGCTAGCCACTACCTCTGAGCAGGCAGGCACTTGAGGGTGCGCATCTCTCCCGGATCAGCGACAATCGCGCCCCCACCAGCCCTTTCGTGACAGGCCCGGCGAGGCTCAGCGCTGGATGATCTCGTCGATCCGGGTCAGCTCCTCCGGCGCGAAGTCCAGATTGCGGATGGCCGCCACGCTGTCCTCCAGCTGCTCGGGGCTGCTCGCGCCGATGAGGGCGGAGGTGACACGGCCGCCGCGCAGGACCCAGGCCAGTGCGAGCTGGGCAAGGGACTGGCCGCGGGACTTGGCGATGCCGTCCAGGGCTCGCAGCTGCTGTACGAGTTCCTCGGTGACCGTGTCCGCGTTGAGGAACGGGCTGTCGCTCGCGGCCCGGGAGCCCTCCGGAATGCCGTTGAGGTAACGGCCCGTCAGAAGGCCCTGTTCGAGAGGCGAGTATGCGATGGAGCCGGCCTGGAGCTCGTCGAGCGCGTCGAGGAGACCGTCCTCGGGGCGGCGGTCGAGCATCGAGTAGCGGGGCTGGTGGATCAGCAGCGGGGTGCCCAGCTCGCCCAGGATGCGGGCGGCCTCGCGGGTCTGCTCGGGCGAATAGTTGGAGACGCCGACGTACAGCGCCTTGCCCTGCTGGACCGCCGAGTGCAGGGCGCCCATGGTCTCCTCGAGCGGAGTGTCCGGGTCGGGGCGGTGCGAGTAGAAGATGTCGACGTAGTCGAGGCCCATGCGGCTCAGGCTCTGGTCGAGCGAGGACAGCAGGTACTTGCGCGAGCCCCATTCGCCGTACGGGCCGGGCCACATCAGGTAGCCGGCCTTGGTGGAGATGACGAGTTCGTCGCGGTACGGCGCGAGGTCGGCCTTCAGTGCCTCACCGAAGGCGCTCTCCGCGGCGCCGGGCGGCGGGCCGTAGTTGTTGGCCAGGTCGAAATGGGTGACGCCCAGATCGAACGCCCGGCGCAGGATGGCGCGCTGGGTATGCACCGGCCGGTCGGGGCCGAAGTTGTGCCACAGGCCGAGCGACAGCGCGGGGAGCTTCAGGCCGCTGCGTCCGGTGCGCCGGTAGGGCATGTCCGAGTAACGGTCGGGGTGTGCGGTGTACAACGCGGACTCCTGGAAAGCCGGAAAAGCCTGGAATGTGAAAACTTGGGAACGTGGAACCTCGGGAACCTGGAAACAGGTCTCCACTCTCACCTGCGCACCGGGGGCCGGTCCAACAGGAGAATCGGATCGGATTCAGCGTCTAGGCTTCTCAATCATGGAACTGCGCCATCTCCAGCATTTCGTCGCGGTCGCCGAGGAGCAGCACTTCACCCGGGCGGCAGAGCGGCTGATGGTGTCGCAGTCCGGTCTGTCCGCCTCGATCCGCGCGCTGGAACGGGAGCTCTCGGCGCCACTCTTCGTGCGCACCACGCGCCGGGTCACGCTCACGGAGGCCGGGAAGGCACTGCTCACCGAGGCCGAGCGCATCCTCGCACAGGTCCGTGCGGCCCACGATGCCGTGGCCGCGGTGCGTGGCGTGGTGCGTGGCACGCTGTCGCTGGGCACCGAGCAGTGCATCGCGGGGGTGTGCGTGGCCAAGCTGCTGGCCGCGTTCCGCCGGCGTCACCCGGACGTGGAGATCCGGCTGCGGCAGGCCGGCTCGGGCGCGCTGGCGGAGGAGGTCGCCGCCGGGCGCCTGGCTCTGGCGTTCGCCGTCACGAACCGCGCCGACACCCCGCAACTCCGTTGCCTCCCGCTGGCCAGTGAGCCGATGACCGTACTGTGCCACCCCGCGCACCGGCTGGCGGGCGAGGGCGCGCTCACGCCGGAGGACCTCGGCGGCGAGGCCTTCGTCGACTTCCACCCCGACTGGGGTCCGCGTCGCACCACCGACGCCGCCTTCGCCGCCGCGGGAGTGCACCGGATGGTGACCCTTGAGGTCAACGATGTGCACAGCCTCCTCGACCTCGTCCAGGAGGGCCTCGGTATCGCCGTCGTCCCCCGGCACTTCAGCCACAAGCGCGAGGCGTCGGCCCTCGCCGCGCTCCCGTTGAAGGGCGCTGGGGAGACGTCGTACGACACCGTCGCGATGCTCCCGCCCCCGGAGGCCACCAGCCCGGCGGCCCGGGCACTGGTGCGGCTGCTGGACGACCCGGCGGTGGGGTCCGGCTAGCGCGGGGGCGGTGCCACGTACAGGTCGATGTGGTCGTACCGGTGGACTGGCCAGGCGCGGGCGTACCCGGGCGGGGCCGACCCGGGCAGGGTGAGCACGGCGAACGGGATGCGCCGGGCGGTGCGCAGGAGCTCCGCCCGGGTGATGTTGGCGTTGTTGCCCTCGATGTAGGCGGAGGAGCACCCGGCGGAGAAGCCGATCGGAAGGGCCTGGTGGCCGGTCAGCAGGCAGGGCGGCCGCACTCCGAGGCGGTGCAGTTCGCCGGCGGTGTGCGCCCAGTCGCGGCGGCCCGCGTCGGTGCGGTTCGCGGTGTGTGTCAGCACCGCGAACTGCGCCGCCAGATGTCCGGCCAGGCCCAGCGCCACCATCGTCACGGCGACCGGCCGCCACCTCCCGCTCGACGCCGTCACCAGGTGCACGAGCCCGTCGGCGACCGGGATCGCGAGCAGCGCGTAGGCCGGGAGCAGGAAGCGTGGGGCAGCGTAGCCGATCATGAACAGGTACGGGACGGCCGCCGTGGTGGCGCAGGCCACCAGGACCAGCGTCGGTGCCGCGCGCCGCGCCCGGATCGCGACCAGCGTCCCGAGGGTGGCGAACAGCGGAAGGGCGTACCACCAGGCGGCCACCGCGATGTGGGCCGACGGTCCGGTGCACGGGCGGCAGAGGGTGCGGCCGTCCAGGCTGCGCAGTTGGTCGTCGACGGCGACGTTCCAGCCGAGTCCGCCCTGGATCCGGGAGGCGTCGGCCAGCCGCTGCCCCAGTCCGCCGAAGCTGACGTACGCCTCGATCACCCAGGGCGCCGCGCCCGCGACGAGTCCCGCCAGGAGGGCCGCCGGCAACCGAGGGCGCCGCAGCCACACAGAGAGGGCCAGCAGCGGCAGGGTCACCCACACCGCGTCGGTGGGCCGCATCAACGCGATCAGTGCCGCGCTCGCAGCCATGCCCCACGGCGCCCACCGGTCGGTGCGGTCGCGCCGGGCGCGCACGAAACAACCGGCACAGGCCAGGGCGCCGACCGCCACCCAGTAGTTGGGCATGGCCTGAGGGCCGTAGTAGATCGTCACCCACAGTGTGGCGAAGAGCGCGCCCCCGAAGGCGACCACCCGAACCGGGAACACCCCTCGCCAGGCGCGCAAGGCCAGGAACAGGCCCAGTCCCGACAGCAGGGCCAGGAAGGTACGCAGGAGCACGGTGGACGACGACCACGTGGTGATCGGTGCGACCAGCAGCGAGACGCCCCGCGAGCGTGGCGCGCTGAAGAACGCCGCCGGAGCATGGGAGCTGACCTGGCTGACGTACACCGTCTCGTCCCAGCCGAGTCCCATCCCCAGCGGTACGAAGGTGAGCTGGGCCAGGGTGAAGACGGCCGCCACCGCCAGGAGCCAGACATCGCCACGCGCACGCCATGACCTGCGGGCGACCGCGGGCGGGCCGGGTTGTGCCATGCCTACCAGCGTGGCGTTCGGACTGTCGGCCACTGTCCACCTCCGTCCATCTCCGTCCATCTCCACCCAGCAAGCGGACATATGGTGACAAAGTATCCAGCTCTGGTGGTGGGTGCGATGGTGAGGTGGCCCATCCGGCGGACCGGCCCAGGTGCCGTGACGCGTCGGCCCGCGAGCGGCACCCTGAGGTGCCTCAGCCCGTAAGGAGCTGGACGACCTTGAGTGCCTGACCCGCGCCGTCCTCGGTCGCCATGCGCTGGGCGACGGTCGCGGCGGCGCGTGCGTAGGTCTGCTGCCTCGTGACGTGGCCGAGGGCGTCGGCGAGCCGTTCGGCGGTGAGGGAGGTGAAGGGGATCGGGGCGGGGGCCGCGCCCAGAGCGGCGAGGCGTGTCGCCCAGAACGGCTGGTCGGCCGTCACCGGTACCGCGACCGCGGGGACTCCGGCGCGCAGGGCCGCGGCCGTGGTGCCCGCCCCGGCGTGGTGGACGACGGCGGCCAGTCTCGGGAACAGCAGCTCGTGCGGTACGTCGCCGATGGTGAGGACATCGTCGCCGTCGGCCGCGAGCCCCGCACTGCCGGACTGGAGGATTCCGCGCAGCCCGGCACGCCGCAGCGCCCGTACGGCGATGCCGCTCAGCCGTTCTCCCTCGCCGCCCGCCATGCTGCCGAAGCCGATGAGCACCGGCCGGGGCCCGGCCCGGAGGAAGTCCTCCAGCTCCACGGGAAGCCGTGCGGCCGGGTCCAGGCTCGGCCACCAGGTGCCCACGACGTCGAGACCGGAACGCCAGTCGGAAGGACGCGGCACGAGTGCGGTGCTGAAGCCGTGCAGGACGGGCCAGCCGGCCCGCTCCTGCCGGCGGCGCATCGCGGGGGCGGTGAGGGCGGGCAGGTCCAGGCGGCGGCGCAGGTCGGCGACGGCTCGTTCGTAGACCCGGTCGGCCATGCGGAGCGCGAAGCGTCCGGCCGTACGGTTGCCGAGGCGGCCCAGTGAGCGGGTGCCCATGACGACGGGCGGGAAGTCGCCCGTCGGTGCGGCGGGTTGCAGATACGCACCGATGCCGGGGATCCCGGTGGCCTCGCTGACGTGCCAGCCGAGCGGGGCCGTGGTGGTGGACAGCAGGAGCAGGTCCGTTCCCTCGGCCACCGCGTCGGCGAAACCCTGGCCCAACTCGGTGACGAAGGCGGCCGCGGTGCGCATGAGGTCACGTCGGTCGGTCGTATCGCCGTGGGCCCGTGGGTGAGCCGGCAGGTTCCGGAACTCCAGACCGGCGTTCCGTACGAGCGGTGCGAAGGCGTCCGTCGTGGCGACGGCGACGTCATGCCCGGCCTGCTTCAGTTCGACACCGAGGCCGGTGTAGGGGGCGACGTCGCCGCGCGAACCGGCGGCGGCGATCAGGATTCTCATCGGTCCTCCAGCGGGTCCGGGTGGGTGCGGCGGGCGGCGTTCGCGTGGACCGCCTTGCACAGATAGGCGGCGAGGCCCGGCCGCTGCTGTGACGGCGGTACGACGAGGGCGAACGCTCGCGGATCGGCGGCGAAGTCGTCCGCGATCCGCCGGTGCATGTCGGGCGGGCAGGAGGTGAACCACCGTGTGACGTGCCGGCGGTGCTCCTCGGCGAGGTCCATGGCCCGCTCACCGTCGCCGGGCTCATCGGCGTCGAAGGCCGTCAGCAGGTCTCCGCGCCAGGCGGCGGCCTCGGCCATGAGCTGCCGCCAGTCCTCCTTGTTGTGGGCGGCCGCACGGGCCATCGCCTCTCGCTGTCCTGCCGAGTCCGCCCACTTGAGCTGCGCCTCGGTGGCGTAGCTGAGGTCGAAGGTGATCTCGCCGAAGACGTCGAAGCGTTCCTGGGGTGTGAGGGACACTCCGGTCTGCTGGACCTCGATGGCCCGTTCCGCCACCTCGGCCAGCCGCTGGAGCCGGGTGATCTCCTCACTCAACTCCCGCTGGCGGGACCGGAGATGCTCCAGCGCGTTCGCCTGCGGGTCATTGAGGATGGCGGTGATCTCGTCGAGGGAGAAGCCGAGTTCGCGGTAGAAGAGGATCTGCTGGAGGCGGGCCAGGTCGGCGTCGCCGTACAGCCGGTAGCCGGTGTGGCTGCGGCCGCTGGGAGACAGGATTCCCGCCCTGTCGTAGTGGTGCAACGTCCGCACCGTCACCCCGGCGAAGGCCGCGACCTGCCCCACGGAGTAGCTCATGCACCTGCCCTTTCGTCGGCGTACAGCTTTGAGCCTGACGTAGGGGGAGGGTCAACTCCTGGGGGCCGTCTCCCGGGACCGCGCCGGCTCCGGCGACCGTGCAGTCTCCCGGCCGGCTGTACGTGCGTCCGGGGAGCGGGCCCCGGACGCACACCGGACACGGCTCAGCAGATGCTCTGGCTGCTGTTGACCAGCCGGTTGTTGCGGAACGTCGTATTCTCGCCGCAGGGGCTCTCGCGGATGGCCGAGTTGGTCACGGTCAGGTTCTGGATGGTGATGTCGCGGTTGTTCGGGAACTCCGACCGCGCCGCGAGCCGGATCTCTCCGCCGCCCGACACACT
Organism: Streptomyces acidicola; assembly: GCF_009377235.1. Classification (GTDB taxonomy): domain Bacteria; phylum Actinomycetota; class Actinomycetes; order Streptomycetales; family Streptomycetaceae; genus Streptomyces; species Streptomyces acidicola. Next base: position 90,429 of record NZ_VMNX01000009.1, read on the forward strand.
GCCGCTCTGCGCGGCGATGTTCACGTTGTAGCAGTTCTCGATCAGGATCGCGTTGTTGCCGGTGTCGGAGAGCGTCACCCGGTCGATGACGGCGCCACCGCTCTCGGAGACGCAGAAGACACCGCGTCCGCCGCCGCGCGCGACGACCTCGCCCACGCGGACGTTGGTGGGATAACTGCTGCCCACCCGGCCGTTGCGGTTGGCCATGCGGAAGGCGGCGTAACCGGTGCCCGCGCCCGCGCCGTCCGCGTCGACCTTGGTGACGGTGGCGTTGATGGTCTCGTTGAGCAGGAGGCCGGACTCGCCGACGTTGCGGGCGGTGACGGTGCCGATGGTGATGCCGTCGACGCCGTACGTCTCGACCGCGTGACTGCTCGCGCCGGAGACGTACACGTTGTCGATCCGGACGTTCCGGGTCCACTGGCTGGTGTCGCCGCGGTTGTCGATGCGGACGCCGAGACCCCGCGACAGGCGCATGTCGATCTGCCCGAGGACGACGTTCTGGACGTTGCGCATGAAGACGCCGTAGAGCGGGGTGCCGGTGAGGTTCAGGTGCTGGACCTCGATGTCCCGGGCGCCGCGTGCGTAGACCGGGGCCTGGTCGCCGGAGCCCGATCCGGTGACGTTGATCGTGCCGCACACGTCGAGCACGGTGTAGCTGGGCAGGGAGACCCGGGAGCCGGCGGCGATGGAGCCCGAGCCGCGGACGACGACCCGTTCCTTCGAAGTCCGGCCCGACGTCAGGCTGTTCACGGCCGCCTGCATCGCGGCGCGCATGTCGGTGCCGGTGTACACGACGCTGCTGCCGCGCCGGGCGGTCCAGGTGCTGCCGCTCAGCACCGCCTCCGCCTGGTACGAGCCGTCCCCGCACGCGGCGGCCGCCTGCCGCGGGGCCGTGGCGGCGGCCGGTTCCGTGTTCACGGGGGCCGTTTCCGGTGCCGCGTTCGCGGTGGCGGGGGCCGTCAGCGCGGCGGCGCCGGTGAGCAGGGCGGCGGCGCAGGCGGCGGTGACCGCGGCGCGCTTCGTGCGGATGCGTCGGTCCGTCGTGCTTGGGTCAGTGAGGTGAGTTGCGGCTCTGCGTCCCATCTCGTCTTCTCCTATGGGGGGTGAGGGGGGTGATACGCCCGCCGCCTTCCGCACTCCCCCGGTCCCGTCGAAGGCGATTCGACTGAATCGATTCAGGCTGCGGCGTACGTGGCCTGCGGCAACACGGCTCCACGGCACGTCAGGGCGTAAGACGATGAGGCAGCAAGCGATTTCTATGCGGGCGGCGAGTGTGGCAACGGCCTTGCCGGGGCGTCAAGTTCCGCGACCGAAGTCCCCGGCCGTGACACGCGGCCCGCTCGTCAGCGGCCGCCTCCCCAGCCGCTGCCGCCGTATCCCGGCCCGTAGCCGGAACCGGAACCGTAGTAGCCGTATCCATAGGGCCAGCAGGAGTAGGGCCGGCACGGGTTCGAGGTCGGATACGGCGGATACGGCGTGGCGTGCGTCGGGCTCGGGGCCGGGGAGGACACGGAAGGGCGGGGC